>NZ_JAXCHT010000001.1:0-352600 GCF_035984655.1 Actimicrobium sp. GrIS 1.19 | reverse complement strand
CGCAGGTACGGGCGCGGGTGGAGCATCCGTTCCACGTCGTCAAGAACATCTTCAAATACAAAAAGACGCGCTACAAGGGATTGGCCAAGAACGACGCGCAGCTCAATATCTTGTTTGCCTTGAGTAACCTGTACATGGCAAGGGGACAGTTACGCCCATAGTGGGCACGGTGGCGCTAAGTGCGCCGGGAAACGCCTCGAAAGAGGTGTGAAACTTGAAAAAGTGGATGCGACCACAGGAAAAATCGCAAACGTTCGACGTAACGCGAACAAAAAATCCGCGCTACGCCGTCGAACAGGCGGAATTCGATTTGTTCCGCGTTTCCTTAGGTAATTTTCAGTTCAAGCAGTTCTGGTTTCGCGGGCGGATAGGACAGCTTCATCCCCTCCAGGACTTCGAGCACAATCGTGCCAATCGCCAGATTGCGGTGCGTCTTCGAATCGGCAGGGATAATAAACCACGGCGCGTGATCGGCATCGGTTGCATTGATGGCGGTCGCATAGGCTTGCTGATACTCGTCCCATGACTTGCGCTCGACCAGATCCTGCGGATCGAATTTCCAGTTTTTTTCTGGATCGGCGATGCGCTCTTCCAACCGTGCTTTTTGCGCGTCTTTCGAAATATGCAGGAAGAACTTGAGGATGACCGTGCCGGTTTCGGCCAGCATGCGCTCGAAATCGCGGATGTGGGCCATGCGGCGTTCGCTTTCGGCCTTGTCGATCCACCCATGCACATTGGTGATGAGGACGTCTTCGTAGTGACTGCGGTTAAAGATCACGATTTCACCTTGCGCCGGCACCTGTGCATGAATCCGCCAGAGGAAATCATGTTCGCGTTCGACGACTGTTGGCGCCTTGAACGGAACGCTGCGTATGCCCAGCGGATCGGTACGACCGAAAACTTCCTTGACCGTGCCGTCCTTGCCGGAAGTATCCATCCCCTGCAAGACGATCAGTAATTTGCGTGCGTGGGCCGCGAAGAAAACATTCTGGACTGCCGCAATTCGCTGCGCGAGGTCTTCGACGGCTAACTTGTCCTTGGCCTTGTCGCCACTGGACAATGGCTTGGCTGCCGCATCGGCATCCGTAATCTTTTGGGACTTGCTGGGGCGGAACTGATTGCTGGTTTTCATGCGTTCTGTTTGTCTCTCATTGTTATCGTTCAAAGGCCCCGATATCCTTGGCCGCACCGCGCGGGCGCGAGACGAGGCCGGTGAGATCGTCGTTGACGGTGATCGGTGTGGCCTGGGTGGCGGCGTCGATGGCGACGCTGCCCGCGCCAAGGGCCAGGGTGGCGGTCAGTTTCGGATCGCCATACAGTCCGGTGCTGTCCCGCGCCAGCGTACTCCACCCGTTGCCATTGGCCCAGTACAAATTACGCTTGAAGTCGAGATAGCTGTCCGACGAGCCCTCGTTGGCGTAATAGCTTGAGCTGGCCAGCGTGGCTGGTCCGGCGGCAAACAGGTTGTCGTAGATCCGGATGGTGCCGGTCGGACTGTAGTTGCCCCAGGTATTGAGCACCTGGGCATTGCCGGAGCCGCTGACGACACGGTCGTTGTCATAGAACGTGTTGAACGCAATCGTCATGTTCATGTTTTGCGAGATGGTGTTGATGCGCAGGCCAGAGTAGGTCGCACCGGTGACGACATTGTTCCAGATCGTGCCGGAGATGATGCTGTCGGCCAAATTCAGACCGTATTTGCCGGAGCCGTCGAACCAGTTGTGATGCACCTGCATGCCGCTGAAGCCCGCCCAGTTGGCCGGGAAGCCTACGTAGTTATTGCCCGCCAGGCCGACATTGTCGAACATCTGCAGCAGGTTGCCGCCGGTGATGTTGTGCACCCAGTTGAAGCCGACGTCCCAGTTGGTGGCGCCGGAATCGATATAGATGCCGTGGTTTTCCAGCGCACCGACACAGGCGATGTCATGGATGTTGTTGCCATACACCTTGACGTTGTTGCCGTGTCCCGCCACGCCGCCGCCCATGGCGTTGCCCGGTGCGGCCAGCGTCGACGGCCATGGGCCGAGTTCATTGTTGACCACGCGCCATGGGCCGGCGCCGTATTGCACATTGAGTGGCGCCGCGTCGGAACTGGCGGTGGCACTGACATCCATGCGCAGGTTGGAAATCGAGACCCAGTCACCGGTGGTGGCGTAGTAAGCCGAGTTCGGCCCCTGGATGCCGCCCTTGACGCCGGACGGCGTCGAGTAATGCACATCCTCGATGGCGTTGCCGCTGACTGGCCCCGGATAGGCGGTAATGTGAATCCAGCCGGTCCTGGCAGCGCCGGTCGGTGCGGAACCCTGTTGCTGGGTGTCGCGGAAGCGCAGCCAGGCGCCATCGAAGCCGGTGTCGGACCAGTTACCGCCACGGATGACGACATGGTCGCCCGCCTGGAGCGTGCCATAGGCGCCGCCACGTGCGCTGGTTTGCAGATAGCGCCACGGCTTGCTGATGTCGCCGGCGACGGCGGTGCTGTCGTTGCCGTTCAGGGCGACGAACAGGATGCGGCCCGGATTGGGCGTGAAGGTCTGGTCGACATTGCTGGTCACGCCGTTGACGACGACGCTGATCGGCAGCGCGGTGCCGGCAACAGCATTGCCGAGATTGCCAACCTGCACAGTGAGTTGCTGCAGGCCGAGCTTGCTGCCGACCTTGGCGGTGCCGAGATAACGGTAATTGGCGACTTCGCTGCCACCGATATAGACCTTGGTGGTCGTGCCCATGCCGCTGGAGCCGAAGTTGTTGCCGAAGATCGACAGGTAGGCGCCATTGTTGCCTTCACCGCCGGTCACCGGACCGCTGACGGCGTCGATGTAGCGGACGTACGGGGCGCCGGTAATGGGAATGATTGGAACGAACGTTGCCGTCGCGCTGGTGCTGGCCGACAGCGCGACCGTGCAGGACGGGTTGCTGCCACTGCAGCTGCCGCTCCAGTGATTGAAGGCATAGCCGGACAGTGCTTGCGCGGCCAGCACGACACTGGTTCCTGTGCCGAAGGTCGCGCTACAGCTGGCACCCGAAGCGCAGGTGATGCCGTTAGCGGTCGAACTGACTGTGCCGCCGACACTGCTGGTGAGAGATAACACTGTAGTTGTACCAGACTGTTCAGCGGGTGCATTCCCGGAGGTCTGATCAGGTGCGCTCATGGCCATGTCGTCAGCCGATGCTTCGGGCGCCGCGGCAGCGCTGTCCGGCGCGGCATTCGTCTGCGCAGTCTGGTTGAAAGTAGTGGTGTCGACTGCGGCGCTGGTCGCTCCGCCGCCGCCACCGCAGCCACTCGTGCAAAGGGCCGCCAGCAAGAGCACTGGCAGATAGCGCATTGCCTGCTTACTTTTTTTCGCCGCGAGGGGCAAGTTCGATGCTGCGTGCGGGGTTGAGTCTGCGATTGTCATACTTGTCCGTGATGATGGATTCCCCAGGCGGCGGCGTGTCGTGTTGTAGCTTGAGGGTCTGGTTTCATAAGGCGCCATGGGTCCGTGCCCGGGGAGCCGGTTTGTCCATGTCGGCGGGAGCCGAGGCAAGCGTGTGCTCCTGCTGCGGTCGCTTCCCTTCAGGTCCTGCTCGCTCACACCAAGCCCTGAGCGAACCATGCACCTGCATGAAAACTTATCGCCACCATGCCGGATGTCATTGATTTGAAGATTTATTTTGCCGGTACATCAATAATCTTCCGCGCCATAAACCAAATCTGTAGCGTTGGCACATCACTGTCTGTTGGCGCAGAAGTGCCCATGTTCTTGTCAATACCGCGTTTTGTTCTCTGTTGATCGATGAGACTCCTGTCCGTACGGAAAAATGGACGAAAAAAAGGCAGCCAGGGCTGCCTTTCACACGACCTCCGCTCTCGCGGAAATACGTTTTAACGCTTTTGACGCAGACGCTGGATTGCGGCCAATTGGGCAATCGCTACCGACAACTCGGCTTGGGCAGCCGCGTAATCGATCTTCGATTCACGGTTGACCAGGGCTTCTTCGGCCATCCGCTTTGCTTCAGTGGCCTTCGCTTCGTCCAGATCGCTGCCGCGGATCGCCGTGTCTGCCAGTACCGTCACGGTATTCGGCTGAACCTCAAGGATGCCACCGGCAACAAACACCAGTTCCATCTCATCCTTGCCAGGAATCTTGATCCGTACAGTGCCTGGCTTGATGCGGGTGATCAACGGCGTATGACGCGGATAAATCCCCAGTTCGCCGGACTCGCCCGGCAACGCAACGAATTCGGCTTCACCCGAAAAAATCTGCATCTCGGCCGAAACTACATCAACGTGAATAGTGTGTGCCATCTTGGAACCTTCTCTGTGCATTGCTTCAGTCATCGGACAACAGGCGTCGTGGGACGCCTGTCAGCGTCGATTACTGAGTCTTCTTGGCTTTTTCGATTGCTTCTTCGATCGTGCCGACCATGTAGAACGCTTGTTCCGGCAGGTGATCGAGTTCACCGGATGCGATCATCTTGAAGCCCTTGATCGTGTCCTTGAGCGAAACGTATTTTCCTGGCGAACCAGTAAATACTTCGGCCACGTGGAACGGCTGCGACAGGAAACGCTGCATTTTACGGGCGCGTGCGACGAGCAATTTGTCTTCCGGCGCCAATTCGTCCATGCCCAGAATCGCAATGATGTCGCGCAGTTCCTTGTAACGCTGCAGCGTGCCTTGAACAGCGCGTGCAGTGTCGTAGTGGTCCTGGCCAACGACCAGCGGATCAAGCTGACGCGAGGTCGAGTCAAGTGGATCAACTGCAGGATAAATACCCAGCGAAGCGATGTCACGCGAGAGCACGACGGTGGAGTCCAAATGGGCAAACGTGGTAGCTGGCGACGGATCGGTCAAGTCATCGGCTGGCACGTAGACGGCCTGAATCGATGTGATCGAGCCGACTTTGGTCGACGTGATGCGCTCTTGCAGACGGCCCATCTCTTCGGCCAGCGTTGGCTGGTATCCCACTGCGGATGGCATACGACCAAGCAGCGCGGATACTTCGGTACCGGCCAACGTGAAGCGATAAATGTTATCGACGAAGAACAAAACGTCCTTGCCTTCATCGCGGAAGCTCTCGGCGATCGTCAAACCGGTCAGCGCGACACGCAGACGGTTGCCTGGCGGTTCATTCATCTGACCGTACACCATCGCGACTTTCGAGTTCTCCGGATTTTCCAGATCGACGACTTTCGCATCAGCCATCTCGTGGTAGAAGTCATTGCCTTCACGAGTACGCTCGCCGACACCGGCGAACACTGACAGACCGCTGTGGGCCTTGGCGATGTTGTTGATCAGTTCCATCATGTTCACGGTCTTGCCCACGCCGGCACCGCCGAACAGGCCGACTTTACCGCCCTTGGCAAACGGACAAACCAGATCGATCACCTTGATGCCGGTTTCGAGCAGATCTTGCGATGGGGACAATTCATCATAGGCAGGCGCCTTGCGGTGAATCGATGCCGTCTGTTCGTGGCTGACCGGACCGCATTCGTCGATCGGGTTACCCAGCACGTCCATGATGCGGCCCAATGTTGCTTTGCCGACCGGTACCGTAATTGGCTTGCCGGTATTTTGAATGATCATGCCGCGGCGCAAACCGTCGGAAGTACCGAGCGCAATGGTGCGGACGATACCGTCGCCAAGTTGCTGCTGCACTTCCAGCGTCAGTTCCGAGCCTTCCATTTTCAAGGCGTCATACACCTTGGGCATCGCGTTACGCGGGAACTCAACGTCCACCACTGCGCCGATACACTGAACGATTTTGCCGTCAGCCATGTTGGATCCTTCAAAAGTAATTTAAATTCTTTGGCAGCTCCCCGGTTCATCCTCCGCTGATGCGAGGGCGGACCGTCGGGCTGCTTCATCTTTTTGCTTGCTGCTGTGTTCGTCTGCCTGGGCCTGTCGGTCCGTGCACGCAGTTGCGTTGGCTGAGACCAGTTGCGTAGTGGGTCGGTGGTCGTCTTGCGCGACGCATCGACCCCGCCATGCCGCTGATTAAACTGCCGCCGCTCCCGCCACAATCTCCGACAATTCCTTGGTAATCGCTGCCTGCCGCGTCTTGTTGTACACCAGCTTGAGCTCACCAATCACGTTGCCGGCATTGTCGCTCGCGGACTTCATCGCGACCATCCGCGCCGATTGCTCGGACGCCATGTTTTCGGCAACCGCCTGGAAGATCAGCGCCTCGACATAACGCACCAGCAATTCGTCAATGACGGCCTGCGGATCCGGTTCGTAAATGTAGTCCCAGGCGTGACTGCCCTTGTCCGCTTCCATCTTTTCCGATGTCAGTGGGAGCAATTGCTCCAGCGTTGCTTCCTGGCGCATCGTATTGATGAACTTGGTATAGACCAGGTACACCGCATCAAGCTGACCTTCCTGATAGGCATCGAGCAGCACCTTGACAGGGCCGATCAGCTTGTCGAGATGTGGCGCGTCGCCCAATTGCACGGCGTGCGCGACAACGGTGGCACCGATACGGTTGAGAAAACCGAAGCCCTTGTTGCCAATCGCAACGGCATCAACCTTGTTGCCCTTGCTTTCGACATCACGCAATTTGGTCGTCAACAGACGCAATGCATTGGTATTCAGGCCGCCACACAATCCCTTGTCGGTGGTGACGACGATGAACCCAACGCGCTTGGCGTTTTCCTGCTTGACCAGAAACGGATGCGTGTATTCAGGATTGGCTTGCGCCAGGTTCGCTGCGATATTACGAATTTTCTCGCTGTATGGACGGGCCGCACGCATCCGCTCCTGCGCCTTGCGCATCTTGGAAGCGGCAACCATTTCCATCGCCTTGGTGATCTTCTTCGTATTTTCTACGCTCTTGATCTTGCCACGGATTTCTTTGCCTGAAGCCATGCGTAATTACTCCTTATGCACAGGTTGGGGTCAGAACGATTTCTTGAAATCAGCAACAGCGGCGGCCAGTGCAACTTCACCGTCCTTGTCGAGTTGCTTGGTCTCTTCAATCTTCTGCAGCAGATCGGCGTGGCTGCTTTTCATGAAACCATGCAGACCGGCTTCGAAGGCGAGCACTTTTTTGACTTCAACATCGTCGAGGTAACCCTTGTTGACGGCAAACAGCGAACACGCCATCAACGAGATCGACAGTGGCGAATACTGTGCCTGCTTCAGCAATTCCGTCACGCGGGCGCCGCGGTCGAGCTGTTTGCGGGTCGATGCATCAAGGTCTGATGCAAATTGTGCAAAGGCAGCCAATTCACGATACTGCGCCAAGTCGGTACGAATACCGCCGGACAGGTTCTTGATCACTTTGGTCTGCGCTGCACCACCCACACGCGACACCGAAATACCGGCGTTAATCGCTGGACGAATACCGGCGTTGAACAGGGAGGTCTCAAGGAAAATCTGGCCGTCAGTGATCGAAATCACGTTGGTTGGCACGAACGCGGAGACGTCGCCGGCTTGCGTTTCAATGATCGGCAGCGCCGTCAGCGAACCGGTTTTGCCCTTGACTTCGCCTTTGGTGAAATCTTCGACGTACTTTGGATTGACGCGTGCTGCGCGCTCCAGCAAACGGCTGTGGAGGTAGAACACGTCGCCGGGATAGGCTTCGCGGCCTGGCGGACGACGCAGCAGCAGCGACACCTGACGGTACGCAACAGCTTGCTTCGACAAATCGTCGTACACGATCAAGGCGTCTTCGCCACGATCACGGAAGTATTCGCCCATCGCGCAACCGGCATACGGTGCGACGAATTGCATTGCAGCGGACTCGGAAGCCGATGCCGCAACCACGATCGTGTATTCCATCGCATTGTGCAGCTCAAGCGAGCGCACGATATTCTTGATCGACGATGCTTTTTGGCCGATCGCGACATAGATACATGTCACGCCCTGGCCTTTTTGGTTGATGATCGCATCGATCGCCACCGCGGTCTTGCCGGTTTGACGGTCGCCGATGATCAGTTCGCGTTGACCGCGTCCGATTGGCACCATTGCATCGATCGATTTCAGACCAGTTTGCATTGGCTGCGACACCGATTGGCGTGCAATCACGCCTGGCGCGATTTTTTCGATTGGCGCCGACAGCTTGGCGTTGATCGGGCCTTTGCCGTCGATCGGCTGACCGAGCGCATTGACCACGCGACCGCACAGCTCAGGGCCAATTGGCACTTCCAGAATGCGGCCGGTACATTTGACCGTATCGCCTTCGGAGATGTGCTCGTAGTCGCCCAGGATCACGGAACCGACCGAGTCGCGCTCCAGGTTCAGTGCGAGACCGAAGGTGTTGCCTGGGAATTCCAGCATCTCGCCTTGCATCACGTCGGACAGACCGTGGATGCGGCAGATACCATCGGACACGGAAATAACCGTACCCTGATTGCGGATCTCGGCGCTGTCGGCCAGACCTTGAATCCGGCTCTTGATCAGCTCGCTGATTTCGGACGGGTTGAGTTGCATATAAACTCCTAAAATTATTCTATGTGCTCAGGCAAACGCAGAGCGACGCGGCAGACCTACGCTGTCAGCGCAAGCTGCATCTGTTGCAGCTTGGCGCGCACCGACGTATCGAGCACTTCATCAGCGACAACAACGCGCACACCACCAATCAGCGACGGATCAACCGTCACCAACGGATTGAGTTTGCGACCGAATTTCTTTTCAAGCGTGGCAATCAATTCACTGACTTGCGTCGTCGACAGGTCAAACGCGCTGACAATCTCCGCATCGGCAGCACCTTCCAAGGTATTTTTCAATACCTGGAATTGCACGTCGATTTCAGGCAACAAACCCAGTCGGCCGTTTTCGATCAACATGCTGATGAAGTTTTTGGCTTCAGCACTGACCGGCGATTTGATCGCCGACAGGAATGTTGATTCGACATCGGCATCGGCGATTTTCGGATTGTGCGCAAAAGCCTGCAGATCCGGATTCGCCGCGACCTGTGCCATTTCGGCAACCAGACTTGACCAGACAGCCAGATCGGCTCCCTTGGCGACACGGAACAATGCTTCTGCGTACGGGCGGGCAATCGTTGCGAGTTCTGCCATGATTACAGCTCGGTTTTCAGTTGGTTCAACAAATCGGCGTGCACAGCAGCGTTGACTTCGCGCTTCAAGATCTGTTCAGCACCTTTCACCGCCAGCGTGGCTACCTGATCGCGCAATGCTTCGCGCGCCTGGGTCACTTGCTGGTCGGCGTCGGCTTTGGCTGCAGCGAGGATACGCGCGGCTTCGGCCGATGCTGTGTGCTTGGCTTCGTCAATGATGCCCTGGGCGCGCTTCTCAGCATCGCTGATCCGCTTTTGGCCGGCATCGTTCGCCGATGCCAACTGTGCCTGGACACGCTTTTCTGCGGCGGCCATTTCGGCCTTGCCGCGTTCGGCTGCTGCCAAACCGTCCGAGATCTTCTTGGAGCGCTCGTCGAGCGCTTTTGTCAACGGCGGCCACACGAATTTCATCGTGAAGCCAGCGAGGATGAAGAAGACCACGAACTGTGCAATCAAGGTTGCATTCAGGTTCATGGTAATTTCCTTAGCAGAATACGGTCGGCCAACATCCCGAACCGGGATGCAGCCACGAGAAGCGGATTACTTGAATGGGTTCGAGAATGCGAACAACATCGCAATACCAACACCAATCAGGAACGCAGCATCGATCAGACCAGCCAGCAGAAACATTTTGGTTTGAAGCGTATTCATCAATTCAGGCTGACGTGCCGATGCTTCGAGGTATTTGCCGCCCATGATACCGATACCGATACAAGCGCCGATTGCGCCCAGGCCAATAATCAAACCGCAGGCCAAAGCTACAAATGAGAGGTCAGTCATCACAATTCCTTCAAAGTTAAAGTAAATATAAAAATCAAATCAAAAAACCAGCAACGCGATACCACAATTTTCAAAACCTGAAACCACTTAGTGCCCTTCGTGCGCCTGACCGATATATACCAGCGTCAACATCATGAAGATGAACGCTTGCAGGAAAACAATCAGGATATGGAAGATGGCCCAGATGGAACCGGCAAATACATGGCCGATAAATCCGAATGCAGTCGCGGTGGAGCCAAGCAAAGCGATCAGCAGGAACAGCAACTCGCCGGCATACATGTTGCCGAACAGCCGCATTGCCAGCGACACGGTCTTGGCCACGAATTCAATTACGTTCAGCAGGAAGTTGAACGGTAGCAGCCAAATACCAAATGGTGCAGCAAACAGTTCATGGATGAAGCCGCCGACGCCCTTGATCTTGATGTTGTAATACATCATCAGGGCGAACACGCCGAGTGCAATCCCCATCGTGCCATTCAGATCGGCGGTCGGGACGACGCGGTGATGCGGGAAGTACTGCTCCACGCCAAGAAGATGAAACAGGCCGGAAAACATGTCGACCGGCAGAAAATCGAGCGAGTTCATCAGTGCAACCCAGACGAAAATGGTCAGTGCCAGCGGCGCGATAAAGCTGCGGTCGCCATGGACAATCGCCTTGGCCTGGTCGTCGACCATTTCGTAGACCATCTCGACAGCGCCTTGAAAACGGCCCGGCACGCCGGATGTCGCTTTGCGCGCTGCCAGATACATCACGAGGCAGCCAACGACGCCAGCAAAAATGGACCAGAAAATGGTATCCACGTTAAGAATGGAAAAATCGACGATTTTGTCCTGATGCCTGGTCGACAGATGACCCAGGTGATGGACGATGTATTCAGAGGCAGTCGGAGCGTGTTCCGCAGCCGCGCCAGCAATCGCTTCAGTCGTCATGTCAGTGCCTAAATAATAAGATGATGTAACTTTTCAGCGCCACGATGAAGGCGGCGAGTAGCGCCAGCCAGTTCAAATCGTGATACAGCCACGCGGTCGCACCCAGAAATGCGACCGTCAACGCAATCTTGACAAATTCACCAACAAAAAATGAGGTGGGATTGGGTTCGCCCGACTTGCGCGTATCAGAGAACAAACGCAGCGCAAACAACCCATTTGGTATCACACAACATAATCCCCCCAACAGTGCCGACCAGAAACCAGGCATTCCGATCATGGCACCGGCAATCAGACTTACGACCAGCGTCGCCGCGAATTGCATTAACACTACGCGCAACATGCTTGTCCAAGGTCGTGGGTTCATTGCCAGTCGCCTGGATCACAATGAACGTCTGAATGATGTTTGAAGGGGGGGTATTCGGAAGCCGTTGGATTATAAGTGCTTTCCGAAGCAACCGTCAATTACTTGGTGCCCCATAAACTGGCATTGCTCGAAACCATTGCGCGAAATGCCGCAACGGCGGCTTTATTTGGTGCGTGCTATGTAGAAACACGAAGGCGTGCAATGACACCATCAAGCGCATCGAGGTCGGAGAAGTCAATAATTACCTGGCCTTTGCTGCGTGTACCAAGCTTGATCTGTACCGTTGTCGCGAGGGCGTCCGATAACTCGTCCTCAAGCCGGACAATATCGCGTGATTTCTGTTTTGCCAACTTCGGTGAATTGACCTGTTCGCTGGTCGTGCGCGCCACCAGCTTTTCGGCGTCGCGGACCGACATCCGCTTGGCCACCACCTGATTGGCCAGCGTAATCTGACTCGCAGCGTCAACCGGCAACAGCGCGCGCGCATGCCCCATATCGATGTCCCCAGCCATCAACATGGTTTGCACTGGCTTGGCAAGGTTGAGCAATCGCAAAAGGTTTGAGACCGCGCTGCGCGATCGCCCAACCGCGCTGGCAGCCTGCTCGTGCGTGAAGTCAAAATCGCTGATCAGGCGTTGAATCCCCTGCGCTTCCTCAAGCGGATTGAGGTCTTCGCGCTGGATATTTTCGATCAACGCCATTGCCGCTGCGGTCTGGTCGTCGACATCCTTGACCAGCACTGGCACTTCGGTCAGGCCGGCCAGTTGTGCGGCCCGAAAGCGACGCTCTCCGGCGATGATCTCGTAGCGCTCGGCGCCGTCCCGGGGCGCGATTGGCCGAACCAGAATCGCCTGCAGCAGTCCCTGTGCCTTGATCGAGGCGGCAAGCTCGTTCAGCGCCCCCTCGTCCATGCGCGTGCGTGGCTGATATTTACCCGCCTGCATGACACTGATCGCCAGCGTCGAGGGTGCACCCGGCACATCAGGCATGGTCTCGTTCATGTCGCCTGGACCGCCCAGCAGCGCTTCAAGACCGCGGCCGAGGCCGCCTTTATGTTTTTTCGTGACCATGGCTTCTTTACATTGTTTTGATACGTTCGACCATTTCGACGCCAAACGCGATATACGCTTGCGCACCTTTGGAGGTCGGATCGAAGTTGACACCCGGCATGCCATACGACGGCGCTTCGGCCAGCCGAATGTTGCGCGGGATCAGGGTTTTGAATACCTTGTCGCCGAAATGCTGCTCAAGCTGCGCCGATACCTGCTGTGACAGGGTCATGCGTGGATCAAACATCACCCTTAACAGGCCGATGATTTTCAGGTCCGTATTCAGCTTGGCGTGCACTTTCTTGATCGTGTTGACCAAATCAGACAAGCCCTCGAGCGCGTAATACTCGCACTGCATCGGAATGATTACGCCGTGCGCAGAGCACAATCCGTTCAGGGTCAGCATCGACAATGCCGGCGGGCAGTCGATCAGGATGAAATCATATTCCTGGGCAACCAGAGCCAACGCATCCTTGAGGCGCTTTTCGCGATTGTCGAGCTGCACCATTTCGACTTCTGCGCCAGCCAGCTCGCGATTCGCCGGCAACACGTCGAAACCGCCTGTCTCGGACTTCAGGCGGGCGCTGGCGACGTCTGAAATCCCCAGCAGCACCTCGTACGTCGAGGCCTTCAACGTAGCCTTGTTGATACCCGCGCCCATCGTTGCATTGCCTTGCGGATCGAGATCGACCAACAGCACGCGCTGGCGAACCTGGGCCAGACCGGCAGCGAGGTTAACTGCGGTGGTGGTCTTGCCTACGCCGCCCTTCTGGTTTGCAATGCAGAATATTTTGGCCATTGGTTTTTCGTTGATCGTGAATCGGATGCCCGGATCGTCCTGTCAGGCACTTTCTCTTTGAATAAAAACCAAATGGCGTTCAGCCTGCAATCCAGGAACCGCCAATGGACGCACTTCGGTAACGATCCACCCAGCCGGCAGGCGCGAGATCTCCTCGTCCGGCCTGACGCCTTTCATTGCAATGAACTGGCCGCCTGCGGCCAGCAGGTGCGCCGACCAGTTCACAAAATCGGACAGGTCTGCAAAGGCACGCGAGGTGATGACATCGAAGGGCTGGCTAACGATCAATTGCTCCACCCGCGCGGTGTGCACAGTGACGTTGCTCAGGCCCAGTTCAACCTTGGCCTGGGTCAAAAATGCGGTCTTCTTGTGGACCGTGTCGATCATGGAGATGCGCATCCCGGGGGCCGCTTGCAGCGCCCAAATCGCCAACACCATGCCAGGCAGCCCGCCGCCCGCGCCGACATCCAGTACATGTTTCACGTGGAAAAACGCGGGGAGTATCGCCAGCGAGTCGAGCAGGTGCTGGACGACCATTTGCTTCGGATCGCGCACGGCCGTCAGGTTATAGACGGCATTCCACTTGCTGAGCAGCGCGAGATAGTCAATCAGGCGCCCAATGGTGTCCGGGTTGAGTGCAAGGCCGAGTTCGTCACTCCCTTCCTGTAGCGTTTTTGTCAGGGCACCCCGGTCAAATTGCGTCATTGTCGGGCCGCCTTATGCTGCAACATCGGTCACCACCGGGACAGAAGCAAACTCCTTGAAGCCGCCTTTCTTCAAGTGCACCAACAACAACGAAATCGCGGCCGGCGTCACACCGGAAATGCGCGATGCCTGGCCAAGCGTTTCGGGCCGCTGTTGATGCAATTTCTGGCGAACTTCCGTCGACAGAGCAGGAACGCCGAGATAATCGAATCCGCTCGGCAGCTTGAGGTGTTCGTAGTACTCGTGGCGCTCGATTTCCTTGGCTTGTCGATCGATATACCCGGCGTACTTCAACTGGATCTCGATCTGCTCTCGCACCACGGGATCATCCACGCCGACACCGGCCAACGGCTGCCCGTCGGTTCCGGTCAGACTGAGCACGGCGGCATAACTGATGTTCGGACGCCGCAGCAGGTCGGCAAGCGCATACTCGCGCTCAATCGGCTTCCCCAGAACGCGCTCGGCTTCAGCGTCGGATAACACTTTCGGACTAACCCAGGTGGAACGCAGTCGCTCAAGCTCCCTCGCCACCGCTTCGCGCTTGCGCTCGAAGGCGGCCCATTGCACGTCGCCGACGCAACCAAGTTCCCGACCAATCTCGGTCAAGCGCATGTCGGCGTTATCTTCGCGCAGACTCAGGCGATATTCGGCGCGGCTCGTGAACATCCGGTAAGGCTCCTGCACACCCTGTGTGATCAGATCATCGACCAACACGCCGAGGTAGGCCTGGTCCCGGCCCGGTGTCCAGGCGGCCCTCCCCTGCGTCTGCAGGGCTGCATTCAAGCCAGCCAGCATGCCCTGTGCTGCCGCCTCTTCGTAGCCGGTTGTGCCGTTAATTTGTCCTGCAAAGAACAACCCCTGGATGGCCTTGGTTTCGAGCGAGGCCTTCAGACCACGCGGATCGAAATAATCGTATTCGATCGCATAGCCGGGACGCAGGATGTGCGCACGCTCGAGGCCGACCATCGATTGCACCAGTGCCAGCTGCACATCAAAGGGCAGACTGGTCGAGATCCCGTTCGGGTAGAACTCGTGCGTGGTCAGGCCCTCTGGCTCAAGAAATATCTGATGCGAAGCCTTGCCAGCGAAACGATGAATCTTGTCTTCGATGGATGGACAATAGCGCGGGCCGACACCTTCGATCACTCCGGTGTACATGGGGCTGCGATCGAGCCCCGCGCGAATGATGTCGTGGGTGCGCTCATTGGTGTGGGTAATCCAGCACGGCAATTGACGCGGGTGCATCGCGGCGGTGCCCATCACGGAAAACACCGGCACCGGATCGAGGTCGCCAGGCTGCTCCTGCATGACTGAAAAATCAATGGTGCGTCCATCCAGACGTGGCGGCGTGCCGGTTTTCAGGCGCCCCTGCGGCAGGCGCAACTCCTTGAGGCGCGCCGACAATGAAACGGCAGGTGGGTCACCAGCCCTCCCGGCGGCGTAATTATTCAGTCCAACGTGGATTTTCCCATCGAGAAAAGTGCCGGCCGTCAGCACGACTGAACGACTGCGGAAACGAATGCCAATCTGTGTGTCGGCACCGACAACACGCTCGCCTTCCACGATCAGGTCATCGACCGCTTGCTGGAACAACCACAAATTTGGCTGATTTTCCAACCGGGAGCGGATCGCCTGCTTGTACATGATGCGGTCGGCTTGGGCGCGGGTGGCCCGCACGGCCGGACCTTTTGATGAGTTCAATATGCGAAATTGAATACCCGCTTCGTCAGTGGCGATTGCCATCGCACCACCCATTGCGTCAACTTCTCGAACCAAGTGCCCTTTGCCAATCCCGCCGATGGAAGGATTGCAGGACATCTGCCCAAGCGTTTCAATGTTGTGCGTCAGGAGCAATGTAGTTTGCCCCATACGGGCCGAGGCCAATGCAGCCTCGGTACCCGCGTGACCGCCGCCTACCACGATGACGTCAAATTCTGATGGATATTGCATATTTCGCCCGATGGACGGTGAACAGAGGCGAGATTATAAAGTCTTTTCGACCCTGCAAGCCGATCCAATGTTGGAACCGCGCGACGCATGTTTCACGTGAAACCTTCAGCGCATCCAGCGTAGCAGGACCGAGCCCACGATCAGGATCACCCCCGCAGCGACGAACACCTGCCCCCATTGCAGACGGCTCGATGAAAGGACCGGCGCCGCCCCACGCGCGCGAACCACCGGAGATGCATTCGGCGCCCTCGTGCCAGCGATTTCCGGACGGCCCTTCTCCAATGGCACGTAAAAATCGACACTGGTGATTTTGGGGGCCTGAGAAACGTGAACATCTTTCTCGAGTGGCAACAAATCATCATCGACCCCGAGAGCGGCATCCTGCACTAACGGCGCATGCGATGGCGTGGGCGGGATCGGCAGCGCAATTTCAGCCGGCATATCGAGATCAAAGTCACCTTCGGCGTCAAAGGAAATGATCGTGACCGGATCCATCGGATCCTGCTGCAGAAAGCGATCAATCACCTCCGGCTCGAAATGATCTGGCACGACGTTGTCTTCTTTAAGCAGTACTTCAAAGATCAGGTGCTTTTTGGCCAGACTGGCAAGCGCCCTCTCGAAGCGCTCGTCAGCAAGACCCTTCAGTTTTTCGCGTAGCGCGATATATGGTGTGATGCCATCAATGACAATCAGCGCGAGACGCTCGCTTTGCGTCAAGCCATGCATTTTTGTTTGGATTTCAGCGCGCCCGGCTTCGGTACGCTGAAAAATTGCTGAGTCGTGCACCGTAGTCCTCACTCTTATTTTGCGTGTTTCACGTGAAACAATCCGACCCGATTGGATAACTTCCCGAATCACCGCCGTAACATGCGACCGCTTCCAGGCGTTCTCGACGACAAGCCCTGAAGCTGGGGCAAAACCGGGATGATTCGATCGACAACATTCTACCGCGGCGAGCTACTGCACAGTAAAATTGCACCAAGATGACCGTTACAGGAAGCATAAATGAACACCAACCTAGCCACGAAGCCTTTTTCGTTCGACACCGTTCCCAGCATTCTTTGTCAACAAGGCGCGGCGGGCGAGCTCGGCGCTATTCTTTCTGAAAAATTTCCCGGGGTCCGTCGCGTTCTGATTGTCACCGATCCAGGCTTTCTGGCCACCGGCTTGGTAGATTCCCCCGTTGCGTCCCTGACGAGCGCCAAATTCGAGGTCACTGTATTCGCCGAAGTTGTCGCCGACCCGCCCGAAGCCGTGGTCCTGCGTGCAGCCGCTGCGGCGCGAGAACAGCAAGTCGAACTCGTCATCGGGCTCGGCGGAGGTAGCTCTATGGACGTCGCAAAGCTGATCGCAATCCTCGTTGCCAGCGACCAGCCGCTCCAGAAAATGTACGGCATAGGCAACGTCACAGGCAAGCGTCTGCCACTGGTTCAAATTCCGACCACCGCAGGAACAGGCTCCGAGGTAACACCGATTTCCATCGTTACCACCGGAGCAACGACCAAGATGGGCGTTGTCTCGCCGCGCTTATACGCTGACCTGGCGATCCTTGACGCCACACTGACCACAGGCTTACCGCCGCACGTCACTGCAGCCACTGGCATCGATGCAATGGTCCATGCGATTGAAGCCTATACCACCAGGCACAAGAAAAACCCCCTGTCGGACGCCCTCGCCCGCCAGGCATTGGGACTGATAGCAACCAACCTGCGGGTGGCCTGCACGGATGGAACGAATCTTGCGGCGCGTGAAGCGATGCTGCTTGGTGCGATGCTCGCGGGGCAGGCATTTGCCAATGCGCCCTGTGCCGCAGTGCACGCACTGGCCTACCCGATCGGGGGAATTTTCCACGTGCCGCACGGGCTGTCCAATTCACTGGTGCTACCACATGTACTCCGATTCAACGCCCCGGACGCATGCGGGCTGTATGCAGAGCTGGCCGACTTGATTGTGCCGGGTGTGAATGGATCACCGGAATCCCGTTGCAACGCCTTGATCGCGTCGATGGAACAATTGGCTATCGAGGTGGGAATCGCAACGCGACTGCGAGACGTCGGCATCGGCGAATCGGATCTTGATCGACTCGCTGACGATGCCATGCTACAAACGCGGCTGCTTGGAAACAACCCGCGCGCGGTCAGCCGTGATGATGCGCGACGTATCTACGCCGCTGCAATGTGATCAGCTGCGTTTGAAACGTGCTGCCAGTTCGCCGACAATCCCGCGACGGAACACCAGCACGCAGATAATGAAGATGAGGCCAATGACAATCGTCACCGATTCACCGATGGAGCGAAACCACTCGATCTGGGTGACGGTTGCCAACCAGTCACCGGCGTCACCCAGTTTGTTCTCCAGCGCGATGATGATTACCGCGCCGACGATCGGGCCGACCAACGTTCCAAGGCCGCCCACCAGAGTCATCAACACCACCAGTCCGGACATTGACCAATGCACGTCCGTCAGTGTCTCGAAACCCAGCACCAGCGTCTTGGTCGCGCCGGCAAGCCCAGACAAGCCGGCCGACAGGACGAATGCCAATAACTTGTACTTGTTCACGTCGTAGCCGAGGGAAATGGCGCGCGGTTCGTTCTCCTTGATGGCCTTGAGTACCTGACCAAAGTGCGAATGGACGATACGCATGATGAGGGCGTAGCCGCCCACCGCGATCGCCAACACCAGGAAATACAGCGTGGTGTCGTTGGACAAATCGATCAAGCCAAGTAATTTGCCGCGAGGCACGCCCTGCAAGCCATCTTCACCGCCGGTGAACTTCGCCTGTAAAAACACGAAGTACAACATCTGGGCCAGCGCCAGCGTAATCATGGTGAAATAAATCCCCTGCCGACGAATCGCCAGGCTGCCAACCATCAAACCAATCAGCGCGCCTGCCAGCGACCCGGCCAGGATACCGAGCTCGGGAGACAACCCCATTTTGGTCATCGCATAACCCGCGACGTACCCGGCGCCGCCAAAGAAGATTGCGTGTCCGAACGACAACAACCCGGTAAATCCGATCAACAGGTTAAATGCACAAGCAAACAGTGCAAAGCACAACACCTTCATCAGAAACACCGGGTACACCAAATAGGGCGCGCACAGCAATGCGACCAGGACGATTCCGTAACCGATTATCTTGTTCATACTTTCAAGCTCCATTGCGGCAGCGGAGTCACCCTGCCCTGATCAATCCGTTGTGGTTACGCAAGCCAGTCTTGTTGCTGGCCGACAGCAACTGCTCACTATTTTTCTTTGCCAAACAGCCCGGCAGGACGAATCATCAGCACGATTGCCATGACGATGAACACCACCGTCGCCGACAGCTCAGGATAAAAGACGCGGGTGAGACCTTCGATGATTCCCAGTCCGAGTCCGGTTAGAATGGACCCCAGAATCGACCCCATGCCGCCAATCACGACCACCGCGAACACGACGATAATCAGGTTCGAGCCCATCAGCGGCGAGACCTGGATCACCGGCGCCGCCAGTACACCGGCAAATGCAGCCAGGGCAACACCGAAGCCGTAGGTCAGCGTGACCATCAACGGCACATTGATCCCGAATGCCTCAACCAGTTTCGGGTTTTCGGTGCCCGCACGCAGATAGGCGCCCAGGCGGGTCTTCTCGATAACAAACCAGGTCGCGAAACAGACTGTCAGCGACGCCAGAACGACCCAGGCTCGATAATTCGGCAAAACCATGAAGCCAAGGTCGGTTGCGCCTGCCAATGCGTCCGGCACCGAATACGGCTGCCCGGACACACCATAAATTGAACGGAAAATGCCTTCCAACATCAACGTGATGCCGAATGTCAGCAACAGGCCGTAGAGATGGTCCAGCTTGTACAGCCAGCGCAGCATGGTTTTTTCCACGATGATGCCGAACACACCGACCACCAGCGGGCCGACCACAAGCATCACCCAGTAGCTCAACCCGAAATAGGTCAAGCCAATCCAGGCGGCGAAGGCACCCAGCATGTACAGGGCGCCGTGAGCGAAGTTAATTACGTTAAGCAGGCCAAAGATAACCGCCAGGCCCAACGACAACATTGCATAAAACGAGCCATTGACCAGCCCCAGCAACAGCTGGCTCATCATTGCCTGAAGGGGAACGCCGAAAATTTCCATGGCAAATTCAAAGAAAAGAACACCCGGGAAGGCCCGGGTGAGAATGCAAAAAATTGGCGCGCTGGGAAACCGGAGCGGTCGACCGCGACCGCACTGACAGCATCAACGCGCCGGCGTTGCCCGACTTATTTCCAGCTCGCGCACTTGCTTTCGGCTTTCGTGGTGAACGCTTCGTCACCAGGAATCTTCTGGATGACTTTGTAGTAATCCCATGGATATTTCGATTCCGCCGGCGTCTTCACCTGCATCAGATACATTTCATGAATCATGCTGCCGTCGCCGCGGATGTAGCCACCCTTTGCGTACATGTCGTTGACCTTGGCCTTGCGCATTTCGGCCAACACCTTCTCGCTGTCATCCGAACCGGCAGCCTTGACGGCGTTGAGATACGTCAGCGTTGCCGAGTAATCCGCAGCCTGCAAACTCGACGGCATCTTTTTCATTTTTTCGAAATAGCGGCGCGACCATTTGCGCGACTCATCGCTTTGATCCCAGTACCAGCTGTCGGTCAGGTACATGCCCTGGGTCAGCTTCGGCGTCAGGGAATGCACGTCGTTGATAAACATCAGCAAACCGGCCAACTTCATGGTCTTGGTCACGCCGAATTCATTGGCTGCCTTGATCGCGTTGATGGTGTCGCCGCCCGCGTTGGCGAGACCGAGGATCTGCGCTTTCGAAGCTTGTGCCTGCAACAGGAACGATGAGAAGTCGGACGCTGACAGTGGATGCTTGACGGAGCCGGCAACCGTACCGCCGTTCGCCTTGACCACCGTTGTCGTGTCATTCTCCAGCGATGCGCCAAACGCGTAATCCGCCGTCAAAAAGAACCAGCTCTTGCCACCTTGTTTGACCACTGCTGCGCCGGTACCCTTGGCCAGCGCCACGGTGTCATAGGCGTAGTGAATCGTGTAGGGTGTGCATTCCTCGTTGGTCAGGCGGGCGCTGCCGGCGCCGATCGAGATGAATGGCTTTTTCTTTTCGAGAGCAACCTTTGACATGGCCAGGTTGGTACCCGAATTGGTGCCGCCGATCAGCACGTCGACACCCTGTTGGTCAAACCATTCGCGCGCCTTGCTGGCGGCGATGTCGGCCTTGTTCTGGTGGTCAGCCGATACCACTTCGATTTTCTTGCCGTTGACGGTGCCACCGAAATCCGCGATCGCCATCTTGATGGCTGCGGCGCCACCCTGGCCGTCGATGTCCGAATACAGGCCGGAGATATCGGTAATGAACCCGATCTTCACGACATCGCCGGAGATTTGCGCACCCGCGCTACCGGCGACTGCCATTGCAACCGAACCAGCGACTGCCAGTGCCATGGTCTTGCGTTTGATTGTTTTTGCTTTGGTCAACATTGTCTCTTCTCCTAGGATATGAACAGCTTGCAGAACATTGTCGCAGTCAGACGCCCAACAACTCATTGAGCACGGGCATTTTGGCTTCCAGCTCGGCGGAAGCAAAAGTCTCGACAATCTGACCATGCTCAACCACATAAAACCGGCCCGCCAGCGGTGCCGCGAAACGGAAATTCTGTTCGACCATCACGATGGTGTAACCCTTGGCCTTGAGCATCGTGATCATCCGCCCGAGCGCCTGCACGATGACCGGCGCCAGGCCCTCCGAAATCTCATCCAGCAGCAACAACCGGGCGCCGGTACGCAGAATGCGCGCCACTGCCAGCATCTGCTGCTCACCACCCGACAAACGGGTTCCCTGGATGAACCGGCGTTCCTTCAGATTTGGAAACATGGCGTAGATCTCGTCAACCGACATGCCTTTGTCAGTCTTCGATACCGGTGGCGGCAACATCAGGTTTTCTTCGGCTGACAAGGAGGAAAAAATGCCGCGCTCCTCCGGGCAATATCCGACACCCAGATGCGCAACCTTGTGCGTGGGCATGCCGACCGCCTCCACGCCGCCGATTTTGATCGAGCCCTTGCGCGTTCCTGTCAGGCCCATGATCGCGCGCAGGATGGTGCTGCGGCCAGCGCCATTACGGCCCAGCAAGGTAACTACTTCACCTTGATCGACCGACAGATTCACGTCATGCAAAATGTGTGATTCGCCGTACCACGCGTGCAGGTTGGAAATCTCCAGTGCTTTCACCGCCATCAATGGGCTCCTTCGAGTGCGCCGGTGCTTGTACCCATATAGGCTTCCATCACTTGCGGATTACTTGAGACTTCCTCGTAGCGGCCTTCGGCCAGCATTGCTCCGCGTTGCAGAACGGAGATGCGATCACAGATGCCGGCGACGACTTTCATGTTGTGCTCGACCATCAGAATGGTGCGACCAGCAGATACCTTCTTGATCAAGGCCGTCACGCGGTCGACGTCTTCGTGGCCCATGCCCTGGGTTGGCTCATCGAGCAGCATCAGCTCGGGATCCATTGCCAGCGTCGTGGCAATTTCCAGCGCGCGTTTGCGGCCGTAGGGTAAATCGACGGTGATGGTATCGGCAAATTCGGACAAATCGACTTCAGCCAGGAGCGCCATCGCCCGATCATTGAGGCTGGCCAGACTGCGTTCGCTTTTCCAGAAATGGAAGGAGGTGCCGAGCGATCTTTGCAAGCCGATGCGAACATTCTCCATCACGGAAAGGTGCGGAAACACAGCTGAAATCTGGAACGATCGAATCACACCCTGACGCGCAATTTGCGCCGGCTGAGCCGAAGTAATATCTTTTCCATTGAACAAAATCTGGCCCGAAGTCGGGACCAGAAACTTTGTCAGTAAATTGAAGCAGGTGGTCTTGCCAGCACCATTGGGCCCGATCAATGCGTGAATATGCCCACGCTGGACGCGCAGATTCACGGCATTGACTGCGGTGAAACCCTTGAACTCTTTGGTCAGGCTTTTTGTTTCGAGGATGACGTCGGTCATCGTGTCTCCTGTTGCTTATTTTTTGTGCAGCGGGATTTTTTTATAGATAGTACAAGTGACAATACCATCAAACAATACCGTATAACTACGACAGCAGATTGATTTGGCGCGGCTCTTGAGCGAGATACGTGTTATCCCTCATGCCGCGCTACGTGCGGCGATGATCAGTTGCGCAGCGCGCTCGGCGATCATGACAGTTGGCGAGTTTGTGTTGCCAGAAGTGATGGTGGGCATGATCGATGCGTCAACCACCCGCAGCCCCGTCACACCATGTACCCGCAGATGGCTGTCGACGACGGCGCCGGCATCATCGGCCCGACCCATCTTGCAGGTGCCGACCGGATGAAAGATGGTCGTACCAAGATCGCCGGCCGCGCGGGCCAGGTCTTCCTCGGATTCGCATGACGCGCCAGGCTTGAGCTCTTCGACTGCATAACCTTGCAGCGCAGATGCTGCGGCGATGCGCCGGGTCAGGCGCAACGATTGCACCGCGACATGCCGATCTTCCGCTGTGGACAGATAGTTCGGCGAGATTGCCGGTGCCACGTCAGGATCGGCAGAACTCAACCGCACCGTGCCGCGCGATGTCGGCCGCAGGTTGCATACGCTGGCGGTGAACGCCGGAAACGGATGCAGCGGATCGCCAAATTTCTCCAGTGACAGCGGTTGGACATGATATTGAAGGTTGGCGCGCTCCTGCGTCGCATCCGACTTGGCAAACGCCCCCAGCTGTGACGGTGCCATCGACATTGGCCCGCTACGAAACAGCGCGTACTCCAGCCCGATTTTGGCCTTGCCTAGCCACGAGTTGGCCATGGTGTTGAGGGTGCGTGTATTGCGCACCTTGAACACCATGCGGATCTGCAGATGATCCTGCAGGTTTTCGCCCACGCCTGGCAGCGCAACGACCGGTGCAACACCATGCTGCTGCAGCAGTTTTGCAGAACCGATTCCGGACAGCTGCAGGATCTGCGGTGAACCAATGGCGCCGGCTGCAAGCAAGGTTTCGTGTTGCGCCTCGGCAAACCATTGGCGGCCACCGCCAGTGAATTCAACGCCGGTACAACGTACCCCTGCCGACGTGGTCTCGAGTCTAAGACGTTGCACCTGACAACCCGTCATGATTTCAAGATTACCCTTGCTGCCAGCGGTTTTCAAAAAGGCCTTGGCCGTGCTGACGCGCACACCGTGGCGCTGATTCACCTCGAAATAGGCACTTCCAATATTGTCGCCACGATTGAAATCGTCGATCTTCGGGATGCCGGTCTCGGCAGCCGCATTACGAAATGCATCGAGAATGTCCCACGACAGGCGCTGTTTCTCTACCCGCCATTCACCGCCGGCGCCATGAAACGGGCTGGCTCCCAAATAGTGATCTTCGCTCTTCTTAAACAGCGGCAAGACCTTGTCCCAAGCCCAGCCCGGGTCGCCGCTGGATGCAGCCCAGCCGTCGTAATCCTGGGCCTGGCCGCGCATGTAAATCATCCCATTGATCGATGACGAGCCACCCAGCACCTTGCCACGGGGGTAGCCAAGGCTGCGGCCGTTCAGACCGGCTTCGGGCTGGGTGCGATACAACCAATCGGTGCGCGGATTGTTGATGCAATACAGATACCCGACAGGGATGTGAATCCAGTGATAGTCGTCCTTGCCGCCGGCTTCCAGCAATAGCACCTTGATATTGGGATCATCCGCCAACCGCTTGGCCAGCACGCAACCGGCTGTACCGGCCCCAATGATGATGTAGTCGTATTTTCCAGCCGATTGGATCATGCCGTGCCTACTTCGCAACAGGCATGGTGAATTCGGCGCCCTTGTCTATCGTCTCTGGCCAGCGTTGCATGATCGACTTGTAGCGCGTGTAAAACCGCACACCTTCCTCGCCATAGGCATGCGTGTCGCCAAACAGCGAACGCTTCCATCCGCCAAACGAATGCCACGCCATCGGCACAGGAATTGGCACATTGATGCCCACCATGCCAACCTCTACCCGACGTGAGAATTCCCGCGCCGTGTTGCCGTCGGACGTGAACAGGGCAACACCGTTACCGAACTCATGCGCATTGATCAATTCGAGCGCAGCAGCAAAATCCGGCACCCGCACGATGCATAGAACCGGGCCAAAGATCTCTTCCTGATGGATTTTCATGCCCGGTTTGACATGATCAAACAAGGTCCCGCCAAGAAAGAAGCCATTCTCATGGCCGGCCACCTGCACACCGCGTCCATCCACCAGCAACTGAGCGCCCTCTTCAATGCCGTCGCGAATATAACCTTCGATTTTCGCCTTATGCGCTGCGCTGACGACGGGTCCCATCTCTGCTGCGGATTCCATTCCGTTCATGATCTTCAGTGCCTTGACGCGTGGGATCAGCGCCTCGACCAGCTTTTCAGCCACTGATCCCACCGCCACGGCGACGGAAATCGCCATGCAGCGTTCGCCGGCCGACCCATAAGCCGCTCCTATCAAGGCATCGACGGCAAGGTCAAGGTTCGCATCGGGCATCACGACCAAATGATTTTTCGCGCCCCCCAGTGCCTGCACACGCAATGGATACGGGCCCTTGCGCTTGGCTCCCTCCGTGTAGATGTACTCGGCGATCGGCGTCGAGCCGACGAACGAGACCGCCTTCACCTCAGGATGCTGCAGCAAGGCATCGACTGCCACCTTGTCACCTTGCACCACGTTGAAAACCCCATCCGGCAATCCAGCCTGACGGAACAGGTCCGCCAACAACAACGAGGCCGACGGATCGCGTTCCGACGGCTTGAGAATGAAGGTGTTGCCCATCGCAATCGCCATCGGCGCCATCCACAATGGCACCATCACCGGAAAGTTAAATGGGGTAATCCCCACCGTCACACCGAGCGGCTGCCGCATCTGCCAGTTGTCGATGCCACCGCCGATATTGTCGGAGAACTGGGTTTTCAATAATTGCGGCGCACCACACGCAAACTCGACAATCTCCAGGCCGCGCGTGACCTCGCCTTTGGCATCTGAAAATACCTTGCCATGTTCACGGGTTATTGCCGCTGCCAGTGCATCGTGATTCTGCTCCATCAATTCCTTGAAGCGCGACATGATGCGCGCCCGCTTCAATGGCGCGGTCGCAGCCCAGGCCGGTGCCGCTGCGCTGGCCACGGCAACGGCCTGATGCACTTCCTCGACACTGGCCAGGGCCACCTGCGCGACAACTGCACCGGTGGCTGGATTAAATACATCCTGCAGGCGCGAACCGCTCGACGCTGTCAGGCGCCCGTTGATGAAATGCGAGATGACGGGTACTGACTGGTTCATAACAAATCCTCAGGGCAGATTGAATTAACCCTCAGAGTATCCGCAGTGGTGCAGACAATCCAATGAGTTATCATCGATTCATCATAAGACTCCCTTATGGAGAATCCGTGGACTTCACACAGCTACGTGCATTTGTCACCATTGCCAGCGAGGGCAATCTGACCCGTGCCGCCCAGAGGCTGCACCTGAGCCAGCCTGCCGTCAGCCTGCAACTCAAGGCACTGCAAAAGAAGCTGGAAGTGCAATTGTTCCAGCGTACCCCGGGCGGCATGCAGCTGACCGAGGATGGCCGCAAATTGCTGGTGTTTGCCGAACGCATTCTGACCAGCGTCAGCGAGTTCGAACACGGTTTGCGGGCATTGCAATCAACCATTTCCGGTCCGCTCGCAATTGGCACCATCCTCGACCCCGAATTCACCCGGCTGGGCGCATTCCTCAAGCGATTGGTCGAAAGCTACCCGCAACTATCGACCCGGCTGCGCCACGGCATGTCCGGCGACGTACTGGAGCAGGTCCGACACGGCGCGCTGGATGCCGGCTACTACCTGGGTATTCCCGGCAGAGAGTTTCATGCCACCGCACTCACGACATTCACCTATAACGTGGTCGCACCACAGGGCTGGAAGGCCCGCGTCACCGGCAAGGACTGGCTGGCGCTGGCGGATCTGCCGTGGATCTGGGCACCGCCGGAATCGGCGCACCATCGCTTGCTCAGCAAAAAATTTGCAGAGTACAACGTCATGCCAAGGAAAGTCGCCCTGGTGGATCAGGAGTCATCAATGCTCGATCTGGTGAAATCCGGGGTTGGTCTTTCGCTGGCGCGTGAATCAATTGCCTTGCACGAATCGCACGTACACGGTGTCGTGATCGCCGATTCGGTCAGTCTGTCCACCCAGCTAACTTTTATTTCTTTGCAGCATCGAAAAAACGAACCCGCGATCCACGCGGCCTTCGAATTGTTAAGCGCTTTATGGCGTGATTGAACTCAATATCCGGGTCTTGTGGACGTCCTGTGAACAAGCCTCTGCATAAGCTGTGGATGAACTGTGGACAACCATCGACATTGGGTTCGACGAAAAAGTTATCCAGAACTTGTCCTGCCTGGTTCCCACGCTTATGCATACGGTTATCCCGTCTACAACTCCCTGTTTACAATAAGGAAAAATGGCTTATCCACAGAAAAGCACCTGCGTTAACAATTACTACTAAACAGATATATAAACCTTTAAACAAAACCATAAAAACCAGAACCCCGAAAAATGTCAGCCTGCACCTAAAAATAAACACCCCAGTTCATGCAAAGAGTCAGTGCAAAAGGTGTCGGTATACGACCAAGGTGGATTAACCGCCACCAGAGGCTCAGGAAGGGCTTGTCGGGATCGGGCGAACCCTCCGGGTGCAGCAGATTGCAAGGAAGACCTCTGGGAGGCTGTGATGGCCCCGTCAAACCGGCGTCAGCTGGAATCCGTAAAGACGTCGACATGTGCCGGTGAATGCGTTTCCCCGCACTGCAAAAGAGCAAAAAACGTGACCGCACAAATGAAAAACGACCGGGCAAGTGGCCGGTCGTTTTCAACAACGGTTTCGATACCGAAGCGGTCAATCAGGTTTCAAGCGTCATCAAGCTGGCATTTCCGCCAGCCGCTGTCGTGTTAACGCACAAGGCACGCTCGGCAACAAGTCGCCAGAGCGGAATCGCAGCACTGGTGCTGGTTTCTATCAATGGGACGATAGCACCGTCACGTGCTGCGAGTTGCGCCCTAATTTCTGCGCTCAGCGGTGCATCGACCAGGGCGATCTGAATGGCAACGTTGTGATCACCGATTTCTTCCAGATGATGCATCGTGTTGCGGATAATTTCCGGCAAACCCGCCGGGATCAGCGCCAGTGTTGCAGGCATCAGAAGCGGATTGTTGCCTGTAGCAAGCACTGCCGTCAGTTGGTTGAGCAGCGCGCCGACGCTGGAGGCAGCGCATAGTATGTTTCCGCGCGAATGAAATGACAGCGTGTTGTGCTCGCCGGTCGGTCCCGGCAAGATCAGGGTGCAGCCTAGTGCGCTGTCGAGTGCGTAATGCTCACCCAGGGCAGAGACCATCTCATGGCCATGTGTCTTGGCCCAAAGCAGCAATGCACTGAGCGCGGGTGCATTAACCGCATCGCGTCGCTCATGAATCGTATGCGCGCCCAGGCGGGCCGATGGATTGCGAACGAGCCGCTTCAAATAGAATGGCCCGCCAGCTTTTGGCCCTGTGCCGGACTTGCCTTCTCCACCAAACGGCTGCACACCCACAACGGCGCCGACGATATTCCGATTGACGTAAATATTGCCTGCATGAATGCGGTTTTTCACCATGTCGATGGTTTCATCAATACGCGAATGGATGCCAAACGTCAGCCCATACCCGGTCGCATTGATTGCGTCGATCAGTGCCGGCAGGGCATCGCGTTGATAACGAAGCACGTGCAAAACCGGGCCAAAGACTTCACCGGTCAGCTCAGTGAGCGAGGAAATTTCAATCAGCGTTGGCGCAACAAATGTTCCGTTGGCAGTTTCCTCAGAAAGCGGCAACTGAAAAAATGACTCCGCCTTATCCTTCAGTCGTGCAATGTGGGTCAGCAACCCCTTTTGCGCAGCCTTGTCGATGACGGGACCGATGTCAATTGCGAGCCTGTCGGGATTACCGATCCGTAGCTCCCGCATCGCGCCCGTCAGCATCGCAATGGTCTTGTCAGCAATTTCACTCTGCAGGCACAGCACACGCAATGCGGAGCACCGTTGTCCTGCACTATCGAAGGCCGAACTGATCGCATCCTGCACGACCTGTTCGGTCAGTGCGCTGGAGTCGACGATCATGGCATTCTGGCCGCCGGTTTCCGCAATCAGGACAATGTCCCGCGACTGCTGCACTGCGCGCGACGCCAGCGTGCGATTGATCAAACAGGCGACATCCGTAGAGCCCGTGAAGATAACCCCATGCACACGTCCATCTGCCACAAGACGGGCGCCGATTGTCTCTCCTGCGCCGGGCAGGAACTGCAATGCGCTGCCTGGTACACCGGCCTGGTGCAACAATTGCACGGCACGCCATGCAATCAACGGCGTTTGTTCGGCAGGTTTCGCCAACACCACGTTGCCTGCCGCCAGAGCCGCACTCACCTGGCCAGTAAAGATCGCCAGCGGAAAATTCCACGGGCTGATGCAAACCACGATTCCGAGTGCAAGCGCGTTCGGCGTTCCGTCAACCTGTGCGGCGTAGTAGCGCAAAAAATCAACCGCTTCGCGCACTTCCGCAAGCGCATTCGGGAACGACTTCCCGGCTTCTCGAATGGCGATGGCGATCAGTTCGAGCCGGTTTTTCTCAAACAGGTCAGCAGCACGCATCAATATCGCGGCGCGGTCCGATTGTCGCAGTACTTGCCAGTCGGTGGCGTACTGCTCTGCCGCAGCCAATGCCGCCTCAACGTCCTCCAGCGTGGACTCAATGACATGGCCGACCTGGTCCCGGTGATCTGCGGGGTTAATGATGCTCAGCACAGCGCCATTGCTGGCTGACTCATGAATCAGCGGTGCCGCGTTCCAGCACATTTGGCCAAACTGGCTGCATGCGTGGGCCAGCTCGTGGAGTGTTGTTTCGTTACTGAAATCCAGTCCGCTAGAGTTTTCACGTTCCTTACCGAATATCTGGTGCGGCATGGCAATGTTCGGATGCGGCGCGCCGCCCAAGTGCAGCGCCATGACAAAGGGGTCAGCGATCAGCGAATCGATCGAAACATTGGTATCCACGATCTGATTGACGAAGGAAGAGTTCGCACCGTTTTCCAGTAAGCGTCGTACCAGATAGGCCAGCAGGGTCTGATGCGATCCAACCGGCGCATACACCCGGCAAGGCTTGTCGAGCTGGTTGGCGCCGACGACCTGGTCATACAAGGTTTCGCCCATCCCATGCAGGCACTGGAACTCGTAGTCGGAAATCCCTTGGTGTTGCGCCGAAGCGTAAATCGCGGCCAGCGTTTGTGCGTTGTGGGTGGCAAATTGCGGATACAAGACATCGGTCGCCGAAAGTAATTTTTCTGCGCACACCAGGTAGGAAACATCGGTGTAAATTTTGCGCGTATAGACTGGATAGCCGGGCAGACCCTCAACCTGGGCGCGTTTGATTTCGGAATCCCAATATGCACCCTTGACCAGCCGTACCATGAACTTCATGCCAGTGCGACGTGCCAGGTCGACCAGAAAATCAATGACAAATGGACATCGTTTTTGATAAGCCTGAACAACGATGCCAATGCCGTCAAATCCCGCCAGGTCGGGATCGTGGGCCAGGGCTTCGATCAGATCCAGCGACAACTCAAGTCGATCCGCTTCCTCGGCATCGATATTCAAGCCGATGTCCCATTTCTTTGCTTGCATCAGAAGCTGCTTTAAACGCGGCAACAACTCGCTGATGACACGACCACGTTGTGCACGGCTATAACGCGGGTGCAACGCCGACAATTTGACCGAGATTCCCGGGCCCTGACGAATGCCTCGGCCGGCGGAGGCGCGCCCAATCGCATCAATTGCACCGATGTACGATGCCAGATAGTGCTCTGCATCTTCTGCGGTAAGCGCGGCTTCTCCGAGCATGTCGTAGGAATAGCGATAGCCCCGCGCTTCATTCGCGGCACTGTTGGCGATTGCCTCCTCAATGGTTTGGCCCGTCACAAATTGATTTCCGAGCATGCGCATGGCCAGGTCAACGCCTTTGCGTATGAGTGGTTCGCCGCCTTTGGCAATTAGCCGGGTCAGTGCCGAACCCAAAGTACGCTCGCTGTTGGCGCCCACCAGCTTTCCTGTCACCAGCAGGCCCCAGGTCGCTGCATTGACAAACAATGAAGGCGATTCGCCCAGGTGCTTGCGCCAGTTGCCACGACTGATTTTGTCGGCGATCAGCCGGTCAGCCGTTTGGTAGTCGGGAATGCGCAGCAGCGCCTCGGCCAGACACATCAATGCGACGCCCTCCTCCGACGACAGCGAAAACTCATGCATCAGTGCGTCCACGCCAGACGAACGCGTGCGTTTTTCGCGCACGGCCACGACCAGCCCTTCAGCTAATTCTCTGGCCTGGTGCGCAACAGCCTTGTTGTGGGTTGTTTGGCTGAGTAACCACAGCAACGCCTCTGCCTCATCGCGCCGATAGGCTGCGGTAATTGCTTGGCGAAGTGAAGACGGTGCAGGGAGGATCTCGGCATGCAGCGCCGCGAATGGCAGCAGAGACGGGGACTGAATAACAACAGCAAGTGACATGGTGTTCTCAAAATCAATTAATCTTGCGTCAGATTGACCAGCGGAACGTTGAGCAAATACGCTGGCAGGAAAAGCAAAGATTTGATTGTATGTGGGAATGTCGAGGATTAATTCCGGTAATCACTGCCCCTATCAAAATTTTGTATTTAGTGAGAAAATTTAACCGAACAAAATTCTTACTTGAGATTTTCAATGCTAGACAAAATCAGCAAAAAAATATTGAGCGAGCTGCAAAACGACGGTCGAATCAGCAACGTTGAATTGTCGGCGCGCGTCAACCTGTCGCCAGCAGCGTGTCTTGAGCGGGTCCGCAAGTTACAGGAAGGCGGCTACATCCTCGGCTACACGGCGCAACTCAACCCCCAGTTGCTCGACGTATCGTTGCTGGTGTTTATTGAAGTCGTACTCGACCGGACGACGCCAGAGGTATTTGAAGCGTTCAAGCGCAGCGTTCAGATCATCCCCGAAGTGCTGGAATGCCATATGGTCGCTGGCGGCTTCGATTATCTGGTCAAGGCGCGGGTACGTGACATGAACGCCTATCGCGAATTCCTGGGCAAGTCACTGTTGCAACTGAAGGGCGTGCGCGAGACACATACGTACGCAGTGATGGAAGAAGTAAAAAACACAACCAAGCTGCCTATTCGCTAGGCGTGTTGGTTGGTTATCGGCGTACCGAGCTGCGCACGAATGCTTCATCCGTGGTGGTGGTCAGATGTTCGCGCAGCCATTTATGTGCCGGACTGCGCGCATCCCGCTCGTGCCACAACATGTCGACTTGCACGCGCGGCAGCGCGAATGGCAAATCTTTCGCAATCAATTCCCCCGTCATCCCGGTCGATGCAATCAAATGTCTCGGCAGGACCGTGATCAGATCCGAGCTGGCAACCACCCGCCCGGCAGTGAAGAATTGATTAACAGTAAGCAAGATACGGCGCTCACGTCCGAGTTGAGTCAGGGCATCACTGACCAGACCATGTGCCCGGCCGGAAAAGCTGACCAGTAAATGGTTTGCGGCACAGTAGGCATCCAGGGTCAGTTCGACGCGCGCAAGTGGATGATGCTTTCGCATCACACAAACATATTGGCCGGAATACAGCAACTCGTGACGGATCGGTGTATCCGGTTCCCCTGCCAGTTGCGCAACCACGCCGGGAAAAAACCCGATCGCCAGATCGATATCGCCACGCAATAGCATGGGTCGCGGCTCGCGTGTCGTCAATGGGACCATGCGCACGTTCACTCCCGGCGCATCACGCTCGATCGAACGGACCAGCGATGGTAACCACAGCGCCGCCGTGGCGTCTGCCATGGCCATGCGGAATGTTGCTTGGGTGGTCGAGACATCGAAGCTCTGCGGCGTCATCGCCGCCTCAAGGTCCGACAGCGCGCGCCGCACTGATGGCCAGAGCTCATCGGCATGCGGGGTGGGTTTTACGCCGTGCGCCGTGCGCACCAGAAGTTCATCGCCGACCGAATCACGTAACCGTTTAAGCGCATTGGATACAGCCGGTTGCGTCATCGCCAGTCGATTGGCGGCACGCGTGAGGTTACGTTCGCTCATCACGGCATCGAATACGCGCAGCAAATTCAGGTCCAGCGTAAGAAAGCTCATGGGGTTAACACCTTGACACCGCGTGCATTTCGGATTGTTGCCAAATCGATTTCATTCACAAAAAGTATAACTGATATGCGAAATCAGAATTGGGAAGATAACAGACAGCAACCTATACTGCACTGCAACAAAGAAGATAAATTATTTTAAAGGTCCATCATGTCCATATTCGCCATCACCCCGCTGGAAGCAGCCATCCCCGCAGCGCAAGTATTCGGCCGGTACGCCGCCACCGCTGCGCGCCCATTGTTTGGTATCGGCATCGCCGTCGGGTTCCTGATGGTGTTCAAGCCAATGCTCACAGGCCTTCTTCGCGCTGGCGTAGTGTTGCTCAAGCCTCGGCCAACTTTTGCGCAACGCTCGCAACGCAGTCATCTGCGCGGCATGCTCATGCTCAACAGAATGGCCAACGATCTTGAGTCCTCGCAGCCGAATGTTGCGTCGGAACTGCGTGCATTCGCATCACGTGACTGAGTCCTGATTTCTTACGACTAGGATCGAACCCTCATGAAATCCATGCTGTTTGCCCCATCAATCGATCATTTTTCGATTCCGTCGCTGGCCCGTCTGGGCAAGAGTTTTTCTGCGTCGGCGCGGCTTGATGCCCCCGAGCAGGGTCCGTCGATTGGGCTGGCGGTGGCAGACATCGCGGACGTCTCGCGGCGGGTGACAAAAAATCACGGCTTGAAGGTCAAGCGTCGCGTACTGCCTCAGCCAGCCTGAGACGCGCTCACGCCAATTACATCGCGCTCCGCCGGCACACGCCCCGCGGAGTTTTTTTTGCGAAAAAAATGCGCGATCGGGTTGCCCCGTCGCGCAATTCTGGCCAGTCACTACGTTACGAACTCGCCAGCCAAGCCGTCAGACGGAAAGCTGGGCTTCCAGACGTGCCTTGACGTCAGTCAGTTCCTTCGGCAAGTGAAAATGCAGTTTGTCGAATAGCTCGGTATGCAATTTCATCTCGGCCTCCCACGCTGCGGCATCAATCGACGTAATTCGCTCGAATTGTGCAGGTGTGAAATCCATGCCGTCCCAAGTCAGATCGGCGAAACGTGGCGTCGTGCCAAAGAAGTGTTCAACGCCATCTGCCTTGTTGTCGATGCGATCCAGCATCCATTTCAGTACCCGCATGTTGTCGCCAAAGCCAGGCCAGACAAATTTTCCATTCTCGTCAGTACGGAACCAGTTCACGCAAAAAATCTTTGGCACGGTAGCGCCGCTGGCGGTGATCTGTTCGCCCATCTGCAGCCAGTGCTGGAAATAGTCACTCATGTTGTAGCCAACGAAAGGCAGCATGGCAAACGGATCACGTCGCACCACGCCCATTTGTCCAGCTGCCGCTGCTGTCGTTTCCGATCCCATCGTTGCGGCCATGTACACGCCGTCGACCCAGTTGCGGGCTTCGGTGACCAACGGGACAGTGGTCGAGCGGCGACCACCAAAGATAAATGCGGAAATCGGCACGCCGGCAGGATCATCCCAGGCCGGGTCGAGTACCGGATTTTGCGTCGCTGCGACCGTGAAGCGCGCATTCGGGTGCGCGGCCTTGCGGCCGGTTTCCTTTGCGATTTCCGGCGTCCAATCCTTGCCTTGCCAGTCGATCAGATGCGCCGGGGCTTCTTTGGACAATCCTTCCCACCAGACATCGCCATCGTCGGTCAACGCGACGTTGGTAAAAATCGTGTCGCTGGCCAACGACGCCATGCAGTTGAAATTGGTCTTTTGGTTCGTGCCAGGCGCCACCCCGAAATAACCGGCTTCCGGATTGATGGCGTACAGCCTGCCGTCCGCGCCTGGTTTGATCCATGCGATGTCATCGCCGATGGTCGTGACTTTCCAGCCTTCGAAGCCGGCCGGCGGAATCAGCATGGCGAAATTGGTTTTTCCGCATGCAGATGGAAATGCCGCGGCAACATAGTGCTTCTTGCCTGCAGGGGATTCAACTCCCAGGATCAGCATGTGTTCCGCGAGCCATCCTTGCTTGCGTCCCATGCTGGAAGCGATGCGCAGGGCAAAGCATTTTTTCCCGAGCAATGCGTTGCCGCCGTAACCTGAACCATAGGACCAGATTTCACGGGTCTCAGGAAAGTGAACGATGTATTTCGTGGCATTGCATGGCCATGCCACATCAGCAGCGCCGGGCTTTAACGGGGCGCCGACGCTGTGTACGCAGGGAACGAATTCACCTTCGGTTCCAAGCACGTCGTAGACCGCTTTCCCCATCCGGGTCATCACGCGCATGTTCACCGCAACATAGGCGGAATCGGACAATTCGACGCCGATGTGGGCAATTGGCGAACCGAGCGGACCCATCGAGAAGGGAACGACGTACATCGTCCGTCCCTGCATGCAGCCGTCGAACAGGCCGTTGAGGGTCGTGCGCATTTGCGCTGGCTCGGTCCAGTTGTTGGTTGGGCCGGCATCCTTCTCGTCGTTCGAGCAAATGAAGGTGCGGTCTTCGACGCGCGCAACATCGGTTGGATCGGAGCAGGCCAGGAAACTGTTCGGGCGTTTGGCGGAATTCAGTTTCTTCATCGTGCCGCGCGCGACCATCTCGGCGCACAGATGGTCATATTCTTCCTGCGAGCCGTCACACCAGTAGATACGCGCCGGCTTGGTCAATGATGCAATTTCAGCGACCCAATTAATCAGCTTTTGCTGCTGGACATACGAGGGGGCATTAACGTTGGCAACGCCGCCCATGACAGGTTGATTCATGAAAAACTACCTCCAATGGCAATAATGAAATCTTGACTCGCTTTTTGTAGCAAACGCAGACGCGGTTTGCCGCACGCCTGCGCGATGACGGAATGCCTGGTTGCTGAAATCGATGCATCGCTGATTGGCAAGGACGACGCACCGTGGCTAAAAACCGCTGCGATCATAAAAAAAGGATGGACGATTGTACACCTGAGGGTAGGGCCTCCCCAACGATTTACAACAAAGTTGTAGGAAGAGTGCTTGAGTTTTGTAGTAGGCAGTCTGGCTGTCTTTTGACAGCCGTTATTCTGTTACGGCGATTTGATGGGCCGTGCCGCCCAGCTGTTGGTGAAACACCGCACTGCGACGGATGCACGCAAATGGGTCTGGTGGCCGAATGCGGAACGGATCACCGCAATGGCGTCGGATAGGTGGCAACGCTGACATTGCCATCCGTGTCGACGGCCTGGACGCCAAAGAAGTAGTTGTCCTTCGATAAGCCGCGTGCGACGAATTGGGTGGACTTGCCGGCATCGGCCGCACCTTGCCAGGAAGCACTGCCCGTTTCGCGCCAGACCACGCGATAACCTGCCAGATCGGGCTCGGTGTTGGCTTCCCAGACCAGTTCGGTATCGTTCTCGAGCTTGCTGGTCTTGATTTTTACATTGACTGGAGCCGCTGGCGCCAGTGCCAGCGATGCCAGCGCCGCGGCATTGACGCGCGCCACCTTGGTGACATATGCGATGTCGACGAATTCGGCCAGGTCACCATATTTCACGTCGTTTTCAGTGCGGATATCTTGATGCTGATGGCGAAAATCTTCATGTGGCTCGGTAAATCGCAGGGCCGCATAGCCACGCTCGAGGAAGGCAATGTGATCGCCGCCGCGCAGATACCGATCGCGCCGCTGCACGATGTTGACCTTGAATCCGGGCACGTAACGCTCGCCAATTGTCTTTACATGTCGAGCCAGTTGGCGCGACGGGGAGTCGTTTTCTCCGCCCGTTGCAATCAGCGTGCGCACCGTCTCGGGCAGCTCCTTCAATGCCGGAATACCTTCTGCAAACAGGCGCACCTGGCTGGCATCGATGGTGCCGTCATCTGCCCGCGAGCTGCCGATGATGTCATTGGTGAACATCCCGGCGATGTTCAATTTTTTGCGATGGGCCATCTCGGCCCAGTGCGTCGCACCATACAGACCCTGTTCTTCGCCGGCTACGGTCATGAATACCAGGGTTGCGTCGAACTTGTGCTGCGCCATGACGCAGGCCATCGCGATCACCGCTGCGCTGCCTGACGCATCATCGTTGGCGCCGGGCGCGTCGCTGGTGAAATCGAGCAAATCTGTCGCGCGTGAATCGTAATGTCCGCTCACGACATAGATGCGATCGGCCGATTCGGTTTGCGTGCCGGGCAGTGTTGCAACGACATTCACCATTTCGGTGGCCCGAGGCATGCGCGCGCTGGCCGGTTCGGTGTAGCTGTCAAACGCAACCTGCAACCGGTTGCCTGACTGCGCGCTGCAGCGTTCCAGCTCGGTCTTGATCCAGCGCCGCGCGGCTCCGATACCGCGGCTATTGGAAAGCGTTTCCGACATCGTATGGCGGGTGCCGAAACTGACCAGCTTCCGGACATAGCCGTCAATGGTCTGGGGCGCAATGGCGGCAACAATGGCGCCGATCTCGGCATCACCCTGGGCTGCGCACGGAGCCGCGCAAATGACCAGGAGGAGCAAACAGGCTGGGCGGAAGATGAATGGCATTGGTGTGATCCACGATGGTAGTGCCTGATGGTATCAGGGGGCGTCGACCCGCTAGCGGGTCGCTGTCGACGTGGGCAGGGTCTGGACGATATCCGAACGATCCATCTGGCCACCGCCGTGGCTCCAGAGTCGTGCCCAACCCGGCGGCCAGGCCAATGGTGGACCACTGTATTCGGCCACGCCACATCTTACCGGGACGATGGGGACGCCCGCCGGGGCCGGACCATCGTCCCGATTCCAGCTCAGGCTGAACGTGTAATCCGGCAGCAATAGTGTGCAGGCTTGTTCGAACCATGCGGTGTGATCCTCGTCGCGTCCCAGTGCTTGCGCCAACCCCTGCGGATCGAAGCGCGCCAGCGCGCTGGCCAGCGCATCGGCCGGAATGCCCGGCGCATCGCCCCAACCAAGTACCGGGTTGCGGTTGTAGTCGGCGCCAGAGCCATACCAGCCTTCGCGCCACGGCCGCTGCATCCAGTTGCGCGGCCCGCAGAACAAATGCCAGCGCCAGTGCATGCCCGACGGCTTCGGCCAGTTGTACAAATACAGTCGCTGATACCCGGCCTTGTGTAATTCGCGCACCATCGCCATCAGGCGCGCCTGAGGCATGCGGTCCGGCGGTGCGCGCCGGAACCGGATCGGTTCGCCGTCGGCATGTTGTATTTCATCTGAAGACAGGTTCAGGTCAAGCGTCCGCACTTCATTGCCAAAGCGCGCAGCAATCCATCCGGTCATCAAGTTGACGGTGATGATGACGCCATAACCGCGGTGACGGTGAAAGATGACGGTGCCGGGAGCGACGGGTTGCATGTTTGCAGGGACGAAAGGAAGTGAAACGGTGAATATAGTGTAACGGCAATCGACGTGGCTTTGCGCGGCTGCCGGCGCGGAATTCGGGTGCCGCTTTTATGACCATTCACGCACCAGTCGGAAGCGTTCGTGCCCGTCCATGAGCGCGACACCTGGTTTGGCAGGCATGCGCGTGGCGACGACGCGTTCTGGACTGTTGGCCTGATACTTGCTGGAGAATAACTGCGTTCCATAAACGAACGCACGGCCAACTTGCTGGCGCTGACATCCAGTGCAATGCGAGTTCGACAAGCCTACGGGCCAATTACCGGTAACCCGTTGCAATCAGGAGAAACAGCAATGACGGAAGATTTTATTTTAGGCGACAGTGCGCTGCATCAGCGCCTCTGCGCAATCACCGAAATCCTCGGCAAGTTTGTTGCGAGTGCCCCGCGCCCGCTGTCGGTGCGTCAGTTGGCCGACGATACCGGGCGTGCCGAAGCGGATCTCGACATGCTGTGCGTCAGCCTTGATCGCGCCCATTTATTGCGGCCGAACGCGCAGTCCCCCGGTTGCCGTGAGCTGGCTTGTGCGCCGGATCAAGTCACGCTGGAAGATGTCTTTCGTTGTGTCATGGCTGAGCAGCCCGCACGCGTCAAGCCCAGTGAGCCCGCAAACACTGCGGCACGACGGCCGCAACGCACGCAACGTGATGCCGATCTGCTGGTCATGCAGGCAGCAATGGCAATCAACCATAGCATGTTCCAGCATCTGCGTCAGTTCTCGCTGGACCGCCTCAAGGTGGGTACTGCGGCCAGCTTTCCGCAGCACTTCGGTTCGGGGCGCTACGCCCGGGCATCGTGACAACCGATCGTCCCACGTTGAATTCGCGCTGATTGTTGCTGGCGCGCAGCGAATTGCCGGGCTAAACTAAGTCAGATTTTTCCTCCTGACTTTTTTCGCGTAGCCCGCTGCTCTCCTCATGACCCTGCATGTCATTGCCACTGGTGGCACATTCGACAAACATTACGACGAAATTGCCGGCAAGCTTACGTTTGGTGCCGGCCATCTTCGAGCCGCCATCGACCGTAGCCGCATGACGATTGACGTGGTTCTGCAAGAGTTGCCCTTCCTTGATTCGCTTGACATGCACGATGCCGACCGCGAGCGCATTCTGGCGGCCTGTCAACGCTGCGCCGCAAGCGGCATCGTCATCATCCACGGTACCGACACCATGCGGGAAACTGCAGAACTGCTGGGACGGGCGGCAATCCCGGCCACCATCATCATCACCGGTGCGATGATTCCCTATGAAATTGCCAACTCCGACGCCCTGTTCAACTTCGGATTTGCCTGCGGTGCGGCACAAACGCTGCCGCATGGTGTCTACGTAGCGATGAACGGCCGGCTGTTTGATTGGGACAAGGTACAAAAGAACCGAACCGCCGGAGTGTTCGAAGAGCCCAACTGAAGGATTTCCTTTCCCCATCATGGACTGAAATCCAGCCTGTGACAGCCAATTCGTTACATCAATAAATTGAGCGCGGGCAACTATTTGTACTACCATGACTGGTAGGTTGCAGCGCAACGTGCCGCGCGTTGACGTTGCGGTAATTTCTGGAGAATCTCGATGATTAAACCAAGTGGTAGTGCCGCATTTGCGAGCGGATTGCTTTTAACGTTAATGTTGGCGGCTTGCGGCGGTGGCGGCAGTTCCACCCCGGCGGCTGCAGCGCCTGCCCAGGTCGCTGCGGTAGTTCCAGTTGAGTCGGACGCGCCTGCTGTCACCGGCAATACTGCGACGGACGGCTTCAACCGTTTCAACTTCCGCCGGCAAAAAATGGGTTTGGCGGCCTTGTCGCGCAACCCAAAAATTGATGCCGCTGCGCAGGGCCATTCAAATTACCAGAAGGTCAATGACCGCATCACTCACCTCCAGAAGGCAACGGACCCTGGTTTTACCGGCGTGAACGTTTCTGACCGCCTGACAGCCGCCAACTATGCCTTCACCGCAACGGATGGTTATGCTTATGGTGAAGTGATATCCGCCAGCGGTGACCTCTCGGGCGTCAACAACGCCGAAGACTTGATCACCGCGATCTATCACCGCTTTGTCATTTTTGAACCGAAATTTTTGGAAGCAGGCGCCGCGACGGCTGGACTGAGCACAACAGGCTATAACTTCTTCACTGTCGATTTCGCCGCCAACGGTTTGTCCGGTGGTCTCGGTACCGGAAAGTTCGCGGTTTATCCCTATCCAAATCAGGTCGGCATCAACACTGTTTTCATGAGCGATCAGGAGTCTCCCGACCCTGTGCCGAATCAAAACGCAGTTGGGTATCCAATCAGCGTGCATGCTGACATCGACACCACACTTACCGTGAGCAGCTTTACCGTCACGCCTCGCGGAGGACAACCACTGAGTACACGTCTGTTGTCACATGTGACTGATCCGGTTGAAACGCCCGCTGGCGCCGCCGCGATCATTCCGTTGTCGGTGCTGGCCGCGGCAACGACCTACGACGTGCAATTCACTGGAACTGTATCAAACTTGCCGGTCACTAAAAGCTGGTCGTTTACAACCCGTTAAATGTTGTCACCCGTTTCGTTTCAGTGAAACGAAGTATATACACCAATGTAACTTGTGGTTAGTATTCAGATTCCAGCCGCAAGGCATTGTCGGGGAATCAGAATGCAAATTACCGCAGATCAGACCAGTCTGGAACAGGCGTTGCTGCACTTTAGTCAGCAACGCGTCCAGTTGGGAACCCTCGGTCGCAAGATCGCAGACAATGCCAGGAACCTGACCCTTCTGCGCCAGCAATCGACCGAAGCGAAAGCACAAATCGCCAGAAAACCGGATAACGTGATTTCGCTTGATGTCGCCAGGATGCAGGTCGATATGCAACATCTGGTGGATGATACGCAGCAACTGGCAGCCTTGGCCTGCCAGTTACACCAGGATTTCATCGCCGTTGCGGCACGCCAGATGGCGCAAAGTCGCTCGCGGATGGCCCGGTTGCTCGATGTTTTGGCGCAACACAGCAGTCTGTGTACGATGACCCTTCGCTCAAGAGTCGATGCCGCGATTGATCAATGCCGTCAAGAAATCGATCAAATCAACCATTTGATCGAAAAAACCGGTGCCGCGGTCGCACTGTTAACCGTCACGGCGGAGCAGTTATCGGTGCTGTCACTGGACTAGACGCAGCACTATCTGGCTATTTCCCAATACAAAACCTGCTAAAAATCAGTCCCAGCAAATCATCCGGTGTGAACTGCCCGGTGATACTGCTGAGCCGCTCCTGCGCCAACCGCAACTCCTCGGCGAATAAATCCAGTGCGTGGTCGTTGAGTGCCGCGTGTGCGGCGGCAATCTCCAAATGTGCGCGCGCGGCAGCCAGCGCAACGAGGTGCCGCTCCCGGGCCAAATACAGCGACTCGCCGGTTTGCTGCCAGCCAGCCAATTGCAGTAATTCAGCCCGAAGCAGCTCCATCCCGGAATGGTCGGTTGCCGACAAATAGACATGCGTTGCGCCCGGCATCCGCTCAATTGCCGGACGATGGCCAGACAGGTCGATTTTGTTCCAGACCCGCATAACGGGAATATTGTCTGGAAAGCGGGCGATGATCCGCTCATCTTCCGCGGTCGGGCCGCGGCAAGCATCGAGCAAATGAATAATGACATCGGCCTGCGCGACAGCATGCCAGGTGCGCTCGATGCCGATACGTTCAACCTCATCGGTTGCTTCGGCGGCATCCCGAATGCCGGCCGTATCAATGATGTTCAGGGGGATGCCCTCAAGCTGAATCGTCTCGGTGACCTTGTCTCGCGTGGTGCCGGCAATGGCGGTAACAATGGCAACATCGGCGCCGGCCAGTGCATTGAGTAACGACGACTTGCCGACATTGGGCTGCCCGGCCAGGACGATATTGAGGCCATCCCGCAGCAATGCCCCCTGGGCCGACTGGCGAAACACGGCGTCGAGGCTGTCCCGGATTGCTGCCAGCTTGCCGCGCGCGTCCGACTTTTCAAGGAAGTCGATTTCTTCTTCCGGAAAGTCGAGCGTCGCTTCAACCAGCATGCGCAACGTCGTCACTTGCTCCACCAGCGTATGAATAACCTTGGAAAATGCTCCCGACAGCGATTGCGATGCCGACCGCGCCGCAGCCTCGGTGGATGCGTCGATCAAATCGATGACGGCCTCGGCCTGCGCCAGATCGAGCTTGTCGTTCTCAAACGCCCGCTGGGTGAATTCTCCTGGCAGTGCCATGCGCAAATCGATGTCGCGACCCGCCTCCAGGCAGCGCGCAAGCAACATCTGCATCACGACCGGACCGCCATGACCTTGCAGTTCCAGTACGTCTTCGCCGGTGTAGGAATGCGGAGCCTTGAAATACAAGGCAAGTCCCTGGTCAATGGTGCGTCCATCGGCGTCGACAAAGCTGGTGTAGGTCGCATGTCGTTCCTGCAGTGAGGCGCCGGATTTGAGCGCGCATACCGCCGCCACGACGCCGTCGAGGCGCTTGCCCGAAATACGCACTACGCCAATCCCTCCGCGTCCCGGGGCCGTGGCAATTGCAACAATGGGGGCCGTGTCGATTTTCATGGGCAAATTCTAACGTTGGTTTGAAATCACAGAACAATAAAAAAAGCCCGTGAACACGACGTCACGGGCCATTGCACTCGTCGAGTCAGACTCAGGCGCTGACGGCCTGCTGCGATTTCTTGGTAATGACCCATTGCTGAGCAATCGACAGCACGTTATTGACCACCCAGTACAGCACCAGGCCAGACGGGAAGAAGAAAAACATGACCGAAAAAATGATCGGCATGAACATCATGACCTTGGCCTGCATCGGGTCCGGCGGCGTCGGATTGAGCTTGGTCTGGATGAACATCGAAATCGCCATCAGCACCGGCAAAATGTAGAACGGGTCTGGCGATGCCAGATCATGGATCCAGCCCAGCCATGGCGCATTACGCATCTCGACGCTGGCCAGCAACACCCAATAGAGCGAGATGAATACCGGGATCTGCACCACGATTGGCAAGCAACCACCGAGTGGATTGATCTTCTCGGTCTTGTACAGTTCCATCATGGCCTGATTCATCTTCTGCGGATCGCTTTTGAAGCGCTCGCGAATCGATGTCATCTTTGGTGTGACCAGTTTCATTTTTGCCATGCTGCGATAGCTGGCCGCTGACAATGGGAAGAAGGCCAGCTTGATCAGAATCGTCAGGACGATGATGGTCCAGCCCCAGTTGCCGAGGATCTGATGAATCTGCGTCATCAACCAGAAAATCGGTTTGGCAATGATGGTCAGCCAGCCGTAATCCTTGACCAGATCGAGGCCCGGTGCGGTTTGCTCGAGGACCAGCGACTCTTGCGGTCCCGAATACAGCTGTGTGTCGATGGAGGTGCTTGCGCCCGGTGCCACCGACCCGAGCGAGACAATGCTGCCGACCGCGTACAGGTTTGTGTCGATCTTCTTGGAGAAAATTTCGCGTTGGGTTTTTGGCGGCAGGACAAGCGCTGACACAAAATAATGCTGCACCAGTGCAACCCAGCCATTGTCTGCTTTGGCGGCGTGTTCCTCGGTGCCCTTTTCAATTTTCTCAAAGGTCAGCTTCTGGAAGTGCTCGGTGTCGGTGTACACGGCAGGGCCGGTAAAGGTGCTGTAGAACGACGACTCGCCGGCCGGCTTGCTGCCATCGCGCACCAGTTGTTCGTACAGCGACGGTGTGACGGGCGTGGTTCCGGTGTTGGCAATATCGTGCTTGAGGCCGATGTGATAATCGCCGCGCTTGAATGAGTAGGTCTTGGTCAGCTTCACGCCGCCTTGTTCTGCTTCCAGCACCAATTGCACATTGCCGTTCGCATCGAGTGTGCGCGCACCCGGCTGCGCCGAAAACACCGTCTTATGATTCGGAAAGGTGCCGCCGATCAGGCCGGTCTGCGCCAGGTAGGTTCGGCCAGTCTCGCTGTCGAACAGAACCACGTTCTTTTTCGGATCGACCGTGTCCTTGTGCTTGAGCAGCTCAAGGCGTCTCAACTCTCCACCAGCGGTATCGATATCCGCCTTGAACACGTCGGTGGTGATGGTAATCACTTCGCCCTTGAGCGCGCCTGCGACCGGTATCGACTTTTCAGTTGCACTGGCAGCGGTCGTCCCACCGGCTTGCGGTACATCCGACCTGGCTGCGCCAGGTGTCGTCACCGCCGTTGGCTTGACCTGTTCGCTGGCACCCGGAAACAGCATCGGCGGCTTGCCATTATGCTGCTGCCACTTATCCCACAGCATGAGTATCGATAAGGAAAACACAACCCATAGCACGGTACGTCTGATATCCATAATTGTTCTAAAAAAGGAGTAGTCGGGAATTCAGGAGTGGTGACAATCGTAGGCCGCCGATTGTGCCGTGTCCCTGGGCTTGCGCGCAGGCACCGGATCGACGCCGCCGGGATGCCATGGATGGCAACGGGCCAGTCGCCCCGCCGCGAGGATACCGCCTTTCACTGTCCCGTGCTCGGTAATTGCCTGCGCCGCGTAATCCGAGCAGCTCGGATAGAAGCGACAATTTTGGCCGAGAAAGGGGCTGATACCCAGCTTGTAGCCCCGTAATAGCAGTAGAAGGACGAATTTCATATCGGCGTTGCGACCCGCTGTGAGGCAAACAGCTGCAATAACTCGGCACGCAATGTGCCCTTGAGCTGCACCGTGGTGGCCGGCCCTTGCTTTGAGTTGACTGGTTTGGACAACCGTACAATGCAATCGATGCACGGCAATTCAGCAATGCGAAACGCCTCGCGGGTAGCGCGTTTGATCGTGTTGCGCGTCACGGCCCGTGGCGCAAGCCGCTTGGCTGCGACGACACCGAGGCGTGCGTTGGGAAGCGCATTTGGGCGGGTATAGAGCACGAAGTGGGCTGTGCGATAGACGGGCCGCAAACGAAAAACGGATGAAAATTCATCCGTTTTAACGATGCGCCGTTCGCGAGCAAAATCCAGTGAACGAGCGCCGGTCATGCCAGCAACGATCTGATTGTCCGATCAAGCGGCCAGGCGCTTGCGGCCTTTTGAGCGACGTGCGTTAAGCACTGCGCGGCCACCGCGGGTTGCCATACGTGCGCGAAAGCCATGGGTACGCTTGCGGCGAACGACGGAAGGTTGATAAGTACGTTTCATTATGGTCTCGCTAATCTGCAGAAAAAATTAAAGTATTAATGGAATATCCACATCCGGATATCCATGCTCGCGCAATACTCCAGCGCGGGTGAATCATGTTGCTGTCCTGATGCTGCTGTCCGGCGCCCGGGAGCGCGGTTAGTTACCACTTGATGACTCCATCACTCCGTTGCAGGAGGCGACGCGCAGCATGGCACACAAACGGTCAAACAGAGAACCCGTGATTAGACAGTACTTTCAGCGTGCTTGTCAATCGTTAAGGCGCATTTCGCGTGGCGCCAATCGCCGCTTCGAAGCGGTGAAATAGTCGCTCTGCCTGTGGATAACTTCCCTCGGCGAGAGTAGAATAGCCGCTCGTGTGGCGCTCCCTCGCAGGTCGTCAAGGATTGGCTGAAAAGCAATCAACCGTCGACCCCGCACTCCCCTTTCAATTAGAGATGCATGGATAATTTCTGGCAAACCTGTTCCGCCCAACTGGAACAGGAGCTGACGCCGCAGCAATTCAGCGCCTGGATCAAACCACTTGCGCCGCTCGATTACGAAGATGGCCGGTTGCGAATCGCTGCCCCAAACCGTTTCAAGCTCGACTGGGTCAAGACCCAGTTCGCCAGTCGCATTACGGTGCTGGCCGGGCAGTATTGGGAAGGGCCAATCGAAGTGCAGTTCGTGCTGGATCCACGTCTGAATGCGCCACGCAAACCAGCGCCAGGTCTGCCCGCGCCAGCACATCCCGAGCGCAATGGCGTCGATGGCATCCATGGTGGCGGTCCTGCCGGAATCGACGGGCTGATCGACCTGCCCGCCGTGGAAACGCTGGCACGGCGTGATCAAAGCCGAATCAATACCGCGCTGACTTTCGATAGCTTCGTGACCGGCAAGGCCAATCAATTGGCACGCGCAGCGGCAATCCAGGTGGCCAACAATCCGGGTGTTTCCTATAACCCGCTGTTCCTGTATGGCGGCGTGGGCCTCGGTAAAACCCATTTGATCCATGCCATCGGCAATCAGGTAATGGCCGAGAATCCCAATGCCAAGATTCGCTACATTCACGCCGAGCAATACGTTCGTGACGTAGTGACCGCTTACCAGCGTAAAGGCTTTGACGATTTCAAGCGCTATTACCATTCGCTGGACGTGTTGCTGATCGATGATATTCAATTCTTCGGCGGCAAGAGCCGCACCCAGGAAGAATTCTTCTATGCGTTTGAAGCGCTGATCGCCGCCAAGAAGCAGATCATCATCACCAGCGACACCTATCCGAAAGAAATCAGCGGCATGGATGACCGGTTGATTTCCCGTTTCGACTCCGGCCTGACGGTCGCGGTCGAGCCGCCCGAGCTCGAGATGCGGGTGGCGATCCTGCTCAAGAAGGCCAATCAGGAAGGCGTGAACTTTTCCGACGATGTCGCGTTCTTCGTTGCGAAGCACCTGCGTTCGAATGTGCGCGAGCTCGAAGGCGCCTTGCGCAAGATCCTCGCGTTCTCGCGCTTTCATGGCAAGGACATCACGATTGAAGTCGTCAAGGATGCGCTGAAGGACTTGCTGTCGGTGCAGAACCGGCAGATCTCGGTCGAAAACATCCAGAAGACCGTGGCCGACTTTTTCAACATCAAGGTCGCCGACATGTATTCCAAGAAGCGGCCCGCCAATATTGCCCGGCCGCGCCAGATTGCGATGTATCTGGCCAAGGAACTCACGCAAAAAAGCCTGCCTGAAATCGGCGAGCTGTTTGGTGGCCGCGACCACACCACGGTGCTGCACGCAGTGCGCAAGATCGGCGCCGACCGTTCCAAGAGTCCCGAATGCAATCACGAGCTGCACGTGCTTGAACAGACCCTGAAAGGCTGAGGTACAGGTGCCTCACTCCCTGTGGATAACTTTAACGGTAGCGCATGACATCGCGCGCACCGCGTCGGGCAAAAACGATGGGCCTGCGCATTTTGGCAACCGAAAAACCTTTTCTGTCAAAATACGGCATGAATGAAACAGCAGGATGAACGACTGGGTCGGTTTCAGTGGCAGGACGGTTTTCACTGAAGCTATTTCCAACAACAATTACCAACAAGGAAAAAACCATGCAATTGGTCAAAACCAGCAGAGATGCCCTTCTCCGGCCACTGCAAATTGTGAGCGGTATTGTCGAGCGTCGGCACACGTTGCCGATTCTGGCCAATATCCTCATCCGCAAGGACGGCGAAAAGGTCTCGTTCCTGTCGACCGATATCGAGGTGCAGATCACCACCAGCGCCAATGTCGGCAGTGGCGGTGAAGTCGCCGCGACCACCGTCGCCGCCCGCAAGCTGCTGGATATCCTGCGCGCGCTGCCGGATTCTGGCGACGTGTCGCTGTCGTTGGCCAACAAGCGCATGACAGTGCAGTCGGGCAAATCACGCTTTGCGTTGCAAACGCTGTCGGCCGAAGAATTCCCGACCGTCACCGAAGCAGAACATTTCAATGCGCAACTGAGCCTGCCGCAAAAGACGCTCAAGCATCTGTTCAACATGGTCCATTTTTCGATGGCGCAGCAGGACATCCGCTATTACCTGAACGGGTTGTTGCTGGTGGTCGATGGCAAGAACGTCATCGCCGTTGCCACCGACGGCCATCGGCTGGCATTTTGCCAGGTCGAGACCGAACAGGAATTCACGCGGCAGGAAGTCATCATTCCGCGCAAGACCATCATTGAATTGCAGCGCCTGCTGGAAGACACCGATGAGCCGGTGCAGATCGCCATCGCCAACAACCAGGTCAAGCTCACCTTTGCCGACATCGAACTGATTTCGAAACTGGTCGAAGGCAAGTTTCCCGATTACACCCGGGTGGTGCCGAAGGGTTACAAGAACAACTTCACGCTGGGTCGCGACCAGCTGCTGCGCTCGTTGCAGCGTGCTGCGATCATGACCAGCGACAAGTTCAAGGGTGTGCGCTGCATCGTCACGCCGGCTAGCATGAAAGTCAGCTCGACCAATGCCGACCAGGAAGAGTCGGTCGAGGAAATCGAAATCGACTACGGTGGCGACAGTGTCGACATCGGCTTTAACGTCACCTATCTGCTCGACGTGTTGAACAACCTCAAGTGCGACAACATCAACATCGCACTTGGCGACGCCAATTCATCGGCGTTGATTACCATTCCCGACAATGCGGATTTCAAGTATGTCGTGATGCCGATGCGAATTTGATCGAACCGGCGAATGTTCGCGCAAGGGGCCGAGCGGCCCCTTTGTTGCATTGATGCGCATTGGTCATTTCCGTTTTTTAGCAGTCAGTCCCGCTTCACGTAGTCAGTCACCGTCAGAAAGTAGCCATGTCCGCGATTCCTCAAGAAACTCCAGGTCAGCCGAATCAGAACCAGTACGGCGCATCCAGTATCCAGATCCTCGAAGGACTCGAAGCCGTGCGCAAACGCCCCGGCATGTACATTGGCGATACCTCCGACGGCACCGGGCTGCATCATCTGGTGTTCGAAGTGCTGGACAATTCGATCGACGAATCGCTGGCCGGCCACTGCACCGAAATCCACGTCACCATCCACTCCGATAACTCGATCTCGATCACCGACAACGGCCGCGGTATCCCGACCGGCATCAAGTGGGACGACAAGCACGAGCCAAAGCGCAGCGCCGCCGAAATCGTCATGACCGAGCTGCACGCCGGCGGCAAGTTCGACCAGAACTCGTACAAGGTCTCAGGCGGTCTGCATGGCGTCGGCGTGTCATGCGTCAATGGGCTGTCCAAGCTGCTGAAGCTGACCGTGCGCCGCGACGGCAAGGCGCACTACATGGAATTCGTGCGCGGCATTCCGCAAAATCGTGAAATCGAAACCATCGATGGCATCGTCGTCTCGCCGATCAAGGTCACCGGCGACACCGACAAACGCGGCACCGAAGTGCATTTCTGGGCCGATGAAGAAATCTTCAACCACATCGAATTCCATTACGACATTCTCGCCAAACGCATTCGCGAATTGTCCTTCCTGAACAATGGCGTGCGCATCAAGCTCAGCGACCAGCGCACCGGCAAGGAAGAAGAATTCGCCTTCGAAGGCGGCACGCGCGGCTTCGTCGAATACATCAACAAGAGCAAGAACGTGCTGCACCCGACCGTGTTCCAGGCCACTGGCGACCGCATGTCGGACCAGAACACCAACATCAGCGTCGACGTCTCGATGCAGTGGAACGACGCCTATAACGAGCAGGTGCTGTGCTTCACCAACAACATCCCGCAGCGCGACGGCGGCACCCATCTGACCGGCCTGCGCGCCGCGATGACGCGGGTCATCAACAAGTACATCGAAGAGCACGAGTTCGCCAAGAAAGCCAAGGTTGAAGTCACCGGCGACGACATGCGCGAAGGCCTGACCTGCGTGTTGTCGGTCAAGGTGCCGGAGCCGAAGTTCAGCTCGCAGACCAAGGACAAGCTGGTGTCGTCCGAGGTGCGCGGCCCGGTCGAAGAGATCGTCGCCAAGACGCTGTCGGACTATCTGCAGGAAAAACCGAACGACGCCAAGATCATCTGCGGCAAGATCGTCGAAGCCGCGCGCGCCCGGGAAGCCGCCCGCAAGGCGCGCGAACTGACCCGCCGCAAAGGCGTCATGGACGGCCTCGGCCTGTCCGCCAAGCTGGCCGATTGCCAGGAAAAAGACCCGGCGCTGTGCGAGCTGTACATCGTCGAGGGTGACTCCGCCGGCGGCTCCGCCAAGCAGGGGCGCGATCGCAAATTCCAGGCCATCCTGCCACTGCGCGGCAAGGTCCTCAACGTCGAAAAAGCCCGCTTCGAAAAAATGCTGTCGTCCGAGCAGATCACCACGCTCATCGCCACGCTCGGCACCAGCATTGGCCCCGACGAATTCAATCCGGACAAGCTGCGCTACCACCGCATCATCATCATGACCGACGCCGACGTCGATGGCGCGCACATCCGCACGCTACTACTGACACTGCTGTATCGCCAGATGCCGGCGCTGGTCGAACGCGGCCACGTCTACATCGCGCAACCGCCGCTGTACAAGGTCAAGCATGGCCGCGACGAGCGCTACCTGAAAGACGATGTCGAAGAAGCCAGCTACATGATGCAGATCGCCCTGAATGACGCCGCGCTGGTGCCGCAGGAAAACGCCGACGCCATCACCGGCGAACCGCTGGCCGAACTGGTGCGCCAGTACAACACCGCCAACGCGATCATCATGCGGCTGGCACGTGCAGTCGACAACGCCGCCCTGTCAGCCATCATGACCGGCGTCACGCTGGACCTGACCACCGTCGCGCTGGCGCAGCAATCGGCCGACGCCATGATGGCCACCATCAACGATCCGTCGGTCGAAGTGCTGGTGCGCTCGGATGACCTGTCCGACAAACACCAGTTGCGCATCCAGCGTCTGTACCACGGCAACATCAAGTCCAGCGTGATCGACGCCGACTTCGTCAGCGGCCCGGATTATCAGGTGCTGGCCAACGCCGCCGCCACCTTCAAGGGCTTGCTCGGCGAAGGCGCGATGGTGCGCCGTGGCACCGGCGACAAGATCAAGGAATCGCGCATCAACGACTTCCACCAGGCCATGGCATGGCTGCGCGAAGAAGCCGAACGCGGCGTCTCGAAACAGCGCTACAAAGGGCTGGGCGAGATGAACCCGTCGCAGTTGTGGGAAACCACGATGGACCCGACGGTGCGCCGTTTGCTCAAGGTGCAGATTGATGATGCGATTGCCGCGGATCAGATTTTCACGACGCTGATGGGCGACGATGTGGAACCGCGTCGGGCGTTTATTGAAATGAATGCGCTGCAGGCGGGGAATATTGATATTTGAGTTGGCAAGGTGTTCGTGTCAGCGACAAATAGTGTGAACGAAAGGGGCCTGCGCGGCCCCTTTTTTTTGGGGGCTGCAATCGGCCGGACCAGGCCGCACCCATATGCAGGGAACACCTATTGCAGAGTCGGTCGATCCGGAACATCGCAACGTGGCCATGCGCCTCAAGAATAAATTGCATGGGGCACGGGTCGCGCCAAACCCCAACCGGTCGACTCGCCAACCACACGGAAACCGCTGTGAATGTCAGCGTGGCTCGCGAGCGGGCGCAGCCGCAATCCGACCCGGGTGACTCTACCTGCCGCCATGCCGGCTAACGAACACGCTCGCCAGACAGCTCGCCCCAATCAGCACCGCCACCACCGTCAGCGATGCCTGTACCGGTACGTGGTACCACGGCATGATCAGCATCTTGACGCCGATAAAAGTCAGCACCATCGCCAGGCCATACTTGAGCAAGTGAAAGCGGTCGGCCACATCCACCAGCAGGAAGTACAGCGCCCGCAAGCCGAGGATGGCGAACAGGTTTGACGTGAACACGATAAACGGGTCCGTCGTGATGGCGAAGATGGCGGGGATGGAATCGACCGCAAACACGAGGTCGGTCACCTCGATCAGGATCAGCACCAGAAACAGCGGCGTCACGTAGCGCACACCATTCTTGACCACACTGAAGCGCTCGCCATGGTCGCCGTCGGCGACACGCAAATGGCGGCGCGCAAAACGTAACACCGGGTTGTTGGCGACATCCGGTTCGGCATCTGCTGCAACCAGCATCCGTATGCCGGTGAACAGCAGGAATGCGCCAAAGACGTACAACACCCAGCTGAACTCACTGACCACCCACGCTCCCGCGAGAATCATGACGGTGCGCATGACGATCGCGCCGAGCACGCCGTAGATCAATACCCGACGCTGGTACTGCGCCGGGACGTTGAACGCGGTAAAGATCAGCAGGAAGACGAATACGTTATCGACCGACAGGGTTTTTTCGATCAGGTAGCCGGAAAAAAACTCCAGCGCTTTTTCGGTGGCGATGTCCGGCCCAGCAGTGCCGCGCAGATACCACCAGAGGCCGCCGTTAAAGACCATCGCCAGACAAAACCAAATCGCCGACCAGCTGGCCGCTTCCTTCACGCTGACCTTGTGTGCCTTGTTGCCGCCAAATACGAACAGATCGAGCGCGAGCATCAGGATGACGAAGGTGATGAAACCGGCCCACATCGGCAGCGTCGCAATGCTTTCCAGGCCGTTCATCGAGTCCCTCGCGCGTCGCCGTCTGTGCCATGGGTCTTGATGCGGATGCGCATGATGAATCCCCCGTCAGAAAAACGTAACCGGACCATCATAAAGCGCGCCGATCCACCGATCCAACCGGGTCTGGCTGAGTAATACTTCGGAAAACCGGAAGCATGCCAACATGAAATGAAGATCAGGGTTGCGCTGCAGGACGCGTACCTGCGACACCCTCCCCGCGCCCCAACCAGGCCAAACCCGGCGCCGTCACCAGCGTACTGATCAGCGCCATCATCGCCAGCGCCGAATAAATCTGCGGCCCAATGATCCCCGCATCAAAGAAGATGTTGATCGCGATCAGCTCCATCAAGCCCTTGCACTGCATCAGGCAACCGAGCATCCCTGACTCGCGCCATGACAGGCCGGTGCAGCGTGCCGCGATCGCCACGCTGGTGAATTTGCCGACCATCGCAGCGGTCGTCACGATCGCCGTCAGCAGCCAGAACGCCGGGTCGCTGACGTCGAGTTGCAGGCGCATGCCGGTCAGGATGAAATAGAACGGCAGCAGCAGCGTCTGGCTCAACAGCAGCAGTGGCGCGCGCCAGGTTTGCAGCAGGCTCTTCGGAAAAATCACGCCGCCGAGGAACGCACCGAACAGCGCGTGCAGGCCGATCAGGTCGGTCAGCATGGCCGAAAAACAGATGAGGCCGACAAACTCCAGCACCACATGCAGATCGGCGGCTGCGGGTCGCGACCGGTACCAACGCAGCAGCAGCGGCCGCACCAGCAGGAACATCGCCGCGATGTAGGCGGCAAACAGCGGGAAGATCGTCAACGCATGGGGCGAGCGCGAACCCAGCGACAGGATCAGCGCGATGCCGAGCCACAGCCAGACGTCATCGAGCATCGCGCAGTTCACCGCCAGTTTGCCGACGGCGGTCGCGGCCATGCCGGTGTCGCGCAGGATCGCAATCAGTACCGGCAGCGCCGTCACCGACAGCGTCACGCCCAGGGCCAGCGCGCAACGCTGCGCGGTCGTGTCGGCGCCGGCCACGCCGGCGAAGTGGTGCACCAGCTGATAGCCAACCAGGCTGCCCAGCAGACAGGTCAACGAAAATCCGGCCACGCTGATCGGCACAAAGCGCCAGGTGCGGGCCTCGCGCGACATCGACTCGGCGCCGGCCAGCGCGATCAGGATCACCACCCCGAGCCAGCCCAATCCCTGCAGCGAAAATCCGAGCGGCCCGGCCAGGAAATCAATCTCGCGCGTCTTGAGCCAAGCGAGCAGACCGCTTTCATTGACGGCGATGCCAAGCAGCAGCTGGACGAACACCAGCGGGAACACCTTTTCGACGCGCAGCAGTCGACTCAGTAGCGCTGGAACACACAAGAATAAAAAAACGGCGGCAAAAAATTGACTGGTCATGAACGCGATGGTGGCAAAGCTGGGGACGGGGCGGCGCAATGCGTGCCAGCGCACGGTTTTACGCTGCCAACAGGCCTATTGTCAAACCGGCTTTTGTTGCCACCATCCCCCATTCGAACACACAAGGAACTCTGGATGCTGACATCCCTGCTCGGGCAACTGATGATGCCGGTCTTTAAGAAAGCGCTGCCAACCATCGGCGATACGGAACGCGCCGCACTGGAATCCGGCACGGTCGGCTTTGAAGGCGTCTTTTTTGACGGCGCGGTCGATTTCAGCAAACTGGCGAACGTCCCGGCAGCACCCCACAGCGCCGCAGAGCAGGCGTTTCTGGCCGATCAGGTGCCCACGCTGTGCCGCATGCTGGACGATTTCGCCATCGACGAAGCCGGCGATTTACCGCCCGAGGTTTGGCAATACCTGCGCGCGCAGGGCTTCTTCGGGATGATCATTCCGCGCGCATTCGGCGGTCTCGAATTCAGCCATGCGGCGCACGCCGAAGTCGTCACCCGCATCGCCAGCGTCAATATTGCCGCGGCCGTGACGGTGATGGTGCCGAATTCGCTGGGGCCGTCCGAGCTGCTGCTGCGCTACGGCACCGATGAGCAAAAGAATTATTACCTGCCGCGCCTTGCCTGCGGTGACGACCTGCCCTGTTTCGCGCTGACTTCGCCCTATGCCGGTTCGGACGCGGCCGCCTTGCCGGACTTTGGCGTGTTGTGCGAGCGCGAATGGAACGGTGTCATGACACGCGGTTTTGCGCTGACCTTTTCCAAACGCTACATCACCCTGGCGCCGGTCGCGACCGTGGTCGGGTTGGCATTCAATGTGATCGATCCGAATCGCCCGGCCGATCAGCAGCATCTCGGCATTACCTGCGCGCTGATTCCGGTGCCACATCCGGGCCTGCAGATTGGGGCGCGCCATCATCCGATGAACAGCGCCTTCATGAACGGTCCGGTGCAGGCCACCGACATGTTCATTCCGATCGATTGGGTCATTGGCGGCGCCGACCAGATCGGCACGGGCTGGCGCATGCTGATGGAATGCCTGGCGGCGGGTCGGGCGATCTCGCTGCCGGCGCTGGGTTCGGCGATGCAGCAGACCACCCTGTACGTGGCCAATGGCTACGCCGGATTGCGCGATCAATTCGGCTTGCCGATTCAGCGCTTCCAGAATATCGCGGCGCTACTGGGCGGGATCGCGATCGAGCTGTATGCCACCGACGCCGCGCGTCGCATGACCGCCAGCATCCTTGATCAGGGCGAGCAACCCAGCGTCGCCAGCGCCATTGTCAAATATCACCTGACCGAAGCCGGTCGGCGCGCCATCAATCACGGCATGGATATCCTCGGCGGCAAGGCCATCTGCGCCGGACCGTCCAATCTGCTGTCGAACGCCTACCGCAACACGCCGATCGCCATCACGGTCGAAGGCGCCAATATCCTGACGCGCGCACTGATCATTTTCGGGCAGGGTGCGATACGCTGTCATCCGTATGTACTGCGCGAAATTCATGCTGTCGAAAAGGGTGACAACGCCGCGCTGGGCAGCGCCCTGCTCGGCCACGGCGCGCATCTGCTGCGCAATTTCTGGCGCAGCCTGGTGCACGCGCCGCTGGTCGGCATCGCGCCGCCGGGCTTTGAAGCCGAGGCCCGCAAGATCGCCCGGCTGGCGGCCAAATTCGCCTTCACCACCGATATGTGCATGGGCGTGCTGGGCGGCAAACTCAAGCGCATGGAATTGATTTCATCGCGACTGGGCGATGCGCTGTCGCATCTGTATCTCGCGTCGGCCTGCCTGTGGCGCTTCGGCGCCCAACCCGACGCCCGCGTCGAAGCGGTCGCGCGCGCGGCCGTGCGGCGGCAAATCTGGCTTGCCAGCGAGGCCTTGCATGCGCTGTATGACAACCTGCCCAATCCGGTGCTGGGCGTGGCCGGCAAGATTGCACTGCACGGTTTGCGTCCGATCCGCGCCACGAGCGATGTCGAGACACTCGCCATTGCCGACAGCCTGCGCGATCCACAAGTGATCGCGCTGCTGTGCCCCGATGTCGAAACACCGAAGTCCGGCGGCTTGCGCGATCTCCAATACGCGCTGCAACTGGCGCGCGAAATCGGCGCAGACGAAAGCCAGCGGTTGGCGCGCGCGATCCGGCAGATCAAGCCTTTCGACCAGATTGCCGCTGGCTCGTCGTCACCGCTGGCGCTGGAGTTTCTGCATGCGCTCGACCGGGTGATCCAGGTCGACAGCTTTACCGATCAGCCCTTCGATCATTGACGCAGGCTCGCCACGATCTCATAGGAATGCAAACGCGCGGCATGGTCAAAGATCTGTGAGGTGATCATCAGTTCATCGGCGCCGGTGCGGGCGATGAACGCTGCCAGCGCAGCCGCCACGGTGTCCGGGCCGCCGATCGCCGACGACGACAGCACGTGGTCAAGCATCGCGCGCGCCTCCGGCGGCAGGCGCTCGGCATAATCCTGCACCGGCGGTTGCAACAGCGACGGCCGGCCGCTGCGCAGATTGACGAAGGCCTGTTGCATCGAAGTCGCCAGCAGGCGCCCTTCGGCGTCGCTGTCGGCGGCAAATACATTAAAGCCCAGCATCACATACGGCTTGGCCAGTTGTGCCGACGGCTTGAAGTGGGCCCGGTAGATCTGGATCGCATCCATCATCTGCCCCGGCGCGAAATGGGAGGCGAAGGCATACGGCAAACCCAGTTCGGCGGCCAGTTGCGCGCCAAACAGGCTGCTGCCCAGGATCCACAACGGCACGTTCAGGCCCGCGCCCGGAACGGCGCGCACGCCATGTCCGCGATACGGCGCGAAGTACTGCTGCAGTTCGAGCACATCCTGCGGAAACGCATCGGCATCGCTGTCGAGATTGCGGCGCATCGCGCGCGCAGTGGCCTGGTCCGATCCGGGCGCGCGGCCCAGGCCGAGGTCGATCCGGCCGGGAAACAGGGACTCAAGCGTGCCGAACTGCTCGGCAATCACCAGCGGCGAGTGGTTCGGCAGCATGATGCCGCCAGCGCCAACCCGGATCGTGCTGGTGCCGGCGGCGACGTGGCCGATCACGACCGCAGTGGCCGCACTCGCGATGCCGGGCATGCTGTGGTGTTCCGCCAGCCAGTAGCGTTGAAAGCCCAGCCGCTCGCCGTGCTGGGCCAGCGCCAGCGTATGGGCAAACGATTGGGCGGCGCTGCCGCCTTCAACGATCGGCGACAGATCGAGAATGGAAAAGGGAATCATGAGGACGGCAATCGCAATGGGGGGAGCAAGTACATGCGTCCATTGACCGTTTGTTCAAGTCTGGATGACCAAACCGCGATCTGATGGTATCTTCGCAGCATGCCTAATGACACCGACATCCGCCTGAGTGGCCCCTTCAGCGCGAAAGATTCTTCCGGCCAGATCCGCGAGATCAGCGCCTTGCGCATTTTCGACGAGGGCTACGGCATCATCGACCTGTATGTCGACATGCGCCATCCGATGCGTGACGATCCCCTGTTCGAAGACATGGTGCTGATCAGCAACATTGGCGCCCACCTGCGCACCCTTGGCTATGCCGGCCCGGATTTTCTGGTTGGCGATGCCGGTTTGCAGGACGACAAGCTGATCGTGCTGGAAGCCCCCGAAGCATTTACCGTGTTTGCCGAAAGCCGTGGCTGGAAGAACCTCGCCGCCGAGTTTGCCGAAGACGAACCGGACGAGGCGGCACCCGCCGCCAGCGCGCAACTCGATGCGCTGATGGCCAAATTCAAAGCGAAATAACAGCAGACGCATGGCCGCGACACCCGATTGGCAAGCGCTCTGTGCCGCCGCCCATGCCGCCGAACGGAGCGCGGCGCGCCGCTTGGTGCGTCGCACCGGCATCAGTGATATCGAGGCGCTTAGCCAGACGCTGGCCGCGGCCGCATTTCCCGACACCCTGGCCGGGCTGCTTGGCAAGCGTCACGCCACCCGCTGCGCCGACCTGGCGCGCCGTGATGCTCGCCAGCAAAGCCGCATCGATGGCTGGAACGCCAGAAAGCTGGCCCGTCAACCCGATCCGAATGCCTGGCTGGGCTGGTTCGATGGCTCGGCCTGGCCCAATCCGGGCCGCATCGGCCTCGGCGCGCTGCTCTGCAGCCCGCACAACGTCGTCACCGAGATCAGTACCGGCGGCGGGCACGGCGACAGCAACCAGGCCGAATACCTCGCCCTGATTGCGCTGCTGGAAGCCGCCGTGCCGCTGCAACCCGCCATGCTGGTCTTGCACGGCGACAGCCGCATCGTGATCGACGACATGACGGGCGTGCATCAGGTGGCCGCCATGCAGGAGTTGCGCACACGGGCGCAAACACTGATTGCGCAGCTTGGGACAGTGCATTTTCGGTGGATTCCCCGCGCCCGAAACGGGGTCGCCGATGCGCTGTCGCAGCGCGCGCGGCAGGCGTAAAAAAACCTCGCGCCAGGCGAGGTTCTTTATGTCATATCAAGCAGTTCAATAGCCGTAACGCTGACCAGCCATGTTGCCCAGATAACCACCGCCGACAGCGCCGGCTACCGTTGCCAGCGTGCGGCCATTACCGCCGCCCACCTGACTGCCGAGCAAACCGCCAACCACGGCGCCAGTGGCAATGCCGATCGGGCTGTTCGCCTGTGGCGCCGGTTGCTGATACGTGGTTTGGCGCACGTCGTTGCGATAACCCGTGTCGGCCTGTGCGTAGGTTTGTGTGTGGCTGCGGCGTGCGTGTTGCGGGCGACGCGCCGGGGCCGCCTCAGGTTGCACCTGATAGCCCGCTACTGGCGCCGTCACTGGCTGCATGTACTGGTAGCCGTTGGGTGTCTGCACCAGCACCGGGGCTGCCGGATTCGAATTGCTTGCCTGGATGGTCGAGACGGACTGCGGCGCGGTGCTGCTGTGCGAGCTCGGCAGCACGCCGCTGATTGCGGCAACCCCAAGCAGGCAGACCAGTGTCAGCGATACTGCGGCGCCTGCCATGAGTGGATGAATGCGTGCGGTGGTTTGGCCTGATTCCATGTCGTACTCCTGCGTTGCCTGTAAGGGAAACCTGAGCTTACGCAGGTTTCCATTACAAGCAACGCATGGCGCGGTATCAAACGTGACGAGATGTAAGTCAGGATGCCTAGCGGGGATGCCTAGCGGTCGCGCTGCGTGCGCATCGCAATCCAGCCGAAAATCACCGTCAGCGTCACGATCACCCCGACCACGATCCAGAATCCGCCCGGATGCCCGGCCAACGGAATGCCGCCGACATTCATCCCCAGCAAGCCGGCAATGATGTTGATCGGCAGCGCCAGCACCGTCACGATGGTCAGCACGAACAGACTGCGGTTGTTGCCTTCGTTGACGCTGGCGGCGATTTCTTCCTGCAGCAATTTGATGCGTTCCTGCAGCGACACCATGTCGCTCAGGACCACGGAAAATTCTTCGGTCGATTGACGCAATTCCTGCGAGTCGGTTTCGGCCACCCAGTGCGGCGGGCGCTGCAGCAGCCGGAACAATGCGGCCGGTTCCGGCGCCAGCAGGCGTTGCAGGCGCACCAGCACGCGCCGCAGTGCGCCGAGTTTGGCGCGCCGATGATTGAGGCGCCCGGCCAGCAAGTGATCCTCGATATCGTCGACCTTCGCCACCGCGTCGCGCACGATACTCACCAGCACATCGGCCTGGTCGCGCAGCAAATGAATCAGCAGCTCGACCGAGGAACGGATGGCGGCGCCACCGTCGACCGCGCGGCGCAGCCGGTCGATCGACTTGAGCGGCGTGCGGCGTGCGCTGATGACAACGTGCTGCGATACGCTGATCCAGACCGTCGAGATATCCGACGGCTCGAACGAAAAATCATGCAGCACGTCGTTGATCACGGCGATCAGGGTGTTCTCGGCGAGTTCGATGCGGGTCGAGCGCGAGCCTTCGTGCAGCGCTTCGTAAAATTCGTCGACCACACCGGCGTGCTCGGTAATCCACTTTTCGCTGGCGGTGTTGCTCAGATTGAAATGCAGCCAGATGAATTTGTTCGACCCGGCCGGTGGTGGCGCGCGCAGCCAGTCAATCGCCTGCTCGGAGCCGATCATCGCGGTCTTCTGGTCCTGCTTGAATACGTAGCCCCAGATCAGACCGGTCGGATCGGAGCCGTACGTGACGGCGGACGTACTCATGCAAACACTCCGTGAAATGAGAGGGAGAAGGCGGACCGGGTCAGTCCGCTCCCGATTCTGCCACAGCCAGTGACGGCAACGACTGCGCGATCAGGCCGCGCCGGTGGCTTACCCCTTCTTGCTGCCAAATGCCAACAGCAAGCCGCCCGCTGCGATGGCGGCAATGCCCGCCCAGATCGGCACGTTGACGGTTTCCTTTTCCTTGACCGAGAGTTCGATCGGGCCGAGTTTGACGGCGGTCGTGTCCTTGGTATAGCTGAAGCCGCCGTAGACGAGGGCAAGTGCGCCTGCCACGATCAGCAGGATGCCGATGATTCGGGTGATATTCATGCGGGATTGCCTCCTGAAATTGAGGCGATCACGGTGCCACCGATTGCGGCATTTACCTACTCATATCGCCGCAGGTCCTCGATCACCTTGCCGTCGTTGGCCAGCGCGCCGGGCGCCACCAGCAGCACTTCGCCGCGCAACTTGGTGACATCGCGAATGGCCTCGACCAGCGCTTCCTGCAGGCCGGCTTCGACGGCGGCGACTTCACAATGCAGCGTCATCACGTCTGCCGCCATGACGCCAGTGACCACCAGGCGGGCTTTCAGGACCGCAGGAAAGCGTCGCATGACCTGCGCCACCTGGGCCGGATGCACGAACATCGCGCGCACCTTGGTGGCCTGGTCGGCACGACCCATCCAGCCCTTGATGCGCACGTTGGTGCGCCCGCACGGCGAATCGCCCGGCAGCACCGCCGACAGGTCGCCGGTGGCGAAGCGCACCAGCGGATAGTCGGGATTGAATGACGTCACCACGACTTCGCCGACTTCGCCGGCGGCGACCGGGTCGCCGGTGCCGGGCCGGACAATTTCGAGCAGCAGGTCTTCGTCGAGAATCATGCCCGGATTGACCTTGCCGGCGGTTTCGGTTTCATAGGCAATGCTGCCGATGTCGGCCGAGGCATAGATCTGCAGCACATGCGGCACGCCATTGCTTTGCAACCAGCTGCGCAGCGACGGCGGCAAGGCTTCGGCGCTGACCAGCGCGCGTCGGGTGGCGCTGATGTCGCAACCCATCTCGCGTGCCTTTTCGATAATGATCTTCAGGAACGACGGTGTACCGACGTACGCGGCCGGTTGCAGTTCCGCCATGGCCTGCACCTGCATTTCGGTCTGGCCGGTACCGGCCGGGATCACCACGCAGCCAAGCCGCGCCGCGCCGCCCTCGACCATGAACGCCGCCGGCGTGAAATGGTAGGAAAAGCAGTTTTGCAGCAGATCGCCATCGCGCAGTCCGAGGGCATGCATGGCCCGGCCAAAGCGCCACCAGTCTGCGCCGCGTCCTTCCGGGTCGAAGATCGGACCGGGGGACATGAATACGCGGCGCAGGCGACCGGTCGCCGTCGAGGTCAGGCCGCCGAACGGACGGGCCGACTCCTGCAGCGCATGCAGGTCGGATTTGCGCGTCACCGGCAGTTGCGCCAGCCTCGCGCGCGAGTTGATGGTGGCGGCATCGACGCCGTGCAGGATATGGGCCCAGCCGACGCTGGCTTGCGCCTGCGAAATCAGGCGCGGCAAATTTTCCAGCAACGTGGCCTCGCGTTGTTGCGGATCACGGGTTTCGAGAATATCGAGCGGCTCGGACATGGCGCGGGTTTCCGTTGGTGAAAAAGGGTGGGAATGCTCAGGCCAGCCAGCGCTTGCGGCGACGATAGAACTTCATGTCGCGAAAGCTTTTGCGTCCGGCGCCGGACACGCCCAAATAGAATTCCTTGACGTCTTCATTGGTCGCCAGATCGTTTGCGGCGCCTTCCATGACGACCCGACCGTTCTCCAGAATGTAGCCAAAGTCGGCGTAACGCAGCGCCACCATGGTGTTCTGTTCGGCCAGCAGGAAAGAGACGTTTTCGCGCGTGTTCAAATCCTTGACGATCTCGAAAATCTCTTCGACGATCTGTGGCGCCAGTCCCATCGACGGCTCGTCGAGCAAAATCATCGACGGCTTGGCCATCATGGCCCGGCCGATCGCCGTCATCTGCTGTTCACCGCCACTGGTGTAGCCGGCCTGTGACTTGCGGCGCAGTTTCAGGCGCGGGAAGAACGCGTAGATTTTTTCCAGTTCATGCCTGGTTTCGGCGCTGCTGATATTGCGGGTGTAGGCGCCGGTCAGCAGGTTGTCTTCGATCGACAGATGGGCAAAGCAGTGCCGCCCCTCCATCACCTGAATCACGCCGCGCTTGACCAGGTCGTTCGGGGTCATGCGGTCGACCCGTTCGCCATTGAATTCGATACTGCCCTTGGTGACATCGCCGCGCTCTGCCGACAGCAGATTCGAGATGGCTTTCAGGGTCGTGCTCTTGCCCGCCCCGTTGGCGCCGAGCAGGGCCACGATCTTGCCGCTCGGGACCTCCAGCGAGACGCCTTTCAGGACCAGGATCACATGGTCGTAAATGACTTCGATGTTATTGATGCGCAGTCCTGCCGCCATGATTTCTCCGCTGATTCGAAAGTCCGTGCGTCGCCATCGACGCACGGGGAAATGCTTACTTCATGCAGGCCGGCGTGATGTTTTTCTCTTTGGCGTACTTGGCGGCATTGGCCTTGAACAGCGGATGGATCAGGCTCTTGTTGCCCTCGATCCAATCCGAAATCAGGTTCCACTTGGTGCCGTCCCATTGCTGGATCTTGACCTTGCCGGAACCTTCATGGTTGTCGCAGCTGGTCTTGATCTCAGGCAGCAGACCGGTCGCGCCGAGCTGGCCGAGGCGGGCGCTGGTGATATTCAGATTCTCCAGGCCCCAGCGCATCTGTTCGCCGCTGATGACCTTGCCCTTGCCATACTTGGCCTGTGCGGTGCGAATGGCTTCGACCGTGGCAATCGCCACCGACACGCCGCGGTTGTACAGGATGGTGCCGACCTTGGCCTTGTCCTGCATGTTGCCTTTGCCGGCTTCGTACAGCACCTTGTCGATGTCGGCGATCAGGGGCACGCCCTTGCCGGTCACGTTCCAGGTGGCGCTCATGTAACCCTTGGCGGCTTCACCGGCTGGAATCGTGTCCTCTTCCGAGCCGGCCCACCACGAACCGATGATCTTGTCGCGCGGGTAGCCGACCTTTTGCGCCGCCTTCAAGGCGGTCTGGTTCATCACGCCCCAGCCCCAAAAAATCACATAGTCGGGATTTTCCTGCCGGATCCGCAACCACTGCGCGCCCTGCTCATTGCCGGGATGCGCGACCGGAATCTGGACCAGCGCGAACTTGCCGATCAGGCTTTCCGCTTCGAGTGCGCCGATCGGCTCCTTGCCATAGGCCGAGTCGTGATACAGATAGGCGATCTTCTTGCCTGCCAGCGAGCCGCCATTTTTGGACGCCAGATACTTGACGATGGCCGAGGCCTGCATCTGATAGGTCGTCACCAGCGGAAACGCGTACGGAAACACCGAGCCATCGACGGCATCGGTGCGGCCATAACCAACCATCATCAGCGGCACCTTGTCTTCCACCGACTTGTCGATCAGCGCATAGGCAATGCCGGTCGCCATCACGTTGTAGGCGGTGCCCTTGGTGGTCGGGTTCTTGTTCTTCAGGCGCTCGTAGCACTCGACGCCCTTGGCATTGTTGTATTCGGTTTCGCACTCTTCCCACGACAGCTTGACGCCGTTGACGCCGCCTTCCTTGACGTTGACGTAGTTCAGGTAATCGACATAGCCGCCGTAGAACGACTGGCCGTTGCCGCCGTACGGGCCGACCCGATAGCTGGGGATGGCGATGAACTGGTCATTGGCTTGCGCGACGGCGTCGGTCAGCGGCGCGAACAGGCTCGCGACGGTGGCGGCGGCAAGCAGTAGTTGTTTTAGGTTTGTCATGCTGTCTCCTTCATTGGGTTGCGGGTTTGATGCGGGATGCCGGGAAGTCAGTGCGGAAATGGCCACAGGCGCAACTTCTCTTTGGCGATTTGCCACAGCCGCGCCAGGCCGTGTGGTTCGACAATCAAAAAGAAAATGATCAGGCCGCCAAACACCATCAGCTGAATGTGCGACACCGCTTCGTTGGTGAACGGCAGATGCAGCAAGGCGGCCAGCGGCGGCAAAAAATTGTCCAGCAGGATCGGCAGCAGCAGAATGAACGCCGAGCCGAGGAAGGCGCCGAGGATGCTGCCGACGCCACCGATGATGATCATGAACAGGATGCGAAACGACAGGTCGAGCGAGAAGCCATCCGGCTCGACCGAACCGAGATAGCAGAACGCGTACAGCGCACCGGCCACGCCGCAATAAAACGAGCTGACCGCAAACGCCAGCAGCTTGGTCCGCATCAGCGGAATGCCGATCACTTCTGCCGCCACGTCCATGTCGCGCACCGCCATCCAGGCGCGCCCGGTACCGGAGCGCACCAGGTTCTTCGCCAGCAGCGCCATCACGCTGACGATGGCCAGCACGAACAGGTATTTTTTCATCGGCGAGTTGATCGCATAGCCGAACAGCTCGAGCTTCTGCGCGCTGATCACGCCGCTGGAACTGTTGTTCGAGAACCAGGCAAACTTGGTCAGCACCCAGACCACAAAGAACTGCGCCGCCAGCGTCGCCACGGCCAGATAGAAGCCCTTGATGCGCAGCGACGGCAAGCCGAACAGCACGCCGACGCCGGCCGCGCACAGCCCGGCCAGCACGAACGACAGCAGGATCGAAATGCCTTCGATACGCAGCTGGAAGTTGTAGGCGGCGTAGGCGCCGACGGCCATGAATGCGGCTGATCCCAGCGACAGCTGGCCGGCGTAACCGGTCAGGATATTCAGGCCCAGTGCGGCCAGCGCCAGCACCAGGAACGGAATCAGGATGGCGGAAAACCAGTACTCGGAACCGAGCAGCGGAATGGCGATGAAGGCAATTGCCAGCACCAGCGCCATGCCGACGCGGTCCTGGCGAATCGGAAAAATCTGGCTGTCGGCGATGTAGCTTGTCTTGAACTGGCCGGCTTCGCGATAAAACATGGGGTGATTCCTCTGAACGTGAATTAAACGCGGTCGATGTGTTTTTCGCCAAACAGGCCTTCCGGCCGGACCAGCAGAAACAGCAGCGCGAAGACATACGGGAACCAGCCTTCGATGCCGCCGAAATTGCCGCCGAAGGCGCTTTGCATTACCGGCGGAATATAGATCTCGGCCAGCTTCTCGGAGGCGCCGATGATCAGTCCGCCGACGATTGCGCCGGGCACCGAGGTGAAGCCGCCGAGGATTAGCACCGGCAGGGCCTTCAGCGCCGTCATCGTCAACGCAAACTGCACGCCATTGCGGGAACCCCACAACATGCCGGCCACCAGCGCGACAAAACCGGCCACGCCCCAGACAATCGCCCAGATATGCTGCAACGGAATGCCCAGCGACAGCGCCGCCTGATGGTCATCGGCCACGGCGCGCAGGGCCCGGCCGATCTTGGTTTTCTGGAAAAACAGCGCCAGCAGCGCGACCAGCAGAATCACCATCCCGGACGCGAACAGGTCGAACTTGGACAGCCCGATGCCGGTGCTGTCCATGATCGACTGGATCGGCTCGTCGACGATGCCCAGGTCGATTGCGCGCACGCCGCTGCCGAACAGCAGCGGCCCCAGGCCTTCGAGGAAAAACGACAGCCCGATGGTGGCCATAAAGAGCGTGATTGGCGGCTGGTTGACCAGCTTGCGCAGCACGAAGCGCTCGGTCGACAGGCCCACCGCCAGCATTACCAGAAAACCGCCGATCACTGCGGCCCACATCGGCAAGCCACGGTCGATCAGGCCGACCACCGACAGCGCGGCGAAATACACCATTGCGCCCTGGGCAAAATTGAACACGCCGGAGGCCTTGTAGATCAGCACGAAACCCAGTGCGACCAGCGAATACATCAGGCCCGACAGCATCCCGCTGAGCAGAACTTCGAAAAAGAATTTCATGTGGTTCCCTTAGTGCGCGGTGCCGAGATAGGCTTTGATGACATCCGGATTGGCCATCACCTCATCGGGTGTGCCATCGCCGATTTTCTTGCCGTAGTCGAGTACCACCACGCGATCCGAAATGTCCATCACCACACCCATGTCGTGTTCGATCAGCACAATCGTGGTGCCGAACTGGTCGTTCACATCGAGGATGAAGCGACACATGTCCTGCTTCTCCTCGACATTCATGCCGGCCATCGGCTCGTCCAGCAGCAGCAGGCTCGGTTCGGCGGCCAGCGCGCGCGCCAGTTCGACGCGTTTTTGCAAACCGTATGGCAAGCGTCCGACCGGTGTCTTGCGGATGTGCTGGATCTCCAGGAAGTCGATCACTTCCTCGACCTTGTGCCGATGCGCGATTTCTTCGTTGCGCGCCGGGCCCCACCACAGCGCGTGTGCCAGCAGTCCCGACTTCATGCGCGTATTGCGGCCGGTCATGATGTTGTCGAGCACCGTCATGCCCTTGAACAGCGCGATGTTCTGGAACGTGCGCGCAATGCCCTGGTGCGCGACCCGGGTCGGATTCATTGCGTGACGTTTTTCGCCGTGAAAGGTGATGTCGCCCTGCTGCGGGTGATACACGCCGTTGATCACGTTGAGCATCGAACTCTTGCCGGCGCCGTTGGGGCCGATGATGGCGCGGATCTCGTGTTCCTTGACATCGAAAGAGATATTGGTGAGCGCCTTGACGCCACCAAAGGCCAGCGAAATATTCTGCAGGTCCAGAATCACGTTGCCGATTTGTCGTTGAGTAGTCATGCGTTCCGATCAGGCAGCGCGCCGGATGGCGGCAAAGGTTTTGGCATCGCGAATCTGCAGGTCCGCCGCGACTAGCGCCTTGCGGCCGTCTTCGAACTTGACCTGGGTTTCGATGTACTGCGACGTCTTGTCCGAATACAGCGCATCGATCAGCACCGCGTATTTTTCGGCAATGAAGCCGCGCCGCACCTTGCGCGTGCGGGTCAGTTCGTCGTCATCCGGATCAAGCTCCTTGTGCAGGATCATGAAGCGATGGATCTGCGAACCGGCCACCAGCGGGTCGTGCGCCAGATCGGCGTTGACCTTGTTGACGCATTCGGTCACCAGATCCAGCACCGCCGGCAACGCGGCCAGATCGGTGTAGCCGCTGTAGGCCAGGCCGCGCCGCTCGGCCCAGTTGCCGACCGCATCCATATCGATGTTGATGAAGGCATTGCACTGCGCGCGTTGGTCGCCGAACGCCACCGCTTCCTTGATGAACGGGAAGAACTTGAGCTTGTTCTCGATGTACTTCGGCGCGAACATCGCGCCATCGGCCATCTTGCCGACGTCCTTGGCGCGATCGATGATTTTCAGGTGGCCGTCGGCGTCGATAAAGCCGGCGTCGCCGGTATGGAAATAGCCGGCCGCATCAATCGCTTCGGCAGTCGCATCGGGACGCTTGAAGTAGCCCGTCATCAGACCGGCCGAGCGCACCATCACTTCGCCACTATCGTCGATGCGGATCTCGACCCCGGCCATCGGCTTGCCGACGGTGTCGAGCTTGACGTCGCCGGAGGTTTGCATGCACACCGTCACGCAGGTTTCGGTCATGCCGTACAGCTGCTTGAGGTTGATGCCGAGCGAGCGGTAGAAGTCGAACAGGTCCGGCCCGATCGCTTCGCCGCCGGTGTAGGCGACACGGATGCGCGACAGTCCCAGCACATTCTTCAGCGGGCCGTAGATGATCAGCTGGCCGAGCGCATACTCGAGTCGGTCCAGCAGGCTCACGCCCGGCCTGCCGTCAAGGATGCGAATGCCGACGCGGCGCGCCACCGCCATGAAATGATGGAACAGGCGACGCTTGATCCAGCTGGCGTCTTCGATCCGGATCATCACCTGCGTGAGAATGTTTTCGTACACGCGCGGCGGGCCGAAATAGTAGGTCGGGCCGATTTCGCGCAGATCGGTCATCACCGTTTGCGGCGACTCCGGACAGTTCAGGCACAGCCCGGCAACATGCGCCTGGGCGAACGAATACAGATAGTCGCCGACCCACGCCAGCGGCAGATAGCACAGCACGTCATCGCGGTCGGTCAGATGATCGAAGGCGACCAGATTGGCGGCGGTGGTGATCATCGCGGCATGCGAATGACACACGCCCTTGGGCTTGCCGGTGGTGCCGGAGGTGTACAGGATGACGGCGGTATCGGCCGGTTGCCCGAGGCCGACTTCCTGCATGAAGAAGTCGGGATTGGCGCGATCGAATTCGCGGCCGATCTGCTGCAATTTGGCGTAGGCGCACAGTTCCGGTTGCGCGTAATGCCGCAGGCCGCGTTCGTCGTCGACGATGATGTGGTGGATGCGCTCGGCGAGGTGCGGCTGGGTTTGCTTGATCTCGAACAGTTTGTCGACCTGCTCCTGGTCTTCCACCACGGCAAAGTCGATTTCGGCGTCATCGAGCACATAGGCCATGTCGGCCGCCGGCGCATCCTGGTACAGCGGCACCGGCACGCCACCCAGGCACTGCATCGCCGACATCGCCCAATACAGGCGCGGGCGATTGTCGCCAATGATGGCCAGATTCATGCCGCGCCTGAAGCCCAGCGCCGCCAGTCCGCAGGCCAGCGCGCGCACTTCGTCGGCGACCTGCGACCAGCTGGTCGCTTGCCAGATCCCAAGATCCTTTTCACGAAAGGCGGGCTTGTCAGGGCGTTGCTGCGCGTGTTGCAGCAGCAGCCGCGGGAAAGTCATCCCGTGCAGGTTGGTTGTTGTCTCCACCATGGTCCTCGTTGTCCTGGTACTGCGGCAGCGCGACTCTGCGGTCGCCTCTGTGCGTTGATAACCGAGTGTGTGCGGTCAAGCTGACACCACTCTTACTGTTTTCCCGCTTTGTTTGCGCCACCGCATACAATGGCCGCGCAGCTTTTTTTCCTGAATTGAGTCTAGAGCGGAATTTGCGCCCCGGTTGTCGTTTGCCCGACAATCACCCACCTGTTTGCCAACTATCGATGACGCATCGCACCATGAGCACTGACGCTGCCGGCATGACCGCTTTTCTCGATTCGACCCTGTGGGCGCCGTCGCTAACGCCGTCGCAGAGCGAACGCGTGCTGCGCGACATGGGCGAACGCGTGGTGCCGGCCGGCGGCTTTGCCTGCCGCAAGGGCGAGCCGGTGGATCACTGGATTGGCGTCATCTCGGGACTGCTGAAAATGAGCAGCGTCTCGCCCGAGGGCAAGACCGTCACCTTCACCGGCATGGGCCGTGGCGGCTGGTTTGGCGAAGGCTCGGTGCTGAAGACCGAGGTGCGCCGATACGATGTGGTGGCGCTGCGCGAAAGCCGGCTGGCGTACATGCCGCGTGCGACGTTCACGTTCTTGCTCGATAACAGCATTGCCTTCAACCGCTTCCTGCTGATGCAATTGAACGAACGACTCGGGCTGTTCATCTCGCTGGTCGAATACGATCGCATGCTCGATCCGGACACCCGCGTGGCGCGTTGCCTGGCGGCGCTGTTCAATCCGTACCTGAATCCCGGCAGCGGCCTGCAACTGCAGATTTCGCAGGAAGAAATCGGCTACCTGTGCGGCACCTCGCGCCAGCGTGCCAACCAGGCGCTGCAGGTGCTGGAAAAGGACGGCTTGCTCAGCGTCGATTACGGTGGCATCACGATATTGAATCTCGACGGGCTGCGCGTGTTTGGCGGGTAGAATCAGGTCAACTTTTTGGGAGGACGCCATGCGCGCCGATGTAATGATCGAAATCGTTGTCGTGGTCGACAAGGCCAGCGGTCACAGCAAGGTGGTGTATCTGTGTGACATCGCACCGGCCGGCGATTCAATGGACCTGTTTGTCGCCGAGGACAGCAAGTCGATCGCGCTGTACCACCATCTGCGCTACGACGACGCTGGTCGCGACCGACGTAACCGGGCTGCCATGACGTACCCGGATGGGCGCGGCGAGAAACTGATCCTGGTCGGACAGGTGCAGCGCGCGTTGCAGCTCGATGCGGCGACGCAGATCGAGGTCAGCCGGGCGCATCTGCGCCTGAAAGCGATTCCGGTCGACGAATGGGATTGATTGCGTAGCGTTGCACCGGCCCGCATCGCTGGCTGTAACGGGGAAGTGACCATATTTAACAGTTGCCGTCTTGTCAGATTGTCTTCGTCCGGCTAGTCTCACGTTAGTTGATTGATATTAATCAATTCGGACATCCGTTCGGCGCGTCTGATGGCAAAGTTTGCTTGCCGAAAAACACCAATAAAAGAGAACACCTTGAAAAAATTAGCCCGCCTGACCATCCTTGCCGCCCTGATCGCACCGTTGTCAGCCCTGGCCGATGTTGCGCCCGTCAACTGGACCCAATGGAACGACGACCTCAGTGGCGCCACCAAACAAGACAATGCCGCCATTACCGTCACCTATACCGGTGATAAGATTGGAGTCGACTACAGTAGCAATGTGTATGGCGTGACCAGCTCGTTTACTAGCGCCAACGTGATCAACACGCCGGGCGCGAACGGTTCGATCAAGATGCAGGGTGGCAATAGCACCATCAACAATTTCCACTTTTCCTCGGCGGTCATCAATCCCTACTTTGCCATCTTCAGCCTCGGGCAGGGCGGGGCCGGCGACGTCACCAGCTCGGCCTCGCTCGACTTCACGATGCCATTCACGATTCTCAGCAGTGGTGCCGGGTTATGGGGCGGCGGCACCTTTCTGGCCAATGGCAACAGCATTGTCGGCAATGAAGGCAACGGCACACTGCAATTCATCGGCTCGTTCACCGACATTTCGTTTGTCACGCCACGCCAGGAAAAATATTACGGTGTCACCGTCGGTCTGGCGCAAGTCTCGGCAGTGCCTGAGCCAGGCACCTACGCGATGCTGCTGGCCGGTCTGGGCCTGATGGGTCTGGCGCTGTATCGACGCAAATCGCTGTAACACCGGACTGCTCCTGCAGCAGTTCAGACGAAAGCCCCGCAAGGGGCTTTTTTTACGTGCTGCGCCGTGCCAACAGGCTCTCGCCTTGCACGTCCGATTTTGGCCAACGGCCAATCCGGCAATGCCTTATCCTCTGCACTTCCGAATTCCCGGTTTCCCGCCATGCGTACCATTGACCTGATCCGACTGCTTGCCCTCGCCGCCATCTGGGGCGCCTCCTTCCTGTTCATGCGCCTGATCGCCCCGGTACTCGGGCCATTGTGGACGGCCGAGCTGCGCGTCGGGATTGCCGGGCTGCTGATGCTGGTCTTCATGGTTGCCACTGCACAGCCAATGCGGTTTCGCGCCAACTGGCGGCAATACCTGATTATCGGCACGGTCAATTCGGCGCTACCCGCCTCGCTGTACGCCTATGCTGCGCTGACGTTGCCGGCGGGGTATTCGGCCATCCTGAATGCCACCAGTCCGCTATGGGGGGCGCTGATCGGCGCCGCGGTGCTGAGCGAGCCGCTTGGTGCGCGCAAGATCGTCGGCCTGTTCTGCGGCGTCGCGGGGGTTGCGTTGCTGGTGCGGCTGGGGCCGGTGCAGTTCACGCCGGAGGTGCTGCTGGCGGCGCTGGCCTGTCTGCTGGCGACCGTCTGCTATGCCAGCAGCGGCGCGTATTCGAAACTGCGTTCGGCCGGCATCGCGCCCGGCTTGATGGCGACCGGTTCGCAACTCGGCGCCGCGGCGGTGCTGCTGCCCGCGCTGCCGCTGGCGCCAATGCGCTCCGAGCCAACCTTGCAGATTCTGCTGCTGGTTCTGGCGCTGGCGGCAATCTGCAGCGCGGTGGCCTACTTCATCTATTTTCGCTTGCTGGCCGATATTGGTCCGACCAAAACGCTGACGGTGACCTTTCTGATTCCCCTGTTTGCGCTGGTGTGGGGTGCGCTGTTCCTGGGCGAAGTCATCAGCATCACGACGCTGGCCGGATGCGCCCTGGTGGTGCTGGCGACCTGGCTGGTGACGGTGGCGCCGCGACGCGCGCTGGCGTCGGCCAACTGACAGCGGGCACGACGCCGGTGTAAAGCCAGGTAAAGTTCCCGGCGACGGCAGGCCGATTGGCTATCCTGAACGCCGTTGCATCTTCTCCGAAACCACACCATGCACAACATTCTGCTGATCGACGACGACGTTGAACTGGTGCAGCTGCTGCGCGACTACCTGCAACAGGACGGTTTCGCTGTCAGCGTCGCGCATAACGGCGAAGCGGGCGTGGCGCTGGCACTGACCGGCAATTTCCAGCTGGCCGTGCTGGACGTGATGATGACGCGCTCGGATGGCCTGGCCGCCCTGCAACGCATCCGCCTGCAGAGTACCTTGCCGATCCTGATGCTGACCGCCCGCGGCGACGATGCCGACCGCATCCTGGGACTCGAACTCGGGGCCGACGATTACGTTGCCAAACCCTGTTCGCCGCGCGAACTGAGCGCACGCATCCGCGCCATCCTGCGCCGCAGCCAGGGCGGCGACAGCGCCATCCAGCCGCCGATCATGGCCGGCGCGCTGGTGCTGTGGTCGACCCAGCGCCGCATCGAGTACGGTGGCCAGCCGGTAGCCTTGACCAGTACCGAATTCAACCTGCTCGAGGTGTTGATGCGGCATGCCGGTCGGCCGGTCAGCAAGGCCGCGCTGTCGGAACAGGCGCTGGGTCGCCCGCTGGCGCGGTTCGACCGGAACATCGATGTGCATCTGTCGAGCATCCGCCAGAAACTGGCGCGCATCAGCGACGCCGCGTGCATTCAGACCGTGTTCCGGCAGGGCTATCAATTGATTCGGGACTGACGGATGGTCAAGCTGTTCTGGAAATTCTTCTTCTTTATCCTGCTGGCGCAACTGACCGCGTCATTTGGCATTGGCGGAACGATCTGGCTGACCCATCTGCGCCAGCAAGCCGATACCGGGCCCGATCGCAGTCCGCCAGCCACCTTCAGCCTGGAAGCGGCCGCCTCCACGTTGCAGCATGGCGGTGCACCTGCGTTGCGTGCGCTGCTTGCCCACATGGGACCGTTCGTGGTGTACGCGGTGGATGCCGCCGGGCGCGACATCGCCAATCGTCCGCTGTCGCCGGAAACACTGGCGGCGGCACGGCCACTGGCACGCCAGGTGACGGCGCCGGATGGCCGGCGCTGGCTGTTGTTTTCGGCGCACAGTCCGAACGGACAAGCGGACCGTCAGCCGCCGCGCAACGGCCAGTTCGGACCGCTGCTGCCGCTGCTGACGTCGGTGCTGGCCAGTCTGTTATTCGCCGCGCTGCTGGCGCGCTATTTCTTTCGGCCGATCCGGCAATTGCGCGATGCCTTCAGTGCCGTGGCCAGCGGCAACCTGCGGCCGCACCTGCAGCAAGCGATGGGCGCACGGCACGATGCGCTGGCCGATCTGGGGCGTGAATTCGACCGCATGGCGCAGCAGTTGCAAACGCTGATCGAGGGCCAGCGCCGCCTGCTGCACCACGTGTCGCACGAGCTGCGCTCGCCGCTGGCGCGGCAGCAAATTGCCATCGGGTTGGCCCGCCAGCAACCGGATCGCAGCGCCGATCTGCTCGAACGGATTGAGCGCGACAACCAGCGCATGGACAAGCTGGTCGGCGCGGTGCTTACGCTGTCGCGGCTGGAATCGGAGCCAGGCGTCGAACCTCGCGACGACATCGTGCTCGACGATTTGCTGGCCGAGATCGTCAATGACGCCCGCTTCGAAGGCGCACCGGCGGCCCGGCAGGTGGTGCTGGTGGGCGAGTCCGGCACGATCGTGGCGGGTAGTGCGGAGTTGCTGCACAGCGCCCTGGAAAACATCGTGCGCAACGCCGTCAAGCACACCGCGCCCGCCAGTACGGTCACGGTGCGGGTGGCCATCGACGGCTCCGGCAAGCATGTCTGCGTCAGCGTCATCGATCGCGGGCCCGGTGTTCCGGACGCCGATCTGGAGGCGATTTTCCAACCCTTTTTTCGTGGCGCCGAGAGTGCCGGTGCGGTGGCCGGACACGGGCTCGGCCTGACCATCGCGCGCCAGATCATCCGCGGCCATGGTGGACAGGTGCGGGCCTTCAACGAGCCCGACGGCGGCCTGCGGGTCGAGACCGCGCTGCCGATCCAGGCATCCTGACGGGGCGCATCGGGCGGCTGCGGCTTTACGTGGATTTACACCTGCCGCCATCTTGCCCGGCCCGACTCGCGCCGATAATCCTGATACCTCCCCACCCCTTTTCGAAGGAATCATCATGAGCGTTGCCAGTGTGTCAAACAGCACATCGCGGTCCCAGCTTCAGCAAACCGGCACGGCCAGTCGCAATCAAGGTGTGCGCCCGCCGCCACCGGACGGCCCACCGCCAGGCGGCGGTAATCCTCTGCTCGACGCCGTCACGTCGGCATTGAAATCGCTCGGCGTAACCTCCAGCACCGACAGCACCGACAGCACGACAGTGACGGCCAGCACCGATACCTCCAGCAGCGCCAGCGCCGGCAAGACCGATGCGCCGCAGGCCTTCGGCGCGTTCTTCCAGAGCCTGCTGCAAACGCTGCAATCCCAGAACAGCGGGTCCAGTACCGAGCAGGCTGGCGGCAGTGCCAGCACCCCGGCGTTTGGCGGCGGCGCCGGCAAACTGGAGCAGGATCTGCAATCGCTGATTCAGAAATTGAGTGCCGGCACTGGAAGCAGCACCAGCAGCACCGGCAGCAGCGACACCGGCAACAGCGCGACGGCAACCAGCAGTACGTCGAGTCTGGACCAGAGCTTCAAGAATTTGCTCAGCGCACTTGGCGACAGCGGCAGCAAGGCCACGCTGACGTCGTTCCTGAAAGCGCTGTCGAGCAATGTCGCAGGCGCCGGTGCGGCCGGCAACGTGGTCAATACCCAGGCGTAAGCAATTGCGCCGGCAGCACGCCACGTAAGGCATTGCACACCACCAGCCGTTGCGCGCGCTGCAGGTCGTCGCGCGTGAGGCTGGATTCGCGCGCCGCCCAGGCCGGATCGTCCAGCAATCGGGCACGCATCACGCCGGGCAGCACACCCGCCGACAGCGGCGGCGTGAGCCACGCGCCATCGATTTGCGCGAACAGGTTGCTGCGCGCGCCTTCGGTGATTTCCCCGCGCTCGTTGTAGAACAGCATGTCGAAGGCGCCCTGCGCCTCGGCTTCGCGCCACGCTGCATCGTACTGGTTGCGGTGCGTGGTCTTGTGACGCAGGAACAGGTCGTCCGAAGCGGTCGGCCGGGTTGCCAGCAACAGCCGCGCAACACCGGGCCATGGCGCCACCGGTGCGGTCTGGATTGACCAGCGACCATCCTGTTCCAGCGCCAGCCGCAAGCGGTACGCCTGGGCATCGGGCAAGGTCGCGCATGCCTGCGCCACCGCCTGACACAGGCCGGCTTCATCCAGGCTGAAGCCGAAATAGCGCGCCGAGCCGGCCAGCCGGTGCAGATGCCGTTCCAGCAAGGCACAGCCATCGGCACGCGATACCGCCATGGTTTCGAACAGCGCAAAGGTGTTCGGCATGCCGGCCAGGAAGCCTGCCTTCAGGCGGCATTCGGCAAACTCGCTGGCGGCCTCGCTGTCATGCACGATGCCGGCGCCCACTCCCATCTCGCCGGCGCGCACTCCGCCGGTGCCGGGCGGCTGCAGGACCAGCGTGCGGATCGGCACCGACAGGCAGAAGTCGCCAATGCGCCCCGGCGCGGTGGCCGGATCAAACCAGCCGATCGCGCCGGTATACAGCCCGCGTGGGTCGGGTTCGAGTGCGCGGATGATTTGCATCGTGCGATGTTTCGGCGCGCCGGTAATCGAGCCGCACGGATATAGCGCGTCGATCACGCCGGTCAGCGTGACATCGGCACGCAATTGCGCAGTGACGGTCGAGGTCATCTGCAGCAGATCGGCATAGCGCGTGACCGCAAACAGCTGCGGCACCGCGACCGATCCGGTGACGGCAACGCGGCCGAGATCATTTCGCAGCAAGTCGACGATCATCAGGTTCTCGGCGCGATTCTTGGGGTCGCTTGCCAACTCGGTGGCGGCCAGCGCGTCCCGGGCGGCGTCGCCGCTGGCCGCTGCGGTGCCCTTCATCGGACGTGCCAGCAGTTCGCCGGCGCGATGCGTAATGAACAGTTCCGGCGACAGCGACAGCACTGCCGAACCATCGGGCAGCGCGATCAACGCGCCGTACGGCACCGGCTGCCGCGCGCGCAGGCGGGCATACAGCGCCGGCAGTGTGCCGAACGCGTCGAAGCGGACCCGATAGGTGTAATTGACTTGATAGGTGTCGCCAGCCTGGATCAGGGCGCGAATGCGACCGATGGCGTCCTCGAAGGCCTGCGGCGTGACACTGTTGCGCAGGTTGGCCACGCCCGCCGGGGCGGCATCGCTGCGCGCTGCCAGCCAGGCGCCGACCTGGGTGGCATCCAGCAGCTCGCAGCGTGCAAACAGCAGCACCTGCGCCAGTGGCGCGGTCTCGGTGTGTGGCGCGATGCCTTGCAGCGCCGCACCCAATTCGTACGACATCAGCAGCACTGCCGGGGTATCGGTCTGCTGCAACTGGTCCAGCAGCTGCGGCAAGTCGGTATGTTGGTGGCAGATCAGTGTGCGCAGGTAGCCCGTGTACAGGCGCGAACGCGGCTGGACGGCGCTGGCATCGGCGTCATCGAGCAGCGCATAACAAAGATCGGAATTTTCGGCAGGCATGGCGCAGCGGGTGTCATTGGGACGGTGCGCCGATTGTAGGCGATCAGCGCAAAATCAGTGCGATCTGCTCCTGCGCACCCTCGGAAGGCTTCTGCCGAAAGCCGGTCTTGGCAAAGCGCTGCCAGCGCCCCAGCACAAACGAGGTCAGCAAATTGGCGCGCATTGCCACCTCGGCTTCCGTGGCCTGCTGCTGCGTCACAGCCATGCGCAGCGCCTGCTTGATGGCCAGTTCGACGCGGTCGATGAACTGGTTCATGCGCGCCTGCAGCCGGTCATCTTCATTGACCAGCGCATCGCCGAGGATGACCCGCGTCATGCCCGGATTGCGTTCGGCAAAGTTGAGCAGCATGGCGCCGATGGCGTGGGCCTGGTCGAGGCCGTTGTCCTGTTGTTCGGTGATCTGGTTGATCAGGCCGAACACGGTCGATTCGATGAAGTCGATCAGGCCCTCGAACATCTGCGCCTTGCTGGCGAAGTGCCGGTACAGCGCGGCTTCGGACACGTCGATGCGTGCCGCCAGCGCGGCTGTCGTGATCTTTTCGCCCTTCGGCTGTTCCAGCATCAGCGCCAGTGTCTGCAGAATTTGCAGCTTGCGTTCGCCCGGTTTGGTGGTGGCCATGGTCGGTATTCCAAAGTGAGTCGATCAAATTTTTTTTATTGACTAGCGCAGCCGGTGCACCTGCCCTGACAGTTGCCTTAAGGATTTTACTTTGACATCGACAAATGCGGGGCGGTTTATGAATGTCGATGGCGCAATCCGGCCGGGGCTACGCAGATAGCCGGTCATCCAGACCGTGCGCATGCCGATCTGGCGTGCCGCTTTCAGGTTCACCGCAGTGTCTTCGACCAGCACGCAGCCGCCGGCATGCAGGCGCTCGCGCCGCAGCAGCTGGCGCAACATCAGGCGCGACGGCTTGGGCCGCAACTGGCCGTGCACCCGCATCGACTCGATCGAGATATGACGGGAAAAATGCCGCTGCAGGCCGAGATGGCGCAGCACGTCCTGCGCGTACCGATGGGGCGCGTTGGTCAGCAGGATCTTGCGGCCCGGCAGGCGCTTGAGCAATGCCACCAGTCCGCGCTCGGCGCGGATCATCGCCGGCAGATCCTCAAAGCAGTGCGCCGCGTGCAAAAAATCCGCTTGCCGCACCTGATGATGCTTTACCATCCCCAGCAGCGTCGCGCCGTAACGCCGCCAGTAGGCGATGCGCGCCGCATTGACAGCGTCGGCGCTGGCCGGTGCGTCCGGCGTGCCGAGTACTCCGGCAATGAAGCGGTTCATGTTGACGTTGATCGCCGGGAAGATCGCATGCGATGCATCGTGCAGCGTGTTGTCGAGATCGAAGAGCCAGGTTCGCAATTGTATTTTTCAGAAAGAGCGCATGCATCGCACACTGATAGTCATCGTACTGGCCCTGTTGGGGTTGTTTCAGAACAGCGCCTGGTCGCAGCGCGTGGCCGACCTCAAGGTTCGCGACCAGGCAGTCAATCGCGGCACCCTGTTCCGGGTTACGCAAGGCGGGCACAGCGCCTGGCTGTTCGGCACCGTGCATGTCGGCCAGGCATCATTCTATCCGCTTGAGCCGGTCGTCCTTGGCGCGCTGGCCGGCGCCGACCAGGTCGCCGTCGAGTTCGACATCAACGACCGCGCCGCGCTGCAGGAGGCGCTGGCCAGGCACGGCATGCTGACGGCGCCGAAAACCCTGCAGACAGCGGTTTCCGCCAACACCTGGATGCAACTCCAGGCCGCGCTCAAGAAAGCCAATCTGCCGGTGGATGCGGTGGCGCAAATGAAGCCATGGACAGTCAGCACCATCCTGCTGGCGCTGGCGCTGGAACAACATGGTTTTGCGCGCGAGCAGGGCATCGAAGTGTATTTGCTGGCGCAAGCCGCCAAACTCGGCAAGCCGGTGGTGTCGCTGGAATCGGCCGATTACCAGCTCGGCCTGTTCGATCAGCTTGACGACAAGCAGCAGGAAGTATTCCTGCGCGAGTGCCTGCAATCGATTACCCAGGGCAAGCTGCGGCAGCAGTCGCAGCAGGTCATGGACGCCTGGGGCCGCGCCGACAGCGCCGCCGTTGAAAAACTGCTGGACAAGGAATTGGCCGAACACACCGTGACGGCCGATTTCACCAAACGTGTGTTGCTGGCGCAGCGCAATCCGCCGATGAGCGCATCGATCGCGCAGCTCATGGAAAACCAGGCATCGGTCTTTGTGGCCATCGGCATGCTGCATCTGATCGGCGCCGACAGCGTGCCGAAATTGCTGGAGCGGCGCGGCTACAAGGTCGAGCGAATCTACTGATGCGCAGCGCGGGATCGGCCTGTCAGGCCCGATTTACCCGGCACGAAAAACATCCCCGCGTCGCATTGTGCAGATGCAGGTGGTCCACTGCCTGGTTGGCAAGCAGACGCATGATCTCGGCATCGACCACCTTGCCATCGCACAGCGATGCATCCAGCATCATTCCTGCCGCGTCGTAGGCGCGCACCGACATCATGCGACGACGCACGTAATCGGTAAGGGTCCCGGCTGGCAGTGCTTTCTGCGCGACGCCCTTGCGAACAAAAATCGGACCGCTGCTGCGATACGGCGACGCGGCCGGCTGATGGACAAATTCGAGCAACAACAACTCGTCACCGACTTCGGCGTCGTCGAGGCTGACGCGGCACGGATACCCTGATGACCCGGTGGCAATGACCCGCCGCATGTTGCGCTCGATGAGTCGTTGATCGGACAGGGCGAATAGTGGCGCGAAGGGTTCGGCCGCAAGGCCGATGAGCTGGAAGGAATCCATGATGGTTTCTGCCGATGAATGAGAGAGCCACCATCATCAGGAAGTAACCGCGCGATGTCTGGCCGGGTTCGGACATGCAAACGCGCGCGAAATGAGATTGGCCGCGGCGGCTAGCCGCAACGCTTGCCAGTCGCAGCGCCGCTCAGGGTGCGCCGTTGGTCGGCGCCGGTGCTTCCAGCATCTCGACGCCAATCCGGCGCGCTTCGGCTTCCGCGGCGGCGGCATCCGGGAAAACCGTTTCGACCGCGACCCGTTGTTCGGTGAACGTGATGTTGCGGTGCATCGGGTTCGGCGACGGACCGACGATGGTCAGATGCGCGGCCCAGCCGTCGCCGTCGGGCATGGCGACACCGGTAAATTCAATTTCATAGTCACCAATTTTTTCGGATGGCATGTGCGTCTCCTGCAAGTTGAAGTGGCTGTCAGCCTACCACCGATCATTCGCCACCATGCCTGACACGCGGCAAGCGGGCATAATCGGGGTCCTGTCATCGCCACCGCAACCATGCCTCCTGATCAACCCAACGCCAACCATTTGCCGCCCGAGGCACTGATCACGTTCGACCCGGTCAATGGCGCGGCTGCGGTGCCGTCGCCCTGCATCGGCCTGTGCCAGATGGACCCGGATACCGGACTGTGCCAGGGCTGCCAGCGCGACATCGATGAAATCGTGGCCTGGGGCGGGGCTTCCGAGGCCAGCAAGCGTGGCATCTGGCATGCCATTAACCGGCGTCGCGCCAATGTCTGACCAGCCGCTGGCGCTGCCGCCCGGCATGCAGGTGTTCGAGCGCGGCTGGCTGTCCTCGAACAACGTGTTGTTCATCGGGCGCGCGCAAACCGCGCTGGTCGACAGCGGTTATGTCAGTCATGCGACCCAGACGCTGGCACTGGTGGGACATTGCCTGCAGGCGCGGCCGCTCGATCTGCTGGTCAATACCCATCTGCATTCCGACCATTGCGGCGGCAACGCGGCGTTGCAGCAGCGCTATGCCTGCCGCACAGTGATTCCGGCCGCCGAAGCCGGCGCGGTGCGCGACTGGGATGTCGATGCGCTCAGTTTCGCCGCCACCGGCCAGCAGTGCCCCCCCTTCGCTTTCGATGCCACGCTGGCGCCGGGCGATGCGCTCGTGCTGGGCGACATGGATTGGCAGGCACTGGGCGCGCCGGGGCATGATCCGCATTCGCTGATCCTGTATTGCGCCACCGAACGCATCCTGATTTCGGCCGACGCGCTGTGGCAAAACGGGTTTGGTGTGATTTTTCCGGAACTCGATGGCGCCTCGGGCTTTGTCGAAGCCCGTGCCACGCTCGACCTGATTGCGGCGCTGGACGTGCGGCTGGTGATTCCGGGCCATGGCGCGCCATTTGCCGGCGTCGAGGCGGCTCTTGATCTGGCGTATTCGCGCCTCGATTATCTCGCTGCCGATCCGGTGCGCAATGCGCAGAACGCCATCAAGGTGTTGTTGAAGTTCCTGCTGCTGGAACGCCAGCAACTGGCGCTCGATCAGGTGCCGGTGCTGTTGGGTGAGATGCGGCTGTTTCGCGAGGCGAACCAGCGCTTCCTGCGCTTGCCCACGCAGGAGCTGGCCGACTGGGCGGTCGGCCAGCTCCTGCGGGTCGGCGCCGCCACTGTCAGCGGCCCGCTGTTGCTCAATCGCGGCTGAGCGCCGGTGGCGCCACGCCGCTCATTGCATGGAATGCAGGCCGATCATGTTGCCCTCGGTGTCGAACACCAGGGCAATATTGCCGTACTCGCCGATGGCGGTCTTCTGCTTCTGAATCCGGCCGCCGGCCTTGACCGCCCGCTCTGCTTCCATGGCGCAATTCGTGCAATGAAAGTACACCAGCACGCTGTTGGCGCCGGCGCTGAAGCCCGGCATGTTGACCAGCGCCCCGCTGGCACCGGTACCGTCTTCCTGCATTGGGAATGCCCACATCTCCAGCCCGGGTGTGTCGAGCCGGGTGAGTCGGGTTTCGAATACGGATTCATAGAATGCCTTGGCGCGGGGCATGTCATCGACATAAATTTCGAACCAGCCTACGGGGTTGTTCATCGCAGTCCTCTCGCGAAGGGGTCGCGGGGAAAGCACCGTCAATCGGTGCACCTGCGAAAAGTCTAATCACGCCGGACAGAATTGAAAACCCCTGCAAGGCGGTGAACCGAGGCGGTTTACCGATTCGCGCAAACAGGAAGCAAATTTCGCGGCGCGCTGTCGCGACGGACACAACGGCGCCGCTATTTGCCCGCCAGTTTTTCGATGACCGGGGCGGAATCGGTCATGACCGGCGTCGATTTCAGCGGCAACTCCGCGTCGCGTTCCTTCACCAGCGGTTGCAGCGCGGGCATCAGCGATTTGAGCAATTGCACCGTCAACGCGCTGGTGAAGGAAAAGTCGGCGGCGTAAGGCTCGTGCACATATGCGGTGATGGTGCCGAAAAACCGGTCGCCAATCAGGAACACGAAGGTCGCCGAGCGATTGACCGCGCGTGATTCAATGAGGCGGCCGCCGCGCCCGTAGGTTTCAAAGCGCTGATCGCCGGTGCCGGTTTTTCCGCCGATGTCGATGATGCTGCCGTCGGTACGCTTGAAGCCGCCCTTCAGACGCACCGCAGTGCCGCCGTCAACCACATCGACCAGGGAACGGCGCACCACCTCGGCGATTTCAGCCGGGATGACGCGCTGCCCATGGCCGGGCTGGTGCACGAAGCGTGTCTCGTAGGGCGTGCCGGCGGCGAAGTGCAGGCTCTGCAAATCGTTGCCTGGCATGGCCACACCCTTGTTGACGATGATTCCCATCAAATACGCCAGCGAGGCAGGCCGGTCGCCGGAGGCGCCCAGCGCCGTCGCATACGAGGGCGTCAGGGCCTGGAAGGGGTAGCCGAGCTGGCGCCAGTCGCGCGCGATCTGCGCGAAGGCATCGAACTCCAGCATCTGGTGAATGCGCGACTCCTGCGTTCGGCTGTTGCGGGTCTTGAACAGCCAGCCATACACCTGCTGCCGTTCGTCGCGGCTGGCATCGGCGGCCTGCGTCATCGTCGCGCCGGGATGCTGCGCCAGATACCCGACCAGCCACAATTCGAGCGGATGCACACCGGCCAGATAGCCGCGGTCGTTGAGGGAAATCGTGGCCGGGTCGAAGCCGTCGTACAGCCGTTGCACGGTGGCGGCTTCGAAGGCAACGTTCGGCAGGCGAGCGCGCAGGAACGCACCGAGCTGATCGACCGGCGCGTCCGGATGCAGGCTGCGAAACACGATGGTCAGCCGCTTCGGCGTCACGCCCAGGGCGTCGATCAGCATCTGCTGCGCTTCCTCGGCGTTTTTGCCGGCATATTTCTTGTAGAAGCGGACCAGGAATTCGCGCCCTTCCTTGTCGGCAAAACGCGCCAGCACCGCCTGCCGCTTGGCCTTGGCAAGCTGATCGGGGTCGGCCGCGGCGACATCGGCGGCGGGGCTCACCGTCTTCGCCAGATCCTGCAAGCCCTCGTTCGAACCGGTGGTGCCGTAATGGCGCACGATGTCGCGCATCAGGCGCACGAACACCAGATTGACCGAGTGCTGAAAACTCTCGCGCACCGTCATGATGCGGCTGTTTTCAGAGGGCTCGAAGTTCTCGAATTGCTGCAGCCCGCCGCCGGTAAAAAACCGTTCGCCGGGATTGCCGGAATAGGTTCGCAACATCGCCGCTTCGAGAATCTCGGGCAGGCCCCCGCCGGGATTGTCGATGCACCAGTCGCGCGCCCAGTGGGCCAGCACATCGCGCTTGTCGATATCGGTCTTGCGCAGGCTTGCCGCGTCCATGGCGCCATATTCCTGATGCAGCTTGCTGATGATCTGCAGGTAGGTGATCAGCGTGCGCAACTTGGCGGTGGAGCCGAGGTTCAGGCGCGCGCCGCTGTTGATGTCGAATGGCTGGTCCAGATTGTCGGTTTGCACGCGCAGCAGATTGGCGTCGGCGGCGCGCTCGAACAGGGTGAAGCTGAAGGTCAGGCGTTCCGGCACATCGCCGCTGCTGAGCAGGTTGTGGCCATACAAACCGGCCGTCTTGGCGCCGGCAGTCGTCTTCAGTTGCCGCAGCGCGGTGGTGATCGCCAGCTGGGCCGGACCGTCCAGCGTGGTTTGCGCGGTCAGGTCGTAGCGGTCGAGGTCATACAGTTGCGGCACCCGCAACATGCTGGACAACTCCACCCGCAGTGCATTGATGGCCTTGCGTGCGATGAACGAACTGGCCGGCTCGTTGACGACGCCCTGATTCAACTGCAACTTGAGCGGCAAGGTCGCCTTCAGCAAGGCCGGAGAAATGACGCCGGCGCCGGCCAGCAGGCGCAGATGCTGGTTGGTCAGTTCGAGCAGCGCCGGCGTGCCTTCGCGCAGGTAGTACGAGGGCCGGCGCTGGGCAATCATCAGCGACAAGGCCTGCTTGTAGGCCTCCGCCGTGCGCCCCAGCGTGGCCGGATCGGCGACTGTCCTGGCATCCTTGAGCAAGCCATTGATCTCGGTGAAGTCGCGCCCGTACCAGGCCCACATGCCATCGCCGAGACCATTGATCTCGCCGTAGCCGGCCTTGGCGGTCAGTGGCACGGTGTTCAGATAGGCCAGCACCGCCTGCCGCCGGCTGTCCAGATTGTCTTCGCCGCCGAGGTAGGCGCGGATCGATGCCGCTTTCATTTGTTCAAGCTTGTCGTTGGCCGACATGGTGCGGCCGTCGGGCGAGTGGCGGTACTTTTCGATTTGCGTGATCAGCGTGCTGGCGCCCGGGGAATCATGCGACGGAATGACCACCTGCACCGCGTGATCGACCACGGCGCGGCTGAGGCGGCTCCAGTTGACGGCAGGATTGCGTTTCGGATAACGCGCATCGAGCAGTTCGCGGTCTTCAATGAACAGCAGTGACTCGATCAACACGATTGGAATCGCGTCGAAGCTGGCGTACACCCGCCCGGGCGAACGCGGCGCGTACAGCGGCTGCTGCGAGCGATCGAGCAGGCGCAGTCCGGCCTGGTCCTTTTCACGATAAATCGGCGGCAGGCCCAGATGCAACAGGGCCGGCGACATGCGCGCCTGCTCGGCGACGACAAAGTCGCGCTTGCCCAGCAGGTCGGTAAATTCGCCGATCCGGCTGTAGCCGAGACGCTCGTCGTAGGGGCCGGTCTTGGGAAAGCGGATCGATGGCGAGGGCCCGGTGCCGGGCGCGAATTTGAGGTCGCGCGCGATCTCCGAAAAGTACTTCGCCTGGATTTGCGACGAATGCATTTCGCGTACGGCCAACCCGGCCGCCACTGCAATCAGGATCAGTAGCAGAAACAGGAGTTTGAGTTTGAAGAAACGAGGTAATGACACTCTGGCAATCGATTGTAGTCCGTGGGCTTGTTCAGGAATCGTATACGGAAATCGACTTCGAAAGGCAGTCATTCATCCAAGAAAAGACACCTGCACAACGATGCTTGTTTTTGCGCACGATGTCGCCGAAGGCGTGCTACTAATCGGGCATTACCGTGAAGCTTTTTGCACGCAGGCAGCTACGCAAGCGATGTCGATAATGGTCTGCCAACACAAAGGGTTGCTCAAGAAATATTCCTGTCGGTATCATTCGCGGCGATTGACCGGAACGAATCTGCCACGGCGTCAGGCTTCGTAGAGCGTCACCACCACCGCGCCGCCCAAACCCAGATTGTGTTGCAGGGCAAAGCGCGCGCCGTCGACCTGTCGCGCACCGGCCGCGCCGCGCAACTGCCAGACCAGTTCGGTGCATTGCGCCAGACCGGTCGCGCCCAGCGGATGTCCCTTGCTCATCAATCCGCCCGACGGGTTGACCACGTACTTGCCGCCGTACGTATTGTCGGCGCGGTCGATGAAGTCCTCGGCGCCGCCTTCCTCGCACAGGCCCAGCGCTTCGTAGCTGATCACTTCGTTGGGCGTAAAACAATCATGCAGCTCGACCACCTGGATGTCTTCGCGTGCCAGGCCGGCCTGCTCGAAGGCCGCCGCAGCGGCGCGGCGCGTCATGTCCGCGCCCACCAGATTGATCGCGCTGGTGAAGGAAGCGGGACGATCGGTCGCCATGGTCTGGGCCCGGATGGTCACCGCATTGCGCAGGCCGTGGCGCCGCGCGAATCCGGCCGACGCCACGATCACCGCAGCCGCACCGCACGACGGCGGGCACGCTTCGAGGCGCGTCAGATAATCCGGATAAATGATCGGTGCGGTCATCACATCGTCCACCGTCAGCGTCTGGGTGAACAAGGCATAAGGGTTGTTGATGGCGTGGCGGCGCGTCTTGACGGCGACCTTGGCAAAGATGTCGGGATCGGCGCCGGTGTTGGCCAGATACTCGTTGGCAGCCGCGCCAAACACGCGCAATGCAATCGGCGCGGCCGGCGCCGAGGGGTACAGCGCATTGAGTTTTTGGTCGAACAGGTCGAGCGGCGAAGTGCGGTCATCCCATGCCGTGCCGAGAGCGCCGGCGCGCATTTCTTCGAAGCCAAACGCCAGCGCACACTCGACCGCGCCGGATTCCACCGCCTGCCGTGCCAGGAATAGCGCCGTCGAGCCGGAGGAGCAATTGTTGTTGACATTGATGACCGGAATGCCGCTCATGCCGACCCCGTACAGCGCGGTCTGGCCACAGGTCGAGTCGCCGTAGACGTAGCTCGCATAGGCCTGCTCGACGTGCGCATAGTCGATGCCGGCGTCCGCCAGCGCCGCGCAGATCGCCTTGCCCGCCATGACTTCATAGGGATCGTGCCGGCCCGGCTTGACGAACGGCACCATGCCTACGCCAATCACTTTTGCTTTGTTCATCTCGACTCCCTGCGTGCGGTACGATTATCCGGGCAACTTGCCGGCATCACTTCCATGCCCGCAACCGACCCACTATCCCGGTCGGGAAAAAGTACACCGACAGCACAAACAATACACCCAGCCACAGCAACCAGCGGTCCGGCGACAGCAGCGCCGACAGCAACGGGATGCCCTGGGTGGCGTTGGCGCCGAGTGCCATCAGATCCTGCAGATAACTTTGCGCCAGGATGAAAATCGTCGCACCCGCCACGGCGCCATACAACGTGCCCATGCCACCGATGACGACGATCAGCAGGATGTCGATCATGATCTCGAACGACAGCGAGGTATCGGCGCCGTTGTAGCGCAGCCAGATCGCCAGCAGCGCGCCGGCCAGCGTGGCAAACACCGCCGCCAGCACGTTCGACAGGGTGCGGAAAATCACGGTGCGATAGCCGATCGCCTCGGCCCGGAAGTCATTCTCGCGAATTGCCTGCAGCACCCGCCCGAACGGCGAGTTGACGATCCGCAGCATGGCCAGGAACAGCACCACCGCGCTGACGAAAACCAGGTAGTAGGTCAGCAGCTTGCCGTTGAAATACGGGCCGATCTCATAGGCCGGCGAGAGCATCTCGGGCAGCTTGAAGTTCAGCCCGTCTTCACCGCCGGTGAGTTCGGCCAGTTGCGACGCCAGCGTCTGGAAGGCCGCCGCCACGGCCAGCGTGATCATCGCGTAAAAGATCGCTCGCACCCGCAACGAGAACAGCCCGATCACCAGCGACAGCAGCAACGACAGCAGCACCGCCGCGCCGATGCCGACCGCCAGCTCGGCCCAGCTCGGCCCCATGCGCGTGCTGGCAATCGCCACCCCGTAGGCGCCGATGCCAAAGAACATCGTGTGGGCGAACGAGACGATACCGGTGTAACCCAGCAGCAGGTCATAGCTGGCCACCAGCACGATGAAGATCAGGATCTTGGCGGCGACATTGAGCGCCTTCGCACCGGGAAAAATGAAGGGCGCAAAGGCCAGCCCGAGCACGATCAGCAGCAGCAGCACCGTCAGCACGCGGCTGCGCGGCAGGTCATGGGACAGCAGGCGGGCGATCATCGCGACGTCACCGGGAAAAGGCCTTGCGGCCGCCACAGCAGGATCGCCACCATCAGCAGGATGTTCGAGAACAACGCCACCTTCGGCACCAGAAAACCGGTGTAGTTGGCCAGCAGGCCGACCAGCAGTGCGCCCAGGAAGCAGCCGCCGGTCGAGCCCAGCCCGCCGATGATGATGACGATGAAGATCAGCACATTGACCTGCGCACCCATTTGCGGAATCACGTTCTGCTGGTACAGCCCCCACATCACGCCGCCCAGTCCGGCCAGTGCCGAACCGGCCACGAACACGCCGACGAACAGTTGCCGGATCCGGTAGCCGAGGCTTTCGACCATCTCGCGATCCTGCACGCCGGCGCGAATCAGCAGCCCAAGCTTGGTGCGATTGAGCACCAGCATCATGGTCAGGAACACCGCCAGCCCGACCACCACCGCCAGCACGCGGTACTTCTCGATCGCCGCGTCACCCACCACCAGCGCACCGCGCAGCGCCGCCGGCAACGGCAACGCAATTTGCTGCGCGCCCCAGATCACCTTGATCAACTCTTCGCCGACCACCATGCCGCCCATCGTGATCAGGATCTGCTTCAGATGCTGGCCGTACACCAGCCGCACGATCACGCGCTCGAACAGCCAGCCGACCGCGCCGGCGACCATCATCGCCGCTAGCATCGCCAAGGCCAGCGCGGCCAGATTCAGGCCGAGGTGATCGGCATTGGTCCATTCCGGCAACGCACCCAGCACCGTCACCGCGACGAAGGCGCCCAGCGCGATGAACACGCCATGGCCGAAGTTGAGCACGTCCATCAATCCGAAGATCAGGGTCAGCCCCGAGGCGATGATGAAAATGATCATGCCCATCGCCAGCCCGGCAGCGGTGAGCGTGATCCAGGTCGGCAGCGACCCGATCAGCGGCAGGGCCGCCAGTGCCAGCAGCGGCACCAGCAACAGCGCGATCAGCGTGGATTTGTCGAAGTCCTTCATTGATGTGCTCCCAGCGACAATCCCAGCAACCGCATTTGCATTTCGCCATCCTCCGCCAGTTCTGCCATCGCACCGCGGTGCACGATACGACCGTCGTCCATCACCGCCACCGTGTCACCGAGCTGCTTGGCAAAATTGAAATTCTGCTCGACCAGCAGGATCGTCGTATCCGATTTCTTGAGCTCGCGAAACGCCGCGATCATGTTGGCGATCATCGCCGGCGCCAGGCCCTTGCTGGGTTCATCGATCAGGATCAGGCGGCGCGGCTCGACGATCGCGCGCGCCACCGCCAGCATCTGCTTCTGCCCGCCGGACAATTTGCCGGCCGGGTGCAGCCAGAATTTCTTGATGGCCGGGAACAGGTCGAAGATCCATGCCAGCCGCGTCGCATCGATCGCGTCGACGGTGCGCGCGCCGCGTGCCGCCAGCAGCATGTTGTCGCGCACATTCAGGTCGGCGAAGATGCCCATGTTTTCCGGCACGTAGGCAATCCCGCGCCGCGCGATCTCGGGCGTATCCAGCGCCGTGATCGGCTGGCCGTCGAACAGGATGCTGCCCTGCGACGCATGCCACAAACCCATGATGGTGCGCAGCGTGGTGGTCTTGCCGGCGCCATTGCGACCCAGCAGCATGGTCAGCTCGCCGCGCGGAATGGCCAGGTCGACGCCATGCAGGATGTGGTACGCGCCGATGTGCGTGTGCACGCCGTCGAGCTGCAACAACGTGTTGTTCATGCCGATTCCTCTACGGGGGCCAGTCCCAGATAGGCCTGCTGCACCACCGGCGAGGCAATCACCGCCTCCGGTTCGCCATCGGCCATCAGCGTGCCGTTGTGCAGCACGATGATGCGCTCGGCCAGCTCGCGCACCACGTCCATCTTGTGTTCGACCAGCAGGATGGTTTTGTCGCGCTGCTGCTTGAGGGCGCGAATCAGGTCGAGGATCACCGGCACTTCATCGACGCTCATGCCGGCGGTGGGTTCGTCGAACATGTAGATGTCGGGATCGAGCGCGATCAGCATGCCGACTTCCAGCTTGCGCTGGTCGCCATGCGGCAAGGCGGCTGCGGGCAGATGGCGCTTGGCGGCCAGCGCGACGGCTTCCAGCACCTGCTCGGCGCGTTCGGTCAGCGCCTTGTGATGCGACCAGACATGCCACAGATCGAGTCCGAGATGGCGGCGCGACTGCAAGGCCAGCCGCACGTTTTCCAGCACCGTCAGATTCGGAAACAGGCTGGTCAGCTGGAACGCCCGGCCCAGCCCGGCATGGGTGCGCGCCGCCGCCGTCAGGCCGGAGATATCGCGGCCATGCAGCAGCACCTGGCCTTGCGAGGGCTTGAGCTGTCCGGAAATCAGATTGAAGTAAGTGGTCTTGCCCGCGCCATTGGGTCCGACGATCGCCGTCAGGGTGCCGGGCTCGAAGGCGCACGACACCGCATTGACGGCCACATGGCCGCCAAAACGGATCGTCAGGTCGCGGGTTTCCAGCGCAACGGTCATCGCGCTTTATCGCTTGTTGCGGATGGGCAGCTTGATCTCGTCCATCGTGATTTCGTGCACCAGCTCAGGCACGCCCCACGGGAAGGCCGGGTCGACCTTGATCTTGAAGTGATACATCGACTGCAGCGCCTGATGGTCTTCCTTGCGGAACTGCATGGTGCCTTTGGGGGTTTCGAAGCGCATCCCTTCCATCGTCGCGATCAGCTTCTCGGTGTTGGTGTCGCCGCCGGTTTTCTTCAGCGCCTCGACCACCGCAATGCCGGCCGCCATGCCGCCGGCGGTAAAGAAGTCAGGCGGATTCTTGTAGCGCTTGTAGTGCTCGGTGACCAGCCAGTTGTTGACCGGATTTTTCGGAATGCCGAAGTAGTAATAGGTCGCGCCTTCCATGCCGGGGAAGTTCTTGTACGCGGCCATCGCCGGCAGGATATTGCCGCCGGTGGCGATCTCGATGCCATAGCGTTTCGGATCGAGATCGGCAATCTTGAACGGGTTGCCGGCGCCGGCCCAGATAATGAAAATCACCTTGCGGCCCGGCTTGTCTTTCAGCGAATCGAACAGGCGCTGTGCGCCGGCAGTGAAATCGGTGGTGGTGGTCGGCAGATATTCTTCATGCACGATCTTCGCGTTCTTCAGCGTCTCGCGGAAGGCTTTCACGCCATCGCGGCCAAACGCATAATCCTGCGCCAGCATGGCGATGGTCACGCCCGGTTTGTCCAGTGCCACCGCGTTCGAGATCGCGTCCTGCGACGAATTGCGCCCGGTACGGAAGATGTAGCGATTCCATTTGTCGCCGGTGATGGCATCGGCCACGGCCGGCTCGACCAGCAGGATCTTCTTGTATTCCTCGGCCACCGGCAGCATTGCCAGCGCCACGCCCGAGCCGGTCGGGCCGACGGCGATATCGGCCTTGTCGTCGGCATAGGCGGCAGCCAGTTGCGACTTGGCGACGTCGGGCTTGCCCTGCGAGTCCTTTTCGATCAGGACCAGCTTGTGGCCATTGACCATCATCGTCCCGCCGGTGGCGTAGTCCAGGCCCATGGTCAGGCCGATCTGGGTCTGCTTGGCATAGGCTTCAAGCGGACCCGTCTTGTCATAGACATGGGCAATGCGGATGTCGGCGGGAGCTGCGAAAGCAGCGCTGGAGAAGGCGGAAAGGCAAAGCAGTGCCGGGGCGGCAAGCAGGTGGAGTCTCATGTTTTTCAATCCTCTGGTGGGTGAATCCGGGTGAGACTACCTGATGTTGTGCGGATTTTATAGTGGTAGAAATACTATCGTCCGCATGCTGCGGTGCGCAACGATGCGGGCGGCCGAATCGACGTCACCGGCGCGGCCCCGGCCGATGCCAATTTTGCATATCCATTGCGCAGCCGCCGTGCCAGAATCCCTGCATTCCAAACCGTCCCCGAAAGCCGTCATGTCCGATCCGCTCGTTTATCTCAATGGCGCCATCTCGCCGCTCTCCGAAGCGAAAGTCTCGGTGCTCGACCGCGGCTTCATCTTCGGCGACGGCATCTACGAAGTCATCCCGATCTATGCCCGCAAGGCCTTCCGCGCCGACCAGCACATGGCCAGGCTGTTTCGCAGCCTCGCCGCGATCGGCATCGCCAACCCGCACAGCAAGGCGGAATGGCTGGCCCTGATCCAGCAGGTTGCGGACGCCTTTGCCGACGACGACCAGATGGTCTACGTGCAGGTCACGCGCGGTGTGGCCAAGCGCGCGCATGCGTTTCCGAAGGAGGCCACGCCGACCGTGTTCATCATGACCAATCCGCTGGTGCTGCCGTCGGCGGCGGTGCGCGCCGCCGGCGTTGCCTGCGTGTCGATGGAAGACAAGCGCTGGCTGCATTGCGAGATCAAATCCATCTCGCTGCTCGGTAACGTGCTGGCGGCGCAGAATGCGGCCGAACATGCCGTCACCGAAACCATCCAGTTCCGCGACGGCTTTCTGACCGAGGCGTCGGCATCGAATGTCTGGGTCGTCAAGGATGGCAAGCTGATGGGGCCGCCGAAAGACAACCTGATTCTCGAAGGCATCCGTTACGGCCTGATCGAGGAATTGTGCGCCGCGCTTGCCATTCCCCTGAGCGCGCGCCGCATCACGCGTGACGAAGTGTTCGCCGCCGATGAGGTACTGTTGTCGTCGGCCACCAAGGAAGTGCTGCCGGTGGTCAGCATCGACGGCCAGGCTATTGGAAACGGCAAGCCCGGCCCCATCTACGCAGCTCTGTATGCGGCCTACCAGGATGCCAAGGCCGCCTGACCTTTTTGATTGCGCGCCATGACCAATATCCCTGAAGCACCAGCCAGCCTGATCGAGTATCCGAGCGATTTCCCGATCAAGGTGATGGGTCCGATGCATGAGACCTTCGCCGCCACCATCACCGAGGTGGTGATGCAGTTCGATCCGGAGTTTGGCGAACACCGGCTGGAGAGCCGACCGTCGACGCAAGGCAACTATCTGGCGCTGACCGTCACGGTACGCGCCACCAGCCGCACGCAGCTCGACGATTTGTATCGGGCGCTGTCATCGCATCCGATGGTCAAGGTGGTGCTGTAAGTCGCGACCGAGAGGTTGGCACGGCACGCCGTTCGGTCAGCCGCAAACGCCCGTTTTGCCACGAAGCATACTGATCAGTATGAATTGTCGTATGATCAGGAACCTGGCCGTGCCACTGACTGGCTATGCCTGGTTTCCCGGGCGATGCCCGCCCCATTTATCTTTTTGGAGCCGACACATGAAAAAGTTACTTACCGCCGCAGCACTGGCTTTCGCTTTCACGTCCACCCACGCAGCCGATATCGTTGATACAGCCGTCGCTGCTGGCTCGTTCAACACGCTGGTGACCGCCGTCAAGGCTGCCGGTCTGGTCGATACGCTCAAGGGACCGGGTCCATTCACGGTGTTTGCCCCGACCGACGAAGCCTTTGCCAAGATCCCGAAAGCGAAACTGGATGCGCTTTTGAAAGACAAGGCGGCATTGACCAAGGTGCTGACCTACCACGTCGTCGCCGGCAAGGTGATGGCTGCCGACGTCAAGGCCGGCCCGGTGCCAACCGTCGAGGGTAGCCCGCTGACCGTCACCGTCGCCGGTGGCAAGGTGAGCGTAGACAAGGCGCATGTCGTCAAGACCGACATCGTGGCTGACAACGGCGTGATTCACGTCATCGACACGGTCCTGATGCCGAAGTGATTCAGGGCGTTCGAACCAGTCCAGAAGGCGCTTCGGCGCCTTTTTCTGCGTTCAGCCGATCCGAAGATATGCAGTTTGGCTAGAACAACTGGCCCTGGTCATCCGGCGGCGCACGGGTGCTGCGTTTCGGTCGCGTGGTTGGCGGCAAGCCACTTTTGCGTGAGCCATGCTTTTCCTGAATTGCGCTCGCCTCGGTGCGTGCTGCGCCGGACCGGCGCAGCCCATACAGCGTTTCCTTTGCCGCTGCCAGCGCCATGCGTTCATCGACGATCGGCTGCGAATAGGCCGCCGTGCCGATCTCCGGCACCCACTGCCGGATGTACAACCCCTGCGGATCGTGGTCGCGCTGCTGCTTGGCCGGCGAATAGATGCGCAGCGTGTTGATGCCGGTGGTGCCCGACTGCATCTGCATCTGGCTCCAGTGGATGCCGGGTTCGAAGTCGAGAAACTGACGCGCCAGAAACAGTCCCGGTGCGCGCCAGTGCAGCCACAGGTGATATGCCGCAAAGCTGACCAGCATCGCGCGCATGCGAAAGTTGAGCCAGCCGGTCGCGCATAGCTGGCGCATGCAGGCGTCGACCATCGGATAACCGGTGCGGCCTTCGCACCAGGCTTGTAGCCGTTGCTGATCGACCGGCATCAGCGGCGAACCATCGCCGGCGCGCAGGCCGTCGACCGAGCGTGCCACGTTGCGCCATTCGATGGCCGGTTCATCTTCAAGTTTTTGCATGAAGTGGCAATGCCAGCGCAGCCGGCTGGCGAAGCCGCGCAGTGCGTACGCCAGCGCACGGTCGGGGGTGCTGGCGATGCGCGCCGCGGTGGCCTGGTGGACGCAGCGCATCGAGATCGTGCCGAAGGCCAGATGCGCGCTGAGCCGACTGCAACCCTCGGGGGCCAGCACCGGGCTGGACATGGCGCTGCGGTAATCGCGGCCGCGCCCGTCCAGAAAGCTCGCCAGCGTCGCCCATGCCGCGCGTTCTCCCGCCGCCGGCAGCGCCGCCGCCAGCGCCGGCAGGCCCAGCTCGCGCAACGTCGGTAGCGGCGGCAAGGCGAAGTTGGGTGGCGCCCTGAATCCAGCCACCGGCGGCGCTTCGGGTGCGTCCATGCGTTGCGCCCATCTGGCGGCCCAGCCGTTGCGCGACGACAGGCGCCGCACCACCCCGGTCTGCGCTGACTCGGTCCAGCGCACGCCCTGATTGCGGCACCACGCCGCCACGGCCAGGTCGCGCGCGTAACTCCATCCGGGTCCGGTTTCTTCGTGACTGAACAGATGGGTAAAGGCAAACTCGTCGCGCAGCGATTGCAGCAACTGCGGCATCGCGCCAACCCGCACCAGCAGCGGCAGGCCGCGCGCCGCCAGGTCGCGTCGCAGTTCGGCCACGCAGTCGAGCAGGAAGCCGACGTGGCGTGGGTCGCATTCGGGGCTGGCCAGCCACTCCGGCTCGATCACCACCAGACCCAGCGCGTTCTCGAACTGCATCGACGCCGCCAGCGGCGCATGATCGCGCACCCGCAGGTCGCGTTTGAACCAGACCAGCGCTGCCGGGCGGGTCATGGCGGCAGCTTGCCGACGCTGGCGTCCAGGCCGCGTGCTGCGCGGGTCCACCATTTCGAGAACGAGTCGCAGCGCGGCGTGATGGACGGGAACAGCAGCGGCGCCGCTGCGCATTCGGCCCAGCCGGACAGCCACGGCGCGAGATGGGGTTCGTCGATACTGCGCACCGTGCGCGCGCCATGCAATGCAGCGCCGATGGCGGCTGCGCTGCCGAACCAGCGCGTCGCCGCAAGCTCGGCCATGCGCGTTTCGACAAAGTGCCAGCGTCGCTCGCTCCAGCGCCACGCGGCGTGGAAATCCGCGACGATGATACCGATCACCAGCGTGTCAGCCGGCAATCCGTCCGGGAGCCTGCCCAGGCTCCACGGGTGTACCAGCCAGACGTCGCGACCGGCAACGGCAGCGCCGTCGGGGGCCGTCACGCCAGAACCGGCCGACGGTGCAGTGGTAACCAGCGGTTCGGCTGGCGCTGCGCCGTCGGCTGGCACGGCGTGCCGGTGCGGCGCTTGCCGTGCGATTGCGTCAAGCGCCTCGTACGAGACATCGATCACACTCCCGGGGCTGTGCCATGGCGCCGGTGCAAAACGGGCTACGTTGTCGGCATTGAACAGGTACGGCTTGTGGCTGGCGGTGCCGGCGACCCATTGCCAGCTGAGGTGGTTGCTGGCGATGTCGCCGTCGAGCAAGTGGCCGTACAGCCAGTCGGCCCCGGCGCGCCAGTGCACTTTGCGCACATGCACCACGTAGCTGGCCAGCCACATGCGCGCGTGGTTGTGCAGCATGCCGGTGGCGTACAGCGTACGCACCGCCTGGTCGATCACTGGCACCCCGGTGCAGCCATGCCGGATGTCATGCGGCAACGTGTGCGCGTACGCCGCATCTGGCAGCGGGCCTGCATGCAGCGACCGCAGGATGGCCTCGCCACGGTGCTGCCAGACATGCCGGAAGTAGGCGCGCCAGCCGAGCTCGTAGACAAACTTGTGCTGCATCTCAAGCGGATGGCGCGCGCGCACGCCGGCCATCACCTCGGCGAGCGTGACGAAGCCATGCGTAATGTAGGGAGACAGGTTGCTGACCGCGCCGTCGAGCGCGTTGCGCGTGCTTGCATAGGCAGCGGGATCGACAGCGTTGATGCGGGCCTGTACGGCAGCGAGCGTGGGTGCAAAGGGGTCAGCCATGCTGGCCGGTGTGGCTCGGTGGTGCATCGGAAAATCCAGGGTCGGAACAAGGGACAGCGAACCGGCGGCAGCCCGGATTTGATCGGTCTGCGGCCTGCCTGAACGCATGCAACCGGATTATATCGACGACCTGTATTCGGCGCTGTCGTCGCCTCCGATGGTCAAGGTGGTGCGGCCGCGGCCGATGGGTGCAGCTGGCCGGAATCCGCCGCCTTCCATTTCGCGACTTCACAAAACAGCCAGTCGCGGAAGGCCTTGACCTGTGATTTTTGCAGCGATGCCGGCGGGCAGACGAAGTAATACGAGGACGGGCATTTCACCGTCACATCGAACAGGCGCACCAGCGCCCCTGAGGCCACGTCCGAGGACACCATGCCGTGGCGTGTAAGCGCGATGCCCTGGCCGTCGATGGCGGCGCGCACCAGCATCGTCGAGTCCTGGAAAATAATCCCCGCAGTCGGCTCCGGCAACGCCACGTTGGCCGCCTTGAACCACGGCATCCACGGTTCCAGATCGCAACGCAGCAACGCACTGCGCACCAGATCCTGCGGCGTTGCCGGCAGCTTGCCACCGTTGAAGTGCGGGCTGGCGACCGGGTAATAGTAGTCATCCATCACCCACTCCTCGGCCAGTCCGGGATAGTTGCCCTGACCGAAGCGAATCGCGACATCGACATCTTCGCGCGCGAAATCGGTCAGGTAGGTGCTCGATTGCAGACGCACTTCGATGTCCGGAAACTGTTCGATGAAGTTGCCCAGGCGCGGCGACAACCAGCGCGCGGCGAACGAGGACAGCGACGAAATGGTCAGGCGGCGGTGGCCGGTGGCGGCTTTCACCACGTCGGTGGCGATGGCAATGTCGAGCAGGCTCCTGCGCAAGGCAATTGCAAACTGCTGGCCATGCTCGGTCAGCGCAATGCGTTTTCCGGCACGGGTGAACAGCTGCACGCCGAGTTCGGCTTCGAGCGCGCGCACCTGGTGGCTGATGGCGCCATGGGTCACGTGGATTTCATCGGCTGCGCGCGAGAAATTCTGGTGCCGGGCGGCCGCTTCGAAGGCGCGCAGGGCGGTCAAATTGGGCAGTCGGCGAAAATCAGCCATGGCCATCCTTGTGAATTAAATTAGCAAGAGTCACGAATATAACTCGTTTTGCCAATGCCGTTGCGACGCCTACACTACCTCCATCGACAAGGCAACAAAGGACTCACTTCATGCTTTGGTGCGATATATTTTTTATCGGAGCATCCCATCATGTCAAATCTATTCGCAACGCAATCGTCAAGTATCCGTGCCGACCAGGTCATGTCCGGCGTCGCCGAGCGGCCGCAAACGCTGCGTGTGGCGCGTGGCAACGTCTGGGTCACCATCGAAGGTCTGCGCGCCGATTTCTGGTTGTCATGCGGCGACACGCTGGCGCTGCCGGCGCACCGTCTGGTGGTGGTCGAGGCGCACGGACAGAATGCCGAGGTGGCGGTGTCGGCCGCGCCGTCGGCTGGTGGCACCGCCCGGCTGGGGACATTGTTCGGTACACTCGGGCGCTATGTCTCTGATCGCACCAAACCATCCACCAGCCCTGCTGATTGTCCAGCGCGGTCTTGAACCGTTCGACGTCACTTTCGCAGCGATGCGCGCATTCACCGATGCGCGCGACGCTGCCACACCTGACCAGCTCTGGCTGGTCGAACACCCTGCCGTTTTCACGCTTGGCCTCGGGGCCGATCCGGCCCATGTGCTGGATGCGCACGCCATCCCGGTAGTGCAAACCGATCGCGGCGGCGAAGTCACCTATCACGGCCCCGGCCAGGCCATCATCTATCTGTTGATCGATTTGCGCCGACGCCGTGCCGATGGCGGCCTGCTGGTGCGCGAGTTTGTCGGCAAGATCGAGCAGGCGGTGATCGATGCCCTCGCCGCGTATAATCTGGCCGGTGCGCGCAAGGCCGGGGCGCCGGGCATTTATCTTGCCGACGGACCGCATCAGGGCGCAAAGATTGCCGCGCTTGGCTTGAAAGTGCGCACCAACGGCAGCACCTATCATGGCGTTTCTCTGAATGTGGCGATGGACCTGACACCGTTTGGCTGGATCAACCCGTGCGGTTACCCCGGCCTGGCAACCGTCGACATGCGCACGCTGGGAGTTGACGCCGCGCTGGCGCAAGTGCACGCGGCGCTGGCCGGGCACCTGACGCATCGACTCAACAGCACATCTCTGGATTGAATCTGGCACACCTATGGCACACGAACCGACCGACCCCGTTGCAACGACTTACTACAATCCGCTTGAAAAGCAAAAAGGCGCCGGCAAGACCGCGCGCATCCCGATCAAGATCATCCCGGCCGAACGGCTGAAGAAACCCGACTGGATTCGCGTCAAGGCGGCCTCGCCATCGACCCGCTTCTACGAAATCAAGGACATCCTGCGTGCCAACAGCCTGGTCACCGTGTGCGAAGAAGCCAGTTGCCCGAACATCGGCGAGTGCTTCGGCAAGGGCACCGCGACCTTCATGATCATGGGCGACAAGTGCACCCGGCGTTGCCCGTTCTGCGATGTCGGCCACGGCCGGCCCGATCCGCTGGATGTCAAAGAACCCGAGAATCTGGCCAAGACCATCGCCGCGCTGCGGCTGAGTTACGTTGTCATCACCTCGGTCGATCGCGACGACCTGCGCGACGGCGGCGCCGGCCATTTTGCCGACTGCATCCGCCGCGTGCGCGAATTGTCGCCCAACACCCGCATCGAAATCCTCACGCCCGATTTCCGCGGCCGCATGGACCGGGCGCTGGAGATCCTCAAGATGGCGCCGCCGGATGTGATGAACCACAATCTCGAAACCGTGCCGCGCCTGTACAAGGAAGCCCGGCCCGGTTCCGACTACGACTATTCGCTGAACCTGCTCAAGCGCTTCAAGGAGCTGCATCCCGACACCCCGACCAAATCCGGCATCATGGTCGGCCTGGGTGAAACCGACGAAGAAATCCTGCAGGTCATGCGCGACCTGCGCGCGCACGGCGTCGACATGCTGACCATCGGTCAGTACCTGATGCCCAGCGGCGACCACTTGCCGGTGCGCCGCTATGTGCATCCCGACGTCTTCAAGATGTTCGAGACCGAGGCCTACAAGATGGGCTTCGTGCACGCCGCGGTGGGTGCGATGGTGCGCAGTTCGTACCATGCCGACGAGCAGGCCCAGGGGGCGGGTGTGGTGGTCGACAGCCAGCCCGAATAAAAAAGAGCGTTCGACAGCTGATGTCGAACGCCCCGCTTTCCGGCGCGCTCGTCCGAGCGCGCCGCGTCAGTTCCCGTTCAAGGCCCGTTACGGGCAACTCCCGATCACGTAATACCCGGCCGAGGTCTGCGACAGCGTGGCGGTGTAGAACAGATTGTCCAGTCCCATGTTCTGGTTCGAGCCGTTGGCCAGCGCATAGCCGCCGCTGTCATGCGCGCGGCCGGCCTGCACATGCGCGTAATTGCTGGCACTGGTGCTGGTGCAGGTGAACGCCGATTTGGTGGTGGCGTTGACGGCCGCCGACAACGCGCTTTCCACCGCACCGCTGGCGACCGTCGAGACCTGATACGCGTAGGACGTCGCGGCCGCCAGGCCAGTGTCGCTGTACGCCGTGGCCGTCAGCGGGGTCGCCGTGACCTTGATCTGGTTGCGATACACGTTGTAGCCGACCGCGCCGGTCACCGCATTCCACGACAGTGGCACGGTGCTGGCCGTGGTGGCGCCGACCAGCAGTCCGGTGGGTGGCTGGATCACCGGCGCCGGACCGACCAGGAATTGCGCAATGGTGCAGGCAGCCGAGGTCTTCTGGGTGACGGTGTCGGTCGCCGTCACGCTGCCGCTGTAATAGCCATTGGCCAGGCCGGCATAGGCTTTGCTGAAATTCGCACCGCTGCCCGCCGCCGCATCATTGGCGGGGGTCGGTCCGGTCAATGCCACCGCATAGCTGGTGATGCTGCCGGCAGCATCCGTGGCCGCGCCGCTGATGGTGGCCGTCGTGCCTGCCACCGTGGCGCTGCAGGCCGTCATTACCGGGGCCGCAACGGTGCTCACCCGCAGATTGTTCTTGAACCAGAAATCCATCACGAAGGCCGGGTAGTTGACCTTGGTCGCGTCGACATAGCGCGCATTCTGGCCGCCGGTTCCGGCCGGCCACGCATGCGCCATGCCGGTCACGGTGATTTCGCTGGTGCGCAGTTTGCCGTTGCTGTCGGTGTAGGGAATATTGCTGCCGCCGGTCGGGACCGTCACCGCGGCGCCTTTGGTGAACGTGCCGCCGTACACGCCGCGCATGGCGGCGGCATCCATCGGCCCGTACGCCTGCGCCACCGTGTAATCGGTGGTGCCCCAGACCACGCCAGCGATCTGGCTGGCGAATTTGGCGCTGTTGCTGCCGGCCAGTGTTTTGCAGTTGGCCGTGGCGGTGGCTGCCGTGTAGCCGGACGGCACGAAGCCGATCTGCGCCGTGGTGGTGCCTGGCGGTGGTCCGGCATTGATGCCGACCCCGGCAAAAATATCCGGGGCCATGCAGCCCAGCGCCATCGTTTCGCCGCCGCCGGACGACAGCCCGGTCACATACACCTGGTTCGGGTCGATCGCATATTGGGCATTGGTGACAAAGCGGCTGATCAGGTTGAGCAGAATTGCATCATGTCCGGTCGAGCGGTTGTGGTTGGTACTGGCGTAGTCCCAGCAGTGATTGCTGTAGACATTGCCGGTCGCGTTGGGCGCGAGGATCACGGCGCCATACTGCTCGGCCATGGCCTTCCAGTTGTAGCCGTTGTCGGCGGCCTTGTCGATCACGTCGGCGGCGGCGGTCTGGGTGCATCCATGCAGCACCAGCACCAGCGCGCGCTTGCCGGCGACGGTCGGCTGCGCTGTCGGCCAATAGAAGTATCCGGTCAGATTGCCGCCATTGACTGAATCGGCGGCCCAGGTTTGATTGGCGCTCCATGCACCGGGACCGGCGGTGACTTGCGCCTGGGCAGCGATGACGGGAATGAGCAAGGCGACCGCAGTCGCCAATCGACCGAGCAATCGGTTGAAGGTTGTAGCCATGATGTGAAGTCTCCGTATTTTTTTGAGCTGCCAATGGACCGCTCCCCGTCAGGCACGGAGGCAGGTCTTCCCGGAAGTAAGCTTTCCGGGACACATCGATACTAGTCGGGAATCCCGAGAGTGCAATGTCGCTGGTAGTTCTACGGTAGCGGCGACCGGCTTGCGGGCAACGTGATGTTGCGCCGCACTGGCTCATGGTCGGAAATACACGTAGCCTTCGCGCGCCTGCAGCCGCGCAATTTCGACCACGCCGGCCGGGACTGGTCGGGCAATCGCGACCACCCGCGACGCCGGAATATTGTGCGCTGCAAGCGTATTCATGCAGATGCGGAATTCGACGCCTTGCGCCGCCAGTTCGACCAGCGCCGGTTCGAATGGCTTGCCGTTGTGATCGACGGCATCGCGCAGCATGAACTTCACGCCATCGGCCAGTCCGACCACGACGATTTTGGTGTCAGGCTCGGCGCGCAACTGATTGCGGATATTTGCCAGCGCGCGGGAGGCCTGGTCGATGCCATCGGCGAGGTGGTAGACCACCTTGATCGGTTCGGCGGCGCGGGCCGGAAGGGTGGTGGTTGCCAGCAGGAAGACGGCGGCAGCGGCGGTTGTCAGGAATTGGCGGCGCATGGGATCAGGTCCTCGAAGAGTCAAGCGGTGGAACGTCGGTGGCGTCGGCGGTCTTGCCCGGGACGAGCAATGCACCGGCCTTGAAGCCGAACAGGTTGGCGATGACCGAGCCCGGAAATTGCGCCAGCGCGGCGTTGTACTGCAGTACGGCATCGCTATAGGCCTGGCGGGTGAAGGCGACCCGGTTGCGCACCGCGTTCCATTCCATCGACAGTGCCAGCATCGACGGATTGGCTTTCAAGGTCGCGCGCGCATCGAACAGGGCGGGCAGATTGCCCAGCGCGGCGTTGAGCACCGCGTCGGCAGTCGCCAATTGCTGCAGCGCTGCCGCATTGGTGGGATCGGCGGCGTGGGCATTGGCTTCGATGACGCGCGTGTGCGCCACCAGAATATCGGCAAGGCGACTGCGCTCGCGCGGCATGTCGGCCTCGGCCGCGTCGGCCAGTGTCGCAATCAACGCCAGGTGGCGTTCGTACTGTCCGTTGAACAGGGCATAGGAGTTCCTGAATTGCTGGCGCAGGCTGACCAGCCGCTTCCAGGCGCCGATCGCCCAGAACATGGCCAGCAGAAACACGCCTGCCAGGACAAGTACAGCGGTCATGCGCACTCCCCCCGAAAGAAAAGCCGCCCTGCGATTCGGGAGCGGCTTTTTGCGTGACGCATTAACCCTGCCCGGCTACTTGCTGGCCGGAGTCAATGTGGTTTTCGACAATTCCTTGAGCTCGTTGTCGTCGATCAGCTCGAATACCCGTACGACTTTTTCGACGCCGGAAACGCCGCGCGTGATTTCGGTCGCCAGATGGGCTTCGCGCTCGGTGACGCGGCCCATCAGATACACCACGCCGCGTTCGACAATGACCTTGACCGAGTTGGCATAGAGGTCGCGCGCGTCGACGAACGATGCCTTGATCTTGCCCTGCAACAGCACATCATTGGAGCGTGAGCCGAAGCTGGAGATGCCGGCGACGGCGACTTCATTGACCACCGAATTGACGCCTTCGATCGCAGCGGCTTCGCGTTCGACCGCGGCTTTCATGGCCTCGTCGCGCACTTCGCCGGTCAGCAGGACCTTGCGGTTGAAGCTGTTGACGTTGATATGGCCACTGTCGCCGACCAGCCGGGCGATGCGGTTTTCACCCTTGATGACAATCGTCTTGTCTTCGGTCTGGGCACCAAAGGTGCGCCGGTCCGATGCGGCCAGCGTGCCGACTACGGCGGTGCCGACCATCATTTCGATACATCCCTGCAAGCCGGTTGCCACCAGTGCGCACAGCGCGATGGTAGCCATTGGGCGGCTGGCGCGTGGCCAGATCCGACGAGCCCGATCAATCATTCGCATCTCCTCCGAAAAGTGCCACGTCAATGCCGTCGCACATACAATGAATCGTTAATAAATGGACTTCCTGAATGCGTGCGGTGCGGTCGTGCGGCACGCAGATATGCACGTCGGCATCCGTCAGTGCCTTGCCGATCGCGCCGCCGCCCTTGCCGGTCAGTGCGACCACCCGCATGTCGCGTTCCAGTGCGATCTCGATGGCGGCCAGCACATTGGCTGAATTCCCCGAGGTCGACATCGCCAGCAGCACATCGCCGGCTTGACCGAATGCCTGCACCTGCTTGCTGAAAATTTCGTTGAAATTGTAGTCGTTGCCGATTGCGGTGATGATCGAGGTGTCGACCGTCAGTGCCAGCGCTGGCAAGGGAAGCCGTTCGCGCTCGAAGCGCCCCACCAGTTCGGCGGCAAAGTGCTGGCAGTCAGCGGCCGAGCCGCCATTGCCGCAGGCCAGAATCTTGTTGCCATTGGAGAGTGCGGTGAACATGAGTTCCACCGCCTGGGCGATAGGCTGCGCGAGAACCGAGGCGGCCTGCATTTTCAGGTCGGCGCTTTCATGGAAGTGCGCGATGATGCGTTGATTGATCATGATGGCAAGTGGGAAGTTGTGTCCGCTGCTTCTGCGGCGGCAAGGCGGATGTCAGGAGTCGATCGCATTTTGCAGCCATGTTATCACCGCCCCATCAATTGCCACCACATCGAAGCGGCAGGGCGGCGGATGGCGGTAGCGTTGCAGGTAACGTTGCGCCGCATGCGTGAGGCGAATCTGCTTGCTGCGCGTGATGCTGGCCGCCGCGCCGCCATGGCGCTGACCGCTGCGTTGCCGCACTTCGACAAACACCAGCGTGGCCGCATCCTGCATGATCAGATCGAGCTCGCCGGCCTTGCACAAAAAATTGCGTTCGACCAGGGTCAGGCCATGCTGCTGCAAGTGCGCCAAGGCGCGATCTTCGGCGGCGTCGCCGGCAATCTGCCGGTCGGTACTGCTGGCGCGTGCGCGCAGCCGTGCCATCAAGCCCATTCAATGATCCGCATTCAGCGGCACCACCACGCCATCCCGGTACACCGCCTGCAGCGCCGTGCGTTCAAAGCGGGTCGCGCCATTGCCGAAACTGACGTGCAGCTTGCCGCTGACGCCATCGAGATCGAAGTCGGTATGGCGCAGGCCGATTTCACGGGCGATCCGGAACGCATCGATGCCCAGCGCGTAGAGCCGTTCGAGATCGGCGCTGCGTTTCTGCTCGGCGCTGTCGAGCAGTCTTGGATAGATCATCACGGCCGGATGGGCCAGCGCGATTTGCCAGGGCAGATCCAGCAGGCGTACGCCGTCCAGTTCGGACAGCCGGTTGCTGTCGGCATCCTGCGGCACCAGCGGGTTGAGCTGTGACAGTCCGTACATGGGCGGCAAGTCACTGCCGAGCGCGCTGCGCAGCTGGCGCGCCTGAGTCGCGTCGAGGGCCAGAAACAGCAGTGTCGGTTTGTCGGACTGGATGCGTTTTTTGAGCAGTGCGATGGCGTTGGCGCTGAAATAACCGCCGCTGGTCGGCAATTCGACGGACTGCGCCTCGAAACCGGCCTGCTGCCATTGCCCGGCAAAGGCGTGGGCAGCGCGCCGTTGCCACGTGGCAGTGGTCGACAGCACCAGCGCGCGCGCGGATTTCTTGCCACTGCCGGCCCAGCGGGCAGCCTGGCGCGCTTCGTCTTCGAGCGACAGGCCGATCACCAGCAAATTGCGCGGCAACGTGCCGTCGGTCTCGATCGAGATGTCCGGCTGGGTCAGCGCGATGGTGGGAATGTTGACGATGCGACTGAGCGCGAGCGCCGTGACGTCGGTGCGCGAGAGCGGACCGACCACGATGTCATGCCCGGCCACTGCCTCGGCATACACCGACAGGATTTCCTTGCTGCTGTCGCCGGTTTCGATCACGGTCAGCGTGGCGTCGCCGCGGTCGCGTTCCCAGGCCGCCTGGAAGCCGGCCCGCACGGCTTCGGCAGCGCGTCCCAATGTGTCGGAACGCAACGGCAGAATCAAGGCAATGCGCGGCGGCGCCAGCGGCGCGTCGGTTGTGTTTGCCGACACAGACGAGCACAATCCGCACAACACGCCGATCAGCGCACACTTTGCCCACATGATGAATCCCTCGATGACTGAATCCCCGACCACCCCGATGTTCAATGAAGTGTCGCAGCAGATGTATCCGTTGTCCACCCTGTACGTCGTCGCCACGCCGATCGGCAATCTCGGCGACATCACGTTGCGCGCCCTGCACCTGCTCGGCCTGGCCGATGCCATTGCTTGCGAGGACACGCGCAACACCGCGCAACTGATGACGCGCTACGGCTTGTCAAAACCACTGATCGCAGCGCATCAGCACAATGAACGCGAAGTGGCCGACAAACTGATCGCCCGCCTGCAGGCCGGCGAACGCATCGCGCTGGTGTCGGACGCCGGCACGCCGGCCATCTCGGACCCGGGTGCGCGCATCGTCGAGGCGGTGCGCGCGGCGGGACTGCGGGTGCTGCCCCTGCCCGGCCCGTCGGCATTGATCACGGCGCTGTCGGCCAGCGGCTTGCAGGATGCGCACTTCTACTTCGCCGGCTTTCTGCCGGCCAAGGGGAAGCAGCGCGACACGGTGCTGGCCGGCTTGCGTGGCGTCGCCGCGACGCTGGTGTTCTACGAAGCGCCGCACCGGATTGTCGATGCGGTGGCGGCCTTGACGGCAGCCTTCGAGCCGACCCGCCAGATTGTGTTCGCACGCGAACTGACCAAGCTGTTCGAAGAAATTCATCGCTGCGATCTGGCCGATGCGGCAGCCTGGGTGGCGGCCGATGCCCATCGCGAAAAAGGCGAATATGTGGTGTTGTTGCAAGGTGCACCGACGGCCATTGCCGCCGATGACGTCGAAGCCGACCGCGTCTTGCGCATCCTGATGGCAGAGTGCTCGGTCAAGCAGGCTGCAGCGCTGGCGGCGCAACTGACCGGCCAGAAAAAGAACGCATTGTATGAGCGTGCCTTGTTGCTCAAGGCAGACCTCAAGGCGCCTTTGGACTGAGCCCGGCGGCAGCGTCTTCTTCCTGCGCTGCCTTGCGCGCGGCGACCATGGTCGGCTCCGGCTGGTGGCGATCGGTGCGACCCGGCACCTCGGGCGCGGCGGGCGGAATCGCGCTGGCCTTGCGTGAGCCGAACGTCGATGCATAGGCCCAGGTGAATTCGGCGCCCATCAGGAAAATCTGCGCCGAGTAATACACCCAGACCAGCACCACCACCAGCGAGCCGGCCGCACCGAAGCCGGAGGTTACCCCGCTGGTGCCGATGTACAGCCCGATCAGGTATTTGCCGATCGTGAACAGTAGTGACGTCACGACCGCACCAATCCACACATCGGTCCACGCCACCTTGGCGCGCGGCATGATCTTGAAAATCATCGCAAATACGACGGTGGTAAACAGGAAGCTGACCGCCAGATTCAGTACGCTGGCAAGCACAGCCCAATTCGCGAACAGCGGCCCCCATAGCCGGCTCAGTGCCGCCAGCGCGGCGCTCGCCACCAATGACACCATCAACAAAAAGCCAATCCCGAGGATCATGCCGAACGACAACAGGCGCGCGCGCAACAGCGTCCAGATGCTGCCGCGATCGCGTTTCGGCGCGCGCCAGATCCGGTCCAGCGCATTCTGCAATTCGCCGAACACGGTAGTCGCACCGACCAGCAGCAGAACCCCGCCGACAATGGTGGCGGTAACGCTTTCGGCCGGCCGGCTGACGCTCTCCAGCAGACTTTGCACCGCCTGGGCGCCCTGCGGTCCCATCAGCCCGCGCAACTCGCCAACGATCTCGCCGCGCGCGGCCTCCACGCCAAACAGCAGCCCGGCAATCGAAATCACGATCAGCAGCAGTGGCGCAATCGAAAACATCGTGTAATACGCCAGCGCCGCCCCCATGCTTTGCGCGTAGTCGTCGATCCACGACGACGCGGCCGCCTTGACCAGAATCCAGAGGTTCTTCAGCATCATGCGGGTCCCCGTCACGTAGTCAGGGATTGCCGAGCGCCGCCAGTACCGCGCGCTCCAGATGTTCCAGCCCGAACGAGACGTCGACCAGCTCATCATTGAGGAAGAAACTCGGCGTACCGCGCAGTCCCAATTGCACGCCGGCGGCGTGGTGTTCGCGCACGCGCTGCAGATACACGTGATCGGCCATCTCGGCATGAAAACGCACCATGTCGAGCTCCAGTGCTTCGGCATGTTGCGCCAGCGCGGCGGGTTTCAGATGTTGTGGTTGGGAAAACAGGCGCGCATGCATTTGCCAGAACTTGCCTTGCGCGGCGGCAGCTTCGGCGGCCTCGGCAGCCAGTTCGGCATGCGGGTGCGCGGCGGCATCCGGGAAATGCCGGAACACGAAACGCAGACGGTCGCCAAACGTCTCGACCAGATGGCGTGTGGCAGGCTCGGCCTGGGCGCAACGCGGACACTCGTAGTCGCCATATTCGACCAGCGTCAGCGTTGCCGCACTGTTGCCGGTTTCGTGTTCGGTGCCGGGCAGGCCGCTCGGGTGACGCGGGTCAGTGGAATTCGTTGTTGTGCTCATGCTGTTCTCCGTGAGTGAAAAAATAGGTTGTTTCAAGGTTGTCGTTCAAGCAGGATCAGCCCGCACAGCCCGGCCGCTGCCGAGGCCACGCCAGCGACGATGGCCGCGACATGGAAACCGCTGACCAGTGCCGCGCCGTGCGCCGCCAGCACCATGCCGAGCATGGCCGTGGCGATCAGCCCGCCCGAACGCGCCACTGCGCTATTGAAGCCCGATGCTACGCCGGTGTGACTGGTCGCCACCGATGCCAGCACCGCCGTCGTCAACGGCGCCACGGCGGCGGCCATGCCGATGGCGATGACGAGCATGGCCGGCAACGTCGTGCTCCAGTACGAGCCGCCCGCACCGATGCGTGTGGCCAAAAAAAATCCTGCGGCGACAATCAGCGGGCCAAGCGTCAGCGGCAGTCGCGGTCCGATGCGGCCGGCAATCCGGCCCATCGTCGATGATGCCAGCGCAATCACCACCGGCAGCGGCAACAAGGCAGCGCCGGCCTCGGTGGCGGAATAACCGTTGACCTCGATCAGCACGAACGGCACCAGGACGAACAGGGCGCCGAGTGCGCCGTACAGCAAGAACGTCAGCAGATTGAGGCCGACGAAACTGCGCGAGGAAAACAGCGCCAGCGGTAACATCGCGTCGTCGCCGCAGCCGTGTTCAACGATCAGGAACAGCACCAGAAACACCGCACCGAGCACCAGCGCAATGGCGGCGCCGGGATCGATGCCGGCGGTCGAGGATGCCACCGTCAGGCCCCATGTCAGGCTGGCCAATCCGATCGATGCGAGCGCCGCGCCTTTCAGGTCGAGTGTCGGTCGCGCCGGATTCGGCGTGTCGTGCAGGTAGCGCATGCCGAGATACAGCGCCAGCAGCGCAATCGGCACGTTGATCAGAAACATCGCGCGCCAGCCGACCACGTCGATCAGCCAGCCGCCGATCAGCGGACCGATCGCGCCGGCCCCGGCGCCGACCGCAGCCCAGACGCCAATGGCCCGGCCGCGCGCTTCGCCATTGAACGTCGCGCCAAGAATCGCCAGACTGTTGGGCATCAGCAGCGCTGCGCCGACGCCCTGCAGGACCCGGCCGGCAATCAGCCAGCCCGATCCAGGCGCAAGCGCGCACCACAGCGACGCCAACGCGAACAGCGCCACCCCCGCGACCAGCACGCGGCGTCGGCCAAAGCGGTCGCCGGCAGCGCCGCCCAGCAGCAGCAGCGCCGACAGCGGCAGCAGGTAGCCATTGACGATCCATGACAGGCAGGCGCCATCGGCACCGAGGTCGCGGCCAATCGCCGGCAGACCGACATTGACCACCGAGCCATCAATGAACGCCAGGCTCGACGCGAGAATGGTGGTGGCCAGAATCAGGCGCGGATGACGCACCGGCGTCGCCACCGGCACGCTGACGGCGATGGTGCGGTCGCACGCGGGCAGTGCCGCGGTCATCGGCTTGCCTTCATCGTCGTGAGTCTGATTCGAATGTGCATCGTCAATTCTGGAGGAGCATGCATGTGACAACCATGCCTCGGATCGGCGCGGCATGTCTGGGCGGTATCGCACCAAATGGTATGGTCGCGGTTGCCCGTGGCGGGCCTGGACCGGCAATCCTGACCGCAGGGTGCGCCCAACGTGTGCAAACGACAGCGCTCAGTGTACGCTTGCCGTTGTTTATTCAACCAGTCTGCGGAGACAACCGATGATCCAACCCGAACGCATGCACGCCAGTCTGGACGGCGATTTTGTCGTATTCCTGATTGGCATGCGCATCAATCGCTTCTGGAAAATCCACAAGTGGCTACCGGTCACGCGCGCCATGCCGCGCATGCTCAAGGAACTGGCGCAGCAACCGGAACTGGGTTTGCTGTCGTACGAAATGTGGTTCGGCCGCACCCTCATCATGGTGCAGTACTGGCGCTCCGCGGAGCAGTTGCTGGCCTACGCGACCAGCAAGGACGCGGCGCATTTGCCGGCCTGGAAAGCCTTCAACCAGGCCGTCGGCACCAATGGCGATGTCGGGATATGGCATGAAACCTATCGCATTGCTGCAGGAGCGTCGGAAAATATCTACGTCAACATGCCGCCGTTCGGATTGGGCAGGGCCGGCACGCTGCGGCCGGTCTCGGCCGAACGCAACAGCGCGCGGCAGCGCTTTCAAGCCCACAGTGCGGACCCGGGTCCGACCCCGTAACAACGCACCACGGCACGGCTCTTGCGTTTTCTTGCGTGCCACGCCATTCTTGCCCCTCAGCGACCAAGACTTGTTCGCTGTTCTTCTTTTTGGTTACTTGCGAAAGGATTTTCATGGAAAAGACAATCAGGTTGGGCGGCGCGCTGGCGGGCGTCATGCTGTCGATATGCATGGCTCAGGCCAGCGCTGCCGGGATGCTGGTGACATCGTCGTCCTATCCGGATGGCGGCACGATTCCGGCGCTGCATGGCGGCGATAGCGGGGATTGCGGCGGCAAGGGTGTGTCGCCACAGGTGTCGTGGTCGAATCTGCCGGCCGGCGCCAAATCGGTGGCGCTGCTGATGCTCGATCCGGATGGCGCCAAGGGTCTTGGCGTGGTGCATTGGGTCGCCTACAACATCGGTGCGGATCGCAACCAGTTGAAGCAGGGCGAAGGACAGATCGACGGCGCCGGCGCCACGGTCGGGAAAAATGTCACCGGAGCCACGGCGTATCGCGGCATGTGTCCGCCGGCAGGAGATGTCCCGCATCACTACACGCTGACCGTGATCGCCACCGATCTGGAGCCAACCCTGCCTGCGGGCATGACGCGCGATGAACTGTTGGCAGCCTTGAAAGGTCACGCGCTGGGTGGTCAAAGCGTGGTCGGCCGGTATGGCCGATGACAAAATGGCATCCCGCAATCAGGTCGAAAATCGGCGCGGATTGGGTTAAGATCATTTGATGGACAAACTAGACGCGTACCGAATCATCGCGGCACAAGCCAGTCACGGGGAGTTGGCCTTCCCGACGAATGTCAATGCCTCCCTCAAGATTCAGGCGGCCCTCGATGATCCCGAGTGCCACATCGAAAAAGCGGTGACGCTGGTCGCCGCCGAGCCGTTGTTGTCGGCGCGCACGGTGGCCATTGCCAATTCGGTTGCCTACAATCCGTCCGGGCGCGAGGTGGCCAATGTGCGCGTGGCGGTGGCCAGACTCGGGTTTCGCACGCTGCGTTCGCTGGTCGCTGCGATGATCGTGCGGCAGTTCGCCAGCATGGTGTCCGATCCGATCTTGCGCGTGAAGTCGGCGCAACTGTGGGAGCATTCCGCACATGTCGCCGCGCTGGCATTCGTGCTGGCCAAGCGGGTGTCGAAGGTCGATCCGGAAACCGCTTTTTTTGCCGGCATCGTGCACGAGGTCGGCGGCTTTTACTTGTTGTCGCGCGCCGCCGAGTTTCCCGGGCTGCTCGATGGTGACGGCGAAGATTGGCGCAATTTCGGCGAGCGCGTCATTGGCCGCGGCGTCATGAAAAAACTCGGGGTGCCCGAAGAGATCATGACGGCGATGGAGGCGGTCTGGTTCGGCACCCGCGTGCTGCCGCCGCTCACCCTGGGCGACACGTTACATCTGGCCAAGGATCTCGCGCCGGTGCCAAGTCCCTTCAATCCGGTCGACGGCAGTGGCGAGGCCTATGCGATGTCGGCCGCCACCATTGATTTCGAATGCGGCGACGGCACCTTGCGCAGCATTCTCGAGGAATCCGCCGACGATGTCAGGTCGCTGACCGCGGCATTGCTGATGACCTGACGCCGGGTTATTTGTGCGGCGCGGGTTTCAGTCCCTTCGTCGCATCGGCCACGATGGCCGGGCACGGCGAATCGCTGCTGTTGCTCGGCGCAACCAGTGCCAGCAACGCCGCAAACGGCGCCACCAGGCCCAGCCCAACTGCCGCTGCGCCACGTGCCGCGAGCGGTCCCACTTCGACGCCGACCTTCGGGTCCTTGAACGTACCCTTCACATACAGCGGCGAGCGCAACGAGAACACCCGGAAGCCCTTGGTGTTCGGATGCACATGCAAATCCATTTGTTCGTTGGCCAGATTGACCGAGCCGTCAACATTGATCAGGGCATCGGCGGTGTCGATGGCAAACACGCGCGCGTCCAGCACGCCCTTCTTGGCAACAAAGTTCGCCGCCGCGCAGTTGATCTTGACGGTCTTGGCGCCGAACAGTTTGTCCAGCACGACATTGGCCACGTTCAAGCCAGCCTGCTCCAGCAAGGCGCCGCTGACGGCGCCATCGACCAGCAACAATTTGATGTCGCCATCGAGCGAGGCCGCCAGACCGGATGGCATGTTGCCGCTGGCGTGCAGGTCGGCATCGCCATTGATCTGGCCGAAACTGGTCTGCATCGGCTCGAAGGTCGGCAGCAGTTCCTTCAGGCGCAGGCGGCGTGCCGACAGATTGAAATGGGCAGCGACCGGGTCGCTGCTGCTGTCGAGCACGATGTTGCCGGACAGGGTTCCGCCGGCGACGCCAAACTTCAGCGGATTGAGTGTCAGCTTGCCATTGTCGAGCAGCACATGCGCCGACAGGTCGTTCACCGGCAACGATTCCTTGCGAATGATCTGGCCGGCGACAAACTTGATGTCGGCATCCATCGCCTTCCAGCGTTCGGTACGAAACGGCGTCGCCGGAATCGTCATGCCGGACTTGACGACAACTTCCTCTCGCGCCGCAACTTTTTTACCGTTTTGCGCCGGATTGGCGGTCCCGATCAACGGTCCGAGGTCGGCCAGCAACAGCTTCTCCGAGCGCACCTCGCCGACCAGTTTGGGGCGCACCCCGGCAGTAGTGTAGGTGAGCGTGCCGGCCACGTCGGAACTGCCGACGCGGCCAGTGAATTTTTCATAATGAAACACGCTGTCGGCCTTGTGCAGGCGGCCGCTCAGATGACCTCGGGTCGAAAATGGTGGTGTGTCCGGCAAGGTCACGCCGGTCAGCTCGTACAAGTGCGCCATGCTGCCCGAGGCCAGTTGCAGTTGCAGGTCGAGCGCAGCCAGATTGCCGGGATCGGTGATGGTGCCGGCGATGACAATGTGATTGTCGCCGACGCGCACATCGGCCTGCAACGGAAACGGCCGGCTGGTGTCGACCAGCGACAGTACGCCGCCAAACTGGCCGCGTCCGGACAGCGGCGCCTTGTTGTGCGTGCCCTTGATATCGAAGCTGAACCCGTAGCCGCCAGTTGCCGCCGTTGCAGTCTGGGCAGCCTCCGACTTATCCAGCAGCGCGCCGATATCCACCCCTTCGCCAACCGGACGAATCGTGGCGACCGCGTCGATGTTGCGGATCTTGTCGACGATCGTCACCTGCCCGGCGGCGAAGGCAATCTGGTCAATCTTCAGATTCCACGTCGATGGCGTGCCGGCACGGGTCTTGAAGGTCCAGTTCACGCGGCCGTCGGCCAGGCGTTCGACATCCACCGCCGGCCTGGTCACCTGGATCGCCGAAATCGCGACGTCCCGGGCCAGCAGCGGCAACAGGCCGATATCGAATGCGATATTTTCTATCGATGCGAAATCGGGATTCCTGGCCCAGTCCGGATTCTTGATCAGGACATCGTTGGCGGTCAGGCGCGGGCGCGGCAAATAGCTGCGCCAGCCATTGCCGCCAGTCGGGCGATGCCAGTCCAGGCTGATATGTCCGCGCACCGCGAAGTCGCGGCCGATCTCCTGCGAAACCCGGTCATTGAGCCAGGGGCGGCTGCGATCCCAGTCCCAGTTCAGCGCGATCGTGAGCAATATCGCAAAGACGGCGGCAACAATGGCGACGACGATGGCGAGGATTCGGAACAGTCTTGGAAGGTGCGTCATTTTTCGCTGGTTGCCTTGCGCTTCAACATTTCGGCGCGCATCTCTTCAAACTGGTGACGCGATTCACCTTCAATGAATTTCGGACCGATCACTGGCGGCACGTAGGTCGGCGAAATCGATTCGGCATGGTAGGTCACGTGCGTGCCAGTGCCGTCAGGGGTGAGCACGGTGGTGCCATCGAGCTTTTTCATGTTGCCGGAAAGAATGTGGCTGGTGATTTTGCTGAAGGGCTTGAGTTCGATTTCGCGCACCGAATCGAACGCGAAGCTGATCAGGCCGTGGTCGGCCAGGCCTTTTTGCGCGACTTCGATCTTGTCGCCGTCGCGTTTGGTGATCGCGCTGAACTTGACGTTCGAGACGAAGTTCGACATGTGGTCAAAATCCGTCAACACGTCCCACGCCTGTTTTGGCGCTACCGGTACCTTGAAATCGACATCGATGATGATCAATTCGCCATTTTTCTTGACATGCACGTCAACTGGCGACTGCGCTTCATCGGTCGCGGCAAACGTACTGCCACACAGTGCCAACAGCAGTGTGGCCAGCAGGGTCGGGCGCAGGTTCATGGTGCTTCTCCTTTGCGATTATTTCTCAAGCTGGGCGATGACTGCCTCCAGCATCTTGCGCACATCGCCCTGGACGATGGCATTGCCTACCAATGGCGGAACAAAAAAATCCGGTTCGATAATGCCGCTGTATTCGATGCGCGTGCCGCTGACGCCGGCCTGTTCGCCGGGGCTGAGCTGCCAGCGCGCACCATAGCGCTTCATGTTCCCCGAAATTAGCGACACATCAATCGACGATGGTGGACGTTCCGTGACCCGAATCAACAAATGAATCGCATGCCGGATAAAGAAAAATCCACCCCGCCCATTCTGTTCCAGAACCACCTCGGCGCCGTTGCGCGACACCACGCGGGCGCCCGCCAGATTCGGTACATACTCTGGCTGGCGCTCATAGTCCGTCAACACCTGCCAAACGTGCTCGGGCGTGGCGCGCGCGAAAGCATTGGCGCGGATATCGAAGAACGGCTGCTCCGCAGCCCGATTGCGCTGCACCACGACCTGCAATTCGTTGTCAGCCCGCGCCGGCAGGATCAGCATGGTCGCCAGCAACATCAGAAATCGGAAGGGCAAGCGCATCGCAGCTTCGAAAACATTGTCAGAGTGCGCACGATAGCAGAGAAAAAACTTCCTGAACGTGCGGCGGCTAACGGACAATCAAGTCAGCCTCTGCGCGACAGGGAGAATGTGCGCAGACCACGCAACCCAACATAAAAACCATAATGACAACCGAGACCTATCCCCATCTGCTGGCGCCGCTCGACCTCGGCTTCACCACGTTGAAGAACCGCGTGATCATGGGATCGATGCACACTGGCCTGGAAGACCGCTTCTACCACTATCCCAAGCTGGCGGCGTATTTTGGCGAGCGCGCGCGCGGCGGCGTCGGCTTGATTGTCACCGGCGGGATTTCGCCCGACCGGCGCGGCTGGCTGCTGCCTTTTGGCGGCACCCTCAACAGCCGGCTCGATGTGTCGAACCACCGCAAGGTGACCAGTGCCGTCCATGCGGAGGGCGGCAAGATTGTCATGCAGATCCTGCATGCCGGCCGCTACGGCTACCAGCCGTTCGTGGTGTCGGCCTCGGCGCTGAAGTCACCGATTTCGAAATTCACGCCAAAGGCCCTGACCGCAGCCGGCATCGCCAGCACCATCGCCGATTACGTCCGCTGCGCGACGCTGGCCAAGCGGGCCGGTTACGACGGTGTCGAGATCATGGGCAGCGAAGGCTACCTGCTCAATCAATTCCTGTGCGCGCGCACCAACCTGCGCACCGACGAATGGGGCGGCCCGATCGCCAACCGGATGCGGCTGCCGGTCGATATCGTGCGCCGGATTCGCGCCGCAGTTGGCGCCAATTTCATCATCATGTACCGGCATTCGCTGCTCGATCTGGTCGAGGGCGGCAATACCTGGGACGAAGTGGTCACGGTGGCGCGCGCGCTGGAACAGGCCGGCGTGACCATCCTCAACACCGGCATCGGCTGGCACGAGGCACGGGTGCCGACCATCGTCACGTCGGTGCCGCGGGCGGCATTCCGCTCGCTGGCCGGGCGCCTGCGCAAGGAGGTCGGCATTCCGGTGGTGGCATCGAACCGCATCAACATGCCGGCCGAGGCCGAAGACATCCTTGCCAGTGGCGATGCCGACATGGTGTCGATGGCGCGGCCGTTCCTGGCCGACCCCGAGTTTGTGAACAAGGCCGCCACCGGCCGCAGCGACGAAATCAATACCTGCATCGCCTGCAACCAGGCCTGCCTCGACCATACCTTTGCCAACAAGCGCGCCAGCTGCCTGGTCAATCCGCGTGCCGCGCATGAGACCGAGCTGGTCTACCGCAAGACCGTCAAGCCGCGCCGGGTCGCCGTGGTCGGGGCTGGTCCGGCCGGACTGTCGGCAGCCTGCGTGGCGGCCGAATGCGGCCATGCGGTGACGTTGTTCGAAGCCTCCGATCGCATTGGCGGCCAGTTCAACTACGCCATGCGCATCCCGGGCAAGGAAGAATTCGCCGAAACGCTGCGTTATTTCGGACGCCGCCTCGAGCGCACCGGCGTGACGTTGCACCTGAACCGGCGCGTGACGCGACAGGAGTTGCTGGAGCAGGGCTTCGACCACGTCATCGTCGCCGCCGGCATTGTGCCGCGCATGCCGAAGATCGATGGCATCGGCCACCCGAAAGTGCTGTCCTACCTGGATGTCCTGAAAAGCAACGTCGCCGTCGGCAAGCGCGTGGCCATCGTCGGCGCTGGCGGTATCGGCTTCGATGTGGCCGAGTTCCTGCTGCACGATGCAGCAGTGCCGCTGCCCATTCCGCTGTCGCACTGGCTGGGCGAATGGGGTGTCGATTTGAGCGCCAGCAGCGGCGGCGGATTGTGTGCGCCGACGCCGGAACAGCCGCCGCGCACGGTGGTTCTGCTGCAGCGCAAAGCCACACGGGTCGGGGCTGGCCTTGGCAAAACCTCCGGTTGGGTGCATCGGGCGACGCTGTTGCGAAAAGGCGTTGAAATGCTGGCCGGGGTCGAGTACAACAAAATTGACGACAACGGCTTGCACATCACCGTCGGCGGTGTGACACGCTTGCTGGAGGTTGATCACGTGATCATCTGCGCCGGCCAGGATTCACTGACCAGCCTGATGCCGGACGGCGCGGTCAGCAATGGTCCGGCCTTTCACCTGATTGGCGGGGCCGCACTGGCGGCTGAACTCGATGCCAAACGCGCCATCCGTGAAGGCGCGGAACTGGCGACGCAACTATGATGTGCACGGACATTCTCAGGAACGAAAAATCATGAAACTCCAGCTCGTTGTCGGTCTATCCACGCTGGCGGCAATGCTCGCCGCCTGTTCCACCTCGCACGGCCCGGTCGAATCGCGCAGTGACAGCAGCGCCCGGGTCGAGGCACGCGTCGAAACGACGCGTGACGGCACCTCGACCGCGCGCACACTGGCCGCCTACAAGGAGGATCTGGCGCAACGTATTTGCGAAACCAATTCGACCAAGGTGTACGTGAGCCGGCCGCAAGCCCTGCTGCGCGGCGTCATCGTGGTCAAGTTCGTGGTCGACGCCAACGGCAAACTGATCAGCAGCGAAATCACGCGCGGCAATCGCGATGGCGCCATCGAAGCGACCGCGCTGGCCAGTTTGCGCAGCACCGCGCCGTTTCCGAAGCCGGCCTCGAACCTGTTGCGCAATGGCCGGGTGGAATTGTCCGAGACCTGGCTGTTCAACAACGACGGCCGCTTCCAGATTCGCAGCATTGCGCAACCACAAATGAGCGAATGACACCACAGCGCGCCTGCTGCAGGTTTGTGTCGCAAGACGGTAGAATTCGTTGCCGGTCAGGATGTCATTGAGAACGTCTGTCCGTTTACCCAGATACAGGAGCATCATGGCCACATCCGATTCGCGTGCTGGCTCTCGCCGTCCCGCCAAATTGTATTTCTATGCCGATCGGCCCAGCGCAGAGCGCGCGTTGCAGTTCGGTGAGTTTCGTTTGCGCCCCGCCAATCCCGGTGAGCCGCTGCCACCCGACGCCAGCCAGATTCTGCCGTTCGGCATGCGCCCGGCATTGGCCCCGCCGGGTTTCCTGACGCTGAGCCTGTCCAGCGCGCCCAGCGACAAGTTGTTCCAGCGTGACGCGCAGGCGCCCTGCTGTATCGTGATCCACAATCCGGAAGAGTTCGGGGAACGGATGCATCGCGCCGTGCAGAAGGTGCTGCCGTTATGGACCGGCATCGACGCCGCCGTCGCCTACGGTGCGCCCAGTCCGCTGGGCGCCGCCTTCACCAAGGGACGCCATCTGGCGGCACAGAAGGAATGGTTGTTCGCATGGCGACCGGTACAGCCGCAGTCGTCCTTCAATCCGATCGTCATTCAGATCGGCAGTCTCGAAGAGTTTGCGGAATTGCGCGAACAAACCGGCGCAGCCTTCTCATGAAAATCCTCGACGTTGACGTTGCCGTCATTGGCGCCGGCAGTGCCGGTCTGTCTGCATTCCGGGCGGCGAAGTCGCAAGGCGCCAGCGCGGTGCTGATCGAACGCGGACCGCATGGCACGACCTGCGCCCGCATCGGTTGCATGCCCAGCAAATTGCTGATTGCCGCGGCCGAAGCCGCGCACATGGTGGCCGAGGCGCCTGCCTTTGGCGTGCACGCCGGGCCGGTGCGCATTGATGGCGTGGCCGTGATGGCACGAGTGCGTTCGGAGCGCGATCGCTTTGTCGGCTTCGTGCTGGAAAGCGTCGAGCAGATCGCGCCGGCCGAACGGTTGTGGGGCAGCGCCCGCTTCCTCGGTCCGCAGCAACTGCAGATCGACGACCATACCCAGGTCAATGCTGCGCGCATCGTCATCGCGACCGGGTCGAGCCCGATCGTGCCCGCCGAATTGCATCATCTGGGCGCGCGCGTGATCACCAACGACCAGGTGTTTGACTGGACCGACTTGCCCGAGTCCGTGGCCATCATCGGCCCTGGCGTGATTGGCCTGGAACTGGGCCAGGCGCTGCATCGGCTTGGCGTGCGCGTGGCGCTGTTCGGTCGCGGCGAAAAAGTGGGCCCGTTGACGGACCCCGAGGTGGTGCGCAGCGCGCTGGAGTGCATGCACGCGGAGCTCGACCTGCGCCTCGGCATCCAGCGCTTTGATGTTGAGCCCGATGGCGATGGCGTGCTGGTGCACTCGGCCGGCAAGGATGGCATGGTGCGCAGCGAGCACTTTGCGCTGGTGATGTCGACCGTTGGCCGCAGTCCTAACCTGCGTGGGCTGCAGCTCGAACATACCGGGCTGGTATTGGATGGCAAGGGCGTACCGACATTTGACCGCTGCACGATGCAATGTGGGTACAGCACGATTTTCATTGCCGGCGACGCCGATGACGAGAAACCTCTGTTGCACGAAGCCGTCGACCAGGGCCGTATCGCCGGCGATAACGCCGGTCGCTTCCCCGATATCAAGCACGGGTTGCGGCGGGCGCCAATCGGCGTGGTGTTTTGCGATCCCCAGATTGCGCTGGTGGGGCAAACCCATCACGATCTGGCGCACGATAATTTTGCGATTGGTCAGGTTTCCTTCGCCAATCAGGGCCGCAGTCGTGTGATGCGACAAAACCGCGGTCTGTTAAGGGTGTATGGTGAACACGGTTCGGGGCGGTTTCTCGGCGCAGAAATGATTGGCCCGCGCGCCGAGCATCTGGCGCACCTGTTGGCCTGGGCCTGTCAGAACAGGATGACGGTTGCGCAGATGATCGACATGCCGTTCTACCATCCGGTCATCGAAGAAGGCGTGCGCACCGCATTGCGCGACCTGCAGGAAAACATTTTGCGCGGCATGCCGCCCGTCGAGCACTGCACCGACTGCACGCCGGGAGTGTGATTGCGCTGTTGTTCGAATAGCAGCATTATGTACGATAGCGCACCGAGGTTCCGGGCACTTGCGCCTATCGTGGTGTCCAGTCTGAACCGCATCCATGCGACGACGCCTCATTCGATCCACCACCAAGGAGCTTGACCATGTTGACATCCCATCTGAAAACCGGCCGTACCGATATGAAAACCCTGGTACAGGACGCCCAGGACCTGTTCCGCGAAGCGACCGCCGCGACAGGCCTGAAAGCCGACGAACTGCGCAACAAAGGCATGGCATTGCTCGAAACAGCGATGGAGAAGGCCCATGATGCGCAAGTCGTTGCGGTTGAAACGGGCAAGGAAATCGCCAGCACCGCCGATGACTACGTGCACGAGAACCCATGGCGTGCGGTGGCCGTGTCGGCAACCGTCGGCGTGTTGATCGGCATGCTGATCGCGCGCAAGTAAGCCGCGACGCCTCCACCCATGGACCAACCATCTGCCAGCCCATCGTCTGGTCTGTTGCCCGGTTTGGCCGGCATGGCAAAGAACATCTTTGCGTTGCTGGTCAACCGTATCGAACTGGCCTCCATTGAGCTGGCCGAAGTGCGCGGTAACCTCGTCAAGATGATTCTGGCTTCGGCAGCCGGCATGATTGCGGCCTGCTTCGCCGTGTTGTTCTGGACCGGCCTGCTGATTGTGCTGACCTGGGATGCGCTGGGCTGGAAGATACTGCTGCTCCTGGCAGTTGCGTTCAGCCTTATCGCCGTCGGCGTGGCGTTGTATGTCCAGTCGATGCTCAAGCAAGGTCAGTTGTCGATGCCCGCCACCCTGTCCGAGCTGCGCAATGACCGTGATGCGTTGCTGTAACCGAAAGCCGCGATGAGCCAAGACCTGAACCATCCAATCCCGGCCACACTGGCCGAGCGCAAGGAAAAGTTGATTCGCGAAGGCGCGGCGTACCGTGCTGCGGTGCGCGGCGCGCGCGACATGTTCAACAAGAATCTGCGCACGGAAGCCCTTGCGCGCGGACTGATCGCGCATTTGACCGGCAACGCCTATGCAGTCATCGGCAATCTGTTGGGCGGCAAGCGCGGCAACCTGCAAACGCTGCTGCCACTCGTCGTCAGCGGTGTGTCGCTGATGCTCAAGGCGCGGTTGCTGCTGCCGATGTGGCGTTCGGTAGGGGTGATCGGCGCTGTTGGCGCCGGCGCCTGGCTTCTGTTTCGGCGCAAGAAACCGCTCATGACAGAAGACTGAACATCGACTGCTGACATAAAAAATGCCGACATCATGTCGGCATTTTTACGTCCGGTGCAACCGCGTTATTTCGCTGCTGCGGCCATGTAGTCGACCGCCGCCTTGACTTCGTCATCACTCGCTGACGATCCGCCCTTGGCTGGCATGACCCCCGCTTTGCCCTGATAACCCTTGATGGCGTGGTCATGCAACGTGGCGGCGCCTTGCTTGATGCGATCGGCCCAGGCGGTCTTGTCGCCGAACTTCGGCGCACCGGCGATACCGGCAGCATGGCAGGCCATGCAGACGCCGTCGTACAGTTTTTTGCCGGCATCGGCGGGCAGGGCTGCAGGCGCTGCTGCGGCGACGACTGCCACCGGAGCGGCTGGCGCTGGTGCTGCGGCTTCGGCAACTGCAGGCGCTGCGGCAGGAGCAGCGCTAACCGCCTTGGCTTCCGGTTCCTTGAACTTGGCGCCAGCCTGATTGGCCATGAACGCCACGGCACGGGCCACTTCGACATCATCCAGATCCGGATTGCCGCCCTTGGCAGGCATTGCCCGGATACCGTTGACGGCATGCGACACCAGCGTCTCGTAGCCCTGCGCAATGCGCGTCGACCACGCCGCTACGTCGCCGACTTTCGGGGCACCAGCCACGCCGGCAGCGTGACATGAAGAACACACCGCCTTGTAGACAGCGTCGCCGGCCTGCAATACCTTCGGCGCGTTGCTGTCCTTGAGAATGAATCCCTCGTCGGAAACCGGTTTCAGGCGGGCCGCGATGGCCTCAGAAGTCTGTGCGTTGGAGCCGCTGCCGACCTTGTCATCGCTGGCGACGTACTGGACCAGCAAGACAATGCCGATGATGGGCACGATAAAGCCGGCAAGAACGGCGGCAATGAGTTGCTTGGGTGTTTTGATCCCGGAGGCGTGATCGTCGTGTGCGTCGCTCATAGTTCCCTTAGTGCAGATGTCAAAACCGGTGGCCTGTCGCGCCGCGCCATTCGCAGCATCTCACATCGCCAAAGCGCTCGATTATAGATGGTTTGTATTGCGTTTGGAACGCGCAAGCACCCTATCCATGGACGGGGCAGCAGAAAAACGGTATCCTGCACGCCTTCGCACGGTTCCTCACATGCGGCTGTAGCTCAGTGGATAGAGTATTGGCCTCCGAAGCCAAGGGTCGCTGGTTCGATTCCAGCCAGCCGCACCAATAGAATCAAACACTTAGCCCGACTTTTACAGTTGGGCTTTTTGCTTTCTGACGGTTTCTCTTGCCCATGTAACCGCTGTGTAACCTCATTCAGTCAATGCGAATCACTGCAACACGTTTGCGATGCGACGGGCATTGGCCCTCGATACGCCGTAGGCCCTTGCCAGTGCGCTGACGCTTTCGCCTTGTGCGTACTTCCTGCCAATGCCGTTCGAACGCTTAATTCTCTGTTGCGTGGAAGGAATTAGTTGGCCTATGATTTAGGTCGGGACTTTTACGTGGCGCTTCCAAGGACCCCGATGGGCCGGACTTGAGTCAAGGGCGTCATGTAAATCCGGCAGGCCCTTTTAAAGCACTTCGAACGCCATACTATTTTTAAGATAGTATGAATTTTTGCTCCGTCAGATTCGACCGGGGTTCACCAAATTTAGGATGTTTCAATGTCAATTAATCAGCTTATCTACCTAAGCCAAGCAACACGTAAGATGTCTCCAGAAGACCTTTCTGCGATACAAGAAAAGGCAAAGACAAACAACGCGCCACTGGAGATAACAGGTAGTTTGTTTTACAACGGCGGGTGGTTTTTGCAAGTATTGGAAGGTCCGGCATCTAAGCTTGATACGCTTTATAAGAAAATCGAACTCGATCCTCGACACAAAAATTCCCGAGTGATTTACAACGAACCGGCCAGTTTCCGCACTTTTCCTCGCTGGAGCATGAATATGACCAACTTGAACGACAGACAAGCCGACAAATACGATGAGCTTGTCGAAGTCCTCGAAGCTGCTCAAGCAAACCGAAAGGTCGGATTGTTTTCCCCGGCAGTGGCATTGCTGAAAATTTTTAAAGCATGAGTGACGTTTTCCGGTTTGTGGTGGGCGCCATGAGACGTCAGGTTTTTGATGTGAAATGACATCTTGTCCAGTGCTGGGCCGGTTCGACCATGTTGCGTACCGAGCGAGCCCACTAGCCAGCACTTCTTTTGTGTCACTCATCAACCGGCATGGCGATATTGCGCACTAACCGGGGCGCTAACCTCACCGGCTCTATTTGGCGCTATGGTTTTTCTTTGGCGGCATCTATGGCGGCGTCTGAGCCAGCGTCCCTGCGAAAAGTCCAGCAACCATGCGGGTTACGGGGAATGATTGGACTCCTGATGAGGAGTCGAACTGGCGTTTGCCTGTACTGGCTCTGTTTCTGAGTGCTGCCACGCGCGCGCGGAACGCTCAAATACCGTGTTGGAAAACGGTGTTGGCAGATGCCTGCATGTTGGAAATGTGATCGGCTGTTCCCAACAGGGACAGACGGTGCCTTGTGGGGGTGTTGGGAAACGGTCGTTTTCTAACAGTGTCACCATCAACCGGAATTGGCAGAAAAAAACCCGCACGCGGCGGGTCTGGGTTTTTCGGTAGTCGGCTGTAGCCTGCTTTTTGGCTAAAGGTCTAAGTGCAGGCTTTTTCGAGCGATTCCCGAAAGTCGCGCAGGATGGAATTTAAGCGCCTATGTTCGGCCAGCCATTCAGCGGAGCGCATACCGTGCTTTGTTGCGTTACCGGATGCCTTCGCTTTTCCGCTTTCGGTGGTCGGTCCGGTTGATTGCTTCCACGGCTTCCAGTTTCGTATCAGTGCGGCCTGCTTTAATCGTTCCTCGGGTGTCCAGTGTCGCACTGCTTGCCTCCGTTAATAGTTCGTTCGATGGGGTTATGTTTCTCTCGTGCGTAGGTTTTTCAGTCAATGACTTGGCAGCCCCGTTATTCACCTGTTGCTGTTGCGCTATGTTGGCTTGCTTGATGAAGGTCGCCGACTTCGGGTATTTGATTTCCGCTATGGCTTCCACGGTCGAGCGGCACTGTGATTGTGCTTTGAGCGCCAGTCGAAAATAGGTATCCAGTTTCGGCATCACGTCGGCTTGAATCGCCCGGTTTGCGAAATTGTTAAACATGGCGTTTAGCGCGATTGCCTGCGCTGTCAGCATCCCTTCCAGTTTGTCGAGATTGCCCCCGTTGACGGACTCGATATCGTCCTTCACCACCATTAAGCAATCTTGCAAACTCACGCCGGAATACTGCGCTCTCGAAAATTCCAGCGCAGTTGTTGCGTTTGCCGTTGCGGGGTTCAGCACATGCTCGGCCACCGCCCTATCTTCAGTAGTGCCACGCCGACAAACCACCTGCACCATTTTTGATTTATCCGGCTTTGGTATATCCGCCATAGCTGGCGCGACAACCTTCTTTGATGTCGTCGTTTGTTTAGCAGTCATTTGATTTTCCGTTCATTGATAGTTGAAGTTCGCGCAACACGTCCCGGCAATCCCTCGCCATGAATGCCACACCACCAGCGGCCCGAATGCGTTCAAGGAAAATGGTTTGTTCGGGTCGCAGCTTTCCATGCTCGGCCTTCACTTCCACGCCAAGTAAGCGGCCATCCGTCAATTGCCCGAGAACGTCAGGGCAGCCGGTCCAACCGAAGCGCACAAAGCGCCCGCCCATCATTGCGGCCCCGCTGTTCATCCGTTCACACCATGCCACCAGCGAATGCGCCCGCAACGTCTTCAGGACTTCCACCAGCGCAGCGGCTTCGGGCTTTGCATTGGCAGACTTCAACGGCAAGGCGTCGCCAAATAAATCGAGTGGTGATGCTTTACCGGTCGTCATGGCATCACCCCGGCATAACCCAAAAGTGCGGATAGTGCGGATGAACCCCGCTGGACGAAACCTATAACCTGAACATGGCCAGCATTACGGTCGGTTCGGTGATCGGCAGCACGACGGTAACCCGCAAGGTGACCAATGTCGGCGGCGCCGCTGCAACCTACAGCGCTGCGGCCACCCTTCCCGGCTTCACGACCTCGGTCACGCCGGCCAGCCTGACGCTGGCACCAAAGGAAACCAAAAGCTTCACCGTCAAACTGGTTGCCAGTGGCGCCGTGGCGAATGTCTGGTCGTACGGATCGCTGACCTGGAACGATGGTGCGCATACGGTAAAAATCCCGCTCACCGCACGTACCGGCAATCCAATCCTGGCGCCGGATCTGCTTACCGGCAACACCGTTTCGGGCTCGCGTGTCTTGACCGTCAAGACCGGCTTTTCCGGTCGCATGACGGCCAACAAGGGCGGCCTCAAGGATGCCACGCTGTCGAGTGTCTACAGCCTGGCTCCCGGCGCCGTGACGCAAGCGGCGCTGAAAACCGCCTGCGTTGCTGGCGTCGATACGGTGTCGGTGAAGGTACATAACTTCGTCGTACCGGTTGGCACCATCGTGGCCCGCTTTGCCTTGCGTCAGGAAGATACCGGCGCCGTTACCGATGACAACGACCTGATGCTGGTCGCTCCGGATGGCAGCACGGTGTATTCGGGCAACGATGGTTCGATCGAGTCGGTCCAGGTCGCCAGCCCGGCAGCCGGCAACTACAAGGTGTGCGTGGCAGCCTACGGTGGTGGCGCAGCAATGACGCACAAACTGTCGAGCTGGGTGGTCACGCCAAGCGATATCGGCGGTAAGTTCAACGTCCTTTTGCCGGGCACCGTGTATGCCGGTAGCACAGCGTCGGTTGGCGTGTCATGGTCTGGCCTGCCACTCGGCGGTCGCTTTGTCGGTGGCGCCCAGTTCAAGGATGCCAGCGGCGCAGTGCAGGCCACCACGGTCGTGCGGGTTGAAACCAACGGCGGCCTGCCGCTGGCGGAACCGACCCGTGATCTGAGCGCTGCCCAACTGTCCAAGCGCAACTGATCCACCAGCAGGTACGATTGCAGCCCCGCCAGCGTGCGGGGCTGCAATGAAAGAAGGGCCGCCAACGCAAGCTGGCGGCCCTTCTTGTTTGTGCGGACGACGGTCAGACGCCGCTGGCGGGATTCCGGTTCAGTCGGCAAACTCCGCCGCCGCTGGCAGGCACGCAACTGCTGCCCGGATCGGGGATCGCCCGGCAATCCGAGACCATGTCGCTGCGCCGATTTTCTTCTTCGCGGGCGGCGCGATGCTGCGCCACCAGCGACTGCAATTTTTTCGGATCGGTATGCTTGTCGGACCAGGCAAGCCACGCCTCCGGCCCGCCGCACGATTTGGCGCCAATGCCAATGGTGTGACATTGGGCCGCGCTGTCGCAAGCGGCAGCGCCGATTTCGGCATGGATTTTCGCCAGCAGTGCCGCACTGCCGGATGGCGCAGAAGTGGGACGCACGGGATCCTCCGCACAAGCGACGGTTGCCAGCGCCAACGCGCTCAGGCAACACAAACGAAACAACGAGGAAAGATGCATGGCCCGATGCTGGCATAGTCGGCGACGGCTGGCAAGGCATGAAAACAATTCATCGGCGCGGTTGCCCCGCGTCGAAACCGCGGCCGCATAATCAGGCCACCTAATCCTGGAATCCGCCATGAGCCTCGCCACACCGCGCCAGTTTCTGCTTGACCTGTATGCCACTGCCGTAGCGGCTGTCAGCGCCGAAAAATGCCTGCCTGCGTATCTCCCGCCAGCCCCGGCCAACGGGCGCACACTGGTGATCGGCGCTGGCAAGGGCGCCGCCGCGATGGCGCAAAGCGTCGAGCGGCATTGGCCGGGTGAATTGTCCGGTCTGGTTGTCACGCGCTATGGACATGGTGCGCCATGCCAGCGCATCGAGGTGGTCGAGGCCTCCCATCCGGTCCCCGATGCAGCCGGGCGCGACGCCGCCCGGCGCATGCTGGCGCTGGTGCAGGGCCTTGGTCCGGACGACCTGGTGTTGTGCCTGATCAGCGGCGGCGGCTCGGCCGTGCTGGCGTTGCCGGGCGACGGCATCACGCTGGAGCAGAAACAGGCGATCAACAAGGCCTTGCTCAAGAGCGGCGCAACGATTGCCGAAATGAACTGCGTGCGCAAGCATCTGTCGGCCATCAAGGGCGGCCGGCTGGCGTTGGCCTGTGCGCCCGCGCGCGTGGTCACGCTGCTGATTTCCGACGTGCCCGGCGATGACCCGGGCATCATTGCCAGCGGCCCGACCCTGCCCGATCCGACCACCTGCGCCGAAGCGCTGGCGGTGCTCGGCAAATACGGGATCGCCATTCCCGCTGCGGTGCAGACGCATCTGGACAGCGGCGCCGGTGAAACACCCAAGCCGGACGACGCGCGCTTCGCCCGCAATCAGCACCACGTCATCGCCACCGCGCAGCACGCGCTGGAAGCGGCCGCCAGTGCCGCGCGCGCCGCCGGTGTAGCGGCATACATCCTGTCCGACGGGATCGAAGGCGAGGCGCGCGACATCGGCCTGATGCATGCGGCGCTGGCCCGCCAGGTGGCGCTGCACGGCCAGCCGTTTGCCCGGCCGTGCGTGCTGCTGTCGGGTGGCGAAACCACGGTCACGGTGCGCGGCACGGGCCGGGCGGGCGCAATGCCGAATTCCTGCTGAGTCTGGCGGTGGCGCTGGATGGCTTGCCGGGTGTGCATGCGCTGGCCTGCGACACCGACGGCATCGACGGCTCCGAAGACAATGCCGGCGCACTGCTGCAACCCGATTCGCTGGCGCGCGCCACAGGGCTCCGCCTGCGCGCCCGTACGCTGCTCGACAACAATGATGGCTACGGTTTTTTCAGTGCGCTGGGCGACCTTGTGGTGAGCGGGCCGACGCGTACGAATGTCAATGATTTTCGGGCGATGCTGATTCTCTGATCAGGCAATTGGCGTGGACGACCTGCCGGACGGGATTGCGGGAATGGAACCAGCATCGACGTGGCGCGACTTAATCGTTACTTTCACACCATTGCTAGAGAAGGACGATCATGCGGTTTCCATCATTTTTTTTTAAGCCTGCGCCCATCCGCGCGAAGCCTGCCGTAAGGACTGCAGCCAGGTCTAGACCGACCAGCGACAACAACGTGTCGGCGAGTTTCGTACGCGGGTGCGAACTGGGAAATAAATTGGCCGCCAGCATGGGTGCGCTGGTAAAGGGACGCCTGCTTGCCTCGCTGCCCGTGCCGCCGCAACACCCACCCCGGCCGCGCGAAATCGCGTTGTCGAGGCTGTTCGCGGGAGTTCCGCAAACGCCCACCCAGCTCCCCCGGCTTCGTGCTGCGCAACCGAGCCAGCAGGCCAAGCGCGAGGCCGCGAAACCGCAGCCGGGCGCGCCAACAACTTCCGCCAGCGCCAAACGCCTCTCCTCGACTGAACTTCAGCTGCTGCGCGACAAGACGCGCGAATTGCATCAGTGCGCCGTCAAGCGTGAGCGCGAGCTTGGGGGCGAGCTAATCGCAGCCAGCGCAGGGGGCGATTTGGTTCGCGTCGCGCATCTGCGAAGGCAGTTGGTTGAAGCCCAAGTTCGGCGTCAACAGCTACAGCTTCAATTTATGCAACTAGGCAGCGAACTGCTTAACCAGCGGCGAGCGGCGCGCTGAGCGGCGCAGCCACCAGCAGCGCCAGATCGTCGGCATCCAGATAACACCACTCGCCTTCTTCCAGGCCGAGCCCGGCGAGTGTCAGGCCGCCAACGGCAACCCGTTGCAGGCTGATGCAATGGTTGCCGGCGGCCGCCAGCATGCGCTTGACCTGATGGTATTTGCCCTGCTCCAGCACGATCTCGATGCGCTGCGCGTCGACCATCTGGCAGTGCACGGCCGCCAGCGGTGCAGGCTCGTCATGCAGCTGGACACCGGCCAGCAATTGCGCGACTAGCTCCGGCGTGACCGGCTCGGCGGTGGTGGCGACGTAGACTTTCGGGATATGCGATTTCGGCGAGGATTGGGTATGGATGAAGGGCCCGTGATCCGACATCAGCAACAGGCCGGTGGTGTCATGATCGAGCCGTCCGACCGGCTGCACCTCGCGCCACGTGAATTGCTCCGGCAGGATGCTCAGCACGCCCGGATGATGACTGGGTTTGCGCGAGCATTCGAAGTTGGGCGGCTTGTGCAGCGCCAGAAAGACGTGCTCGCGGTAGTCCCAGTCCTCCTCGAACAGACGGAACACCAGGGCGTCAGTGTTGAACGCCTGGCGGTAATCGGTGATCACCGTGCCGGCGATGCTGACTTCGCCTTCGGCGATCAATTGGCGGCACCATTTGCGGGTGCCAAAGCCCTGCGATTGCAGGATGCGGTCAAGGGTCAATGTCGTCATGGCGGCACTGTAGCAGAAGCCGTGCGGGCCGACTCAGGGCAGTGGCGAAAAACGCCGCATCGGCTTGCCGTCGAGCTCGATCATCTCGTCAAACACGGCCGTCGGTCGTACCCACAACGCGCCGTCCGGCGAGCGGTACACCGTCATCGGCGTGAGATCGGATTCGAGGGTGGCGGCGCCGACCAGTTCATAGATGCCGCCCTTGTAGTGTCGAAATTTCATGGCCATGGTCGTGAGTGTGGAGGGGCGGTCAAACACCGGTTTGCAGCAAGAAATCCATGAACAGGACTTGTTCGACATTGGTCGTCTTGAAGCGCTTGTTGACCGCATCCTTGAGCACGGTTTGCAACGTGGCCAGTCCGCCCGGCGCGTGCACGCCGGCGGGTTCAAGGCCATCGAGGATACCCTTGATGGTCGTGAGAATCGCAGGCTTGTTCTCGGTGGCCCATTGCTGATTGCTGCGGTTGGTCTGGATGGCAATCTTGGCCGCCAGCGAATAGGTATCGGTGCTGATCACCAGCGGTTCGATCAGCGTGAAGGCCTGTAGCGTCTTCTGCTCCGGCACATACGAACGGAAATACCAGGTCGCACCGAATATCCCCAACAATGCGGTCAGGATGACCGCAATGGTGACGATGACGAACATGTCATTGTTGGCGGCTTTGGCGGGTTTTTTCATGACAAGGAATCAAGCTGGTGCAACGCCCCGGGCGAACGTCAAGTGGCCAGTGTAGCAGCGCGCGGTTGCTGGCGACCATAATTTTATTGCCTTGATGCATCTCGCTCGGCGCCTGCAGTTTTGTGCGATAACGCACCGAAACGATCGGCGGGTTTCCGTATTGTCGGTCTGGCAGTAACGCGCCGGTGGCGTAATACAACGTTCCGGCAATGCTGTACATCCACCCATTTCAGGAGAACATGCATGAACAAGGACCAAATCAAGGGCGAAGCCAAAGACATCGCAGGCAAGATCCAGGAAGAAGCGGGCAAACTGACCGGTAGCCAGGATCAGCAAGCCAAAGGCCTCGGCAAGCAGGTCGAAGGAAAAGTCCAAAAAGGTCTGGGCGACGCCAAGGAATTCATCAAGGATCACACCAAGTAAATCCAGCGACTGGCCGCATGGCAGTCCCGATGCCCGCTCACTGAGCGGGCATCGTCGTTTCTGCGTCCGGCATCCGGCACCGGAAAATCGGTACACTCACATCTTTCGCACGCCGCACCGCGCCATCCTGACGCACCAGTGCCAAGATGCTGACAGGTCCATCATGTTTGATTCCGTAGTGTTGCGCCAGTTGGCGCCGTTGCTGGTCGCCACCCTCGTGGCCGGATGCGCCGGCTTGCCGGTTGGCTTTGAAAAAAACCCTTCCACCGCGTTGCCGAATCCGCAAGACACCAGTCTGGGGCGCATCGTGCAGGCGTCGCTGCCGTCTGACGCCAGTTCGGGATTCCGCTTGTTGCCCACCGGCGGCTTTGCCTTTGATACACGCATCGCGCTGGCGCGCCGTGCCGAACGCACGCTCGACGTGCAGTATTACCTGTTCCATGACGATGAAGCCGGCCGCGCGCTGGGTCGGGAGGTCTTGGCTGCGGCGTTGCGCGGGGTGCGCGTGCGGGTGCTGCTCGACGACATTGCGACCGAAGGCAAGGACCAGATGTTTGCGCAACTGTCGGCCCATCCCAACCTGGAAGTGCGCGTATTCAATCCCTTTGCCGGTGGCCGCCTACGGATGTTTACGCGTGTTCTGGCGGCGGCCGGGGACTTCGACCGGATCAATCACCGCATGCACAACAAGCTGTTCGTCGCCGATAACGCGATGGCGATCACCGGCGGTCGCAATATCGGCAACGAATATTTCATGCAGGGCAGCGCCAGTAATTTCATTGATCTTGATGTGTTCGCCGCTGGTGCGATCGTGCCGAAGATGTCCGCCGTATTCGACGCGTTCTGGAATAGCGAATACGCCTATCCCGCCAGCGCATTCGCACACCTGAAGCTCGACGACGTGCCGCTCGCGCCGGAACCGGCCGGGATGTCGGCGGCGGCATTGACCGAGACGCGCGACCCGCTCGGCTACGGACCGATATCGACCGAACTGGGCAGCGGCAAACTCGCGCTGGAAGTCGCCTCCGCAACCGTGGTGGCCGATGCACCCTCGAAAGTCGCCGGCCTGACCGAGGAAACCAGGGCCGATACGGTCAGCAGCAACATCGTGCGTCTGATGACCAGCGCTGAAACCGAAGTGATGGTGATTTCGCCGTATTTCGTGCCTGGAAAAATCGGCATGAAAGCGATTCGCGCCATGTCGGCACGCGGCATTCGCATGATCGTGCTGACCAATTCGCTTGCTGCCAACGATTCGCCGCTGGTCCATGTCGGCTATGCGCGCTATCGACGCGAGATGCTGGAACAGGGCGTGCAGTTGTACGAACTCAGTCCGACCCGCGCGCAAAAGCGTGGTCGGCTCGGTTTGTTTGGGTCCTCGCACGCCAGTCTGCACGCAAAGGTGGTCGCGGTCGACCGCAAGCGGCTCTTCGTGGGCTCGCTGAATCTGGACGCCCGTTCGGCGCGCACCAATACCGAGATGGGCCTGCTGATCGACAGTCCGACCATGGCCGGCCAACTGGTCGAGTTGCTGCAGGCCGATCACGATGAGAGTTCCTATCGCCTGCGTTTATCTGCCAAGACCGGCGGCCTCGAATGGGTCGCCATCGACGATGGCGTCGAGGTCATTTATACCAGCGAGCCCGATGTCGGCGTGTTGTTCAATTTCGGCTTGTGGCTGCTTGCGCCGCTGGCGCCGGAAGAGTTGCTCTAGGCCGCCGCAACGACGCAGAATCGCCCGGGCCGCTTCACCAGCGCCATTGCCCGATACGGGAAATTCTCCGGCATGCGGTGGCAATTTTTGACTATGTGCGTCAACGCACGCAGATAAGTATCCCAGGCCGTCGATACTCAATCCACCGGATCGCTGCTGCTGGCCCAGAACAACGATCCGGCGTATCTCGCAACACTTCTTCCCCTTCCGATCGCATTCCGCAACATACCCGTGGATGCCGGACCGTGCCCGCACACTTTTACCCAGGTGGAAATTCATGATGACGCTGCAATGGAATTGATCAAGCATTTGCTTACCCGCGAACCCCTATTGGCCCTGTTCGCAACGATCGCGCTCGGTTATCTGGTCGGAAAAATCAAAATCGGACGCTTCGTGCTCGGCGGGATCGCCGGCACGCTGCTTGTCGGCGTGCTGGTCGGCCAGCTCGGCATCGAGATCAATCCCGGCATCAAGGCGATCTTCTTCGCGCTGTTCATCTATGCGGTTGGCTTTCAGGGCGGACCGCAGTTTTTTCATGCGCTGAACCGGCGCTCGCTCAATCAACTGGTGTCGGCATTTGTGATGTGTGCCACGGGTCTGTTGTGCGTGTTGCTGGCGGCCTGGATGTTCGACCTCGATCGCGGCATGGCAGCCGGCCTCGCCGCTGGCGGTCTGACGCAGTCGGCCATCATCGGTACCGCCGGTGACGCCATCGCCAAGCTCGGTTTGGCCCCGGCCTTGATCAAGACAATGCAAACCAACGTCGCGGTTGGCTATGCGGTTTGCTATATCTTTGGCTCGCTCGGACCGATCATCATGGTCACCTGGTTCCTGCCGATGGTGATGCGCTGGGACATTCGCCAGGAAGCCATCAAGCTTGCTGCTGCAATTTCCGGCGGCCACGCCGAACTCGACCCGGGCCAGTTCAATGCGGTGCGCGCGGTGGCCACCCGCATGTATCTGGTTGCGCCCGACAGCAAGGCGGCCAACCAGACTGCCCTGGCGATCGACATTGCGCTGTCGGATGCCTCGGTGGAGGCGATTTATCGGGCCGGACAAGCGCTGCCGCTTGCGGATGGCACCGTCGTGCAGGCCGGCGACATGGTGGCGGTTACCGGGCTGATCGTTGTCATGGAGGCCGCCACCGCTTACTTCGGCAAGGAAGTCAGCGCGCCAGAGGGCATGTTGGTGGTGCAGGAGAGCCGCGAAATCATTCTGACCAATCGCGCGCTGAGCGGGCGTGAAGTCGGCGAAATCCACGACCACGTGACCCTGGATACCCGCCACGGCGTATTCCTGACGCGGGTCTTGCGCATGGGCCTGGCGCTTCCGCTGCTGAGCAAGATCACGCTGAAAAGCGGTGATGAATTGCACTTCACCGGCAGCCCGGTGGACCTCGACCGGGTGCAATCGAAAATCGGCTACAAGATCAATCCGGCAGCGGTCACGGACTTCATCTTCATGGGATTGGGCATGCTGATCGGCATCCTGATCGGCATGGTGCAGTTTCACATCATGGGTATCCCGATCTCGATCGGCAGTGGCGGCGGCTGCTTGCTGTCCGGCCTGATGTTCGGCTGGCTGCGCAGTGTCCATCCGCGTGTGTCGGCACTGCCCCTGGGCGCGTCCAACTTCCTGCGCGATTTTGGCCTGGCGGTCTTTGTTGGCATTGTCGGGATCTCGGCCGGACCGCAGGCCTTGGTCGCGATCCGGCAGTACGGCTTCACGCTGCTGCTGCTCGGCGTCGCCGTGACGCTGATACCGCAAGTCGTTACTTTCTTTTTTTCGTGGTACGTGCTGCGCATCCGCAATCCGATCGAAGCGCTCGCCTGTGTCGCCGGCGGCCGCAGCGCCAACCCGGCGTTCGCAGCATTGCTCGACAAGGCGGGCAATGCCACCCCGGTCGTGTCCTTTACCGTTACCTACGCCGTTGCCAATGTGTTTCTGACCCTTTGGGGTCCGGTCATCGTTGGCATCATCACCAAAAATGCCGTCCCCTGAACCGCGATCGAGCCCTATCATGCCGCAACAAGATTTCCAGCAATTTGCCAACCTGAGCCCGTTTGAACTCAAGGATCAGCTCATCGCCATCGCCTCCTCGGATGCGCAACGCATGATGCTCAATGCGGGTCGCGGCAATCCGAATTTTCTGGCCACCCTGCCGCGCTGGGCCTTCCTGAGCCTGGGCGATTTTGCCATGCGCGAAGCCGAGCGTTCCTATTCCTATCTCGACAGCGGCTTTGGCGGTCTGCCGGAGCGCAGCGGCATCGTGCACCGGTTCGATATCTATGCCACGGCACATCGCAGCACGGATGGCGTGCGCTTTCTGCGGTCGGCGATTTCGTATGTGAAGGATCAGCTCGGACTCGACCAGGAAGCGTTTCTGTTCGAGATGGTGGCAGCTTTTCTGGGTTGTAATTACCCGACGCCGCCGCGCATGCTGGTGCACACGGAAGAAATCGTGAAAGCGTATCTGGCGCAGGAAATGTTCGGCCCGATCGCCCATCAGGGACCGTTCTCGGTGTTTGCCACCGAGGGCGGCACGGCCGCGATGACGTATATTTTCCAGACATTGCGGGCCAACGGCTTGATCAAGCCGGGCGACAAGATCGCCATCAGCACGCCGATTTTTTCACCCTATCTGGAAATCCCGCTGCTGGCCGAATACGGCCTCGAGGTGGTCGATATCCGCATGGACGGGCACGCCGACTGGCAGTTGCCGAGCAGTGAGATCGACAAGCTGCGCGATCCGGCAGTAAAGCTGTTTTGCCTCGTCAATCCGAGCAATCCGCCCTCGACCAAGCTGTCCGATCAGGTGCTCGACCAACTGGCTGAGCTGGTGGCGCAACAACGCCCCGATCTGTTCATCGTCACCGACGATGTGTACGGCACCTTTGCGGATGATTTTGTGTCGTTGTTTGCAAAATGTCCGCGCAATGCGCTGTGCGTGTATTCGTTCTCCAAGTTCTTCGGCGCAACGGGATGGCGCCTCGGCACCATTGCTTTGCGCGATGACAATGCCTTCGATGACGCCCTGGCGGCGTTGCCGGAAGCGGAAAAATTACTCCTCGATACGCGTTACGCGTCGCTCACCACGACCCCGCGCGCCATCCGTTTCATTGATCGACTGGTCGCCGACAGCCGCGCCGTGGCGCTGAACCACACCGCAGGATTGTCACTGCCGCAGCAACTGCAGATGGCACTGTTCGCACTCAATGGGCTGATGGACCGCGAGCACCGCTACAAGGAGTCGGCCAAGCAGATGCTGCGCAAGCGCTATCAAACGCTGTATCGCAACATGGGTATTGCCGCGTTGCGGACACCGAACGACGTGAACTATTACTCGTTGATCGATCTGCAGGAAATCGGCGGCGCGTTGTACGGCGCCGAATTCGAAGCCTGGTTCATCAAGAGCGACCTCGGCATCAGCTTCCTGTTTCGTCTGGCAGAAGAGACCGGCGTGGTTCTGCTGCCCGGCAATGGCTTCGATGTGGTCGATACGTCGGCGCGGGTCTCGCTGGCCAACCTGACGGAGATCGAGTACGCGGCAATTGGCAGATTTACGCGCCAGGTGCTGGACGAGTGTTATCAGGATTTCAAGGATAGCTTGCCGGCGCCGGCAACCGCCGACCAGCCTCCGCGCGCCGTGCCCTTGCATCCCGGCTGACGTCCTGCGCGCGGCACTGGTCCGTGTCGCATCAGAGAAAGCCAAGGTTGCTGCGCGCGAACCGTCCGAGATTGGGAAAGATCGTCGCCAGCGCCGCGCTGTCAAGTCCGAACCAGGCCGCCAGCGTGGCGGCGTATTGATCCACCGCCACGGTTGGAATCAGTACGCCGTTGTTGACGGCATCGGGATTGATGAAGCTGCCGGCATCGACCCCGAGAGTGGGAAAGGCGCCGTACAGATCGCCACCCTTGACGCTTCCTCCCAGTACGAAATGATGTCCGCCCCAGCCATGATCGCAACCATCGCCATTGGAGGCGAAGGTGCGGCCAAAATCCGATACCGTAAATGCCGTTACGTTGGCACGCATGTCGACGCCGCCGACGCTGGCGAGGGTCCGATCGAAATACGCCAGGCCATGATCGACCTGCGCCAGCAACGGCGGGTGGGCGCTATTCTGCAACGAGTGCTGGTCGAAGCCGCCGAGGTTGACGATGAAGACCTGGCGTCTCAGGCCCAGCGCGCCGGCCGCTGCAATCATCCGCGCCACCATGCGCAACTGCGTTGCCAGCGGATTGCTCATCGTGGCGCCGGTGACGGGTTGTGTCATGGGCGGTGGTGCGGCGATCGTGGCCGCCGCGCCGCTGGCCAGCGCGTCGCCCAGCGTGCTGGCCGCGCCGATCGAACGCTGCACGATCCCGCCGTAGGTGGTCGCCAGAAAATTGCTGCTGTTGGCGGCGCCGGCGACGCCCTGGATCGCTGTTGCGAACCCGGCCAGATCGCCGTCAAGTGCAATGGTGGCGGCGCCGATGTCGCGGTCGACCTGATACTGATTGGCGGTGCGCCCGTTCAGGAAGGTCGCCGCGCCGGCCAGCGAGACGCTGGTGAAGATGCTGTGGGCGCCATTGCCGGCCAGCGAAAAGTCAGCCATCTGGCCACCCCATCCATACGGAAAACCCGGATTCTGGCCGGCCTCCCACATGGCGCTCTGGTCATTGTGTGAATACAGGTTGCGCGGCAGCGCCGCCGTGTTGGCCAGCACCTGGCTTTTGGTGACAGGCGCCACCAGCGTGCCGACATTGGCCACCACCGCCAGACGCCCCGCCTGAAACAGCGACTGCAGCGATCCCAGCAGCGGATGCAGGGCAAACGTCCGGGCTGCCGAGGACGACGAACCGGGTACGGTCTGGCGCGTTTTCGGCACGATCGGCAACACGCCGCCGAAAAATTCCGGCGTGCTGCGCGCGACCACCCGGCCATTCAGGGGCGAGATGGCATCGGCCGCGACGGCTGCGGCGCCCGGGCCAAGCAGCGCGATCGGATCGTCGCCGGTGTTGCGCGCCGTCTGGTAGCGACTCCAGGAATCCGGATCGGTCGCCAATACGGTATTGAAGGCGTCATTGCCACCGCCCAGGCGGATGCAGACCAGCGCCTTGTAGCTGCCGTTGCCGGCGGCATTGGCGTCGCGCAGGAAGTCGGCCAGCAGGTTTGCGCCGAGCAGGGTTCCCAGTCCGGCGGCGGGCATGGCGCGCAGCAGGCGACGGCGTACTGGATCAATTGTGTTCATGGGATCTCCTCAGCGTTGCACGATGAATTCAGGGGAGGCGGCGGTCAGGTAGATCGCCAGCCGGATGCGTTTTCTGCGCGCTGCGTCCATGGCGGCTGGCGTCGCCGCAGCGCCCGCCGGAAGCGCCACCGTGGTTACGGCGCTGGTGATCGCCTGGCGCAGCACCGGCGACATCTGGCCGTACAGCAGCCGGCTGTTCATGCTGTCAGCCAGTGCGCCGGGGTCGGATGCCTTCGCAAGCAGGCTGTCGAGCGAGAGCTGGATGTCGGTCTGGTTCAACGGCAAGCCAACGAACAGCATGGCGCGCAGGTAGTTCAAATTGCCGGCCACCGAGACCTCGTTGGCGACCTGAAGTTCGGGGCCGACCAGGCCGTTGGCGGCCAGCGGTGATCCCGGCGGGCTGTAGCCGGGCGACCAGAAATTGAAGACCGACGGGGCGTGATACGGCGTCATGCCGATCGCATCGCTTTGCGACGACTCATCGAATTCGGTGAAGGGAAATGTGCCGCTCGCCGAGCTGGCGCCAAAGGCCCGCAACAGGGCGGTGACGCGCAGGGTCGGGTCGCGCAGCTTGCCAAAGGATGGCTCGGCGCTGCGGCGCAGGTCACGCGCTTCCGGGTCGAACAACACGGCCTTCATGACGGTTGCCAGATCGCCGCGCTGGCCATTGCCATTGTCGTTGAACGCCGCCGCGACCCGACCGATGTAGGCGGCGCCCGGATTGCTGGTGACAAATTGCTGGATCAGCCGGCGCGCGATGAATGGCCCGACGTTCGGATGGTTGAACAGCGTGTCGAGCGCGATTTTCAGGTCGGCGTCGGGGTTTGCCGTACTCGTCGCCGCAATGGTCGTGCCGAGAAAGCGCTTCTCCGAGGTCGAATGACTGGCGCTGCGCCATTGCATCGGTTGCAGCGCGGCGTCGACGCTGCCGCCGCGCGAGGCCCGGTACCGCACCAGGCCGGTAAACACTTTTGCCAGGCCGCTGATGTCGTCCTGCGTATAGGTCGGCAGGGGCGCGCCGGTGGCATCGAGGCGGGCGCTGCCGTCCTGATTGAGCTGGGTCAGTCCGAGCGTGAACAGCTGCATTACTTCGCGCGCGTAGTTCTCGTCCGGATGGGTGCCGGTGGCGGGATTTTCCTTCTGGTTGTTTTCGTAGGTGAGGAAGCTGCCCATGGTGGGCGAGCGGGTCACCTGTTCGAGCAGCGTGCGGAAATTGCCGAAGGCATTCGCGCTCAGCGTATCGAGGTAATTAATGGATTCGCGCGTATTGGTGCGCACCACGGCGTCGTTGAACGAGATCACGAAAATGTTCGAGAGTGCGTAGTGGATGCGTTGACGCAATTGATCATTGCCGTCGACCGCGTCCTGATAGAAATTGGCGGTGACGAAATCATTGAGGTTGTCCGTCGCGCTCCATGGTTTGGCGCTGAGGCGGGCGATGCGCGATGTCAGCGGCAGGGCGCGTTGCTGATCGAACCAGGCGCCGTAGGACGGCGCGGCCATCAGTTGCGCGACGCTGGCCTCGGTCGGGCCGAAACTGGCCTGGGTCAGGAAGCGCGCCGCCTCTGCACTGCTGGCCGGCTTGGTGGCAGCAATGTCGACCCAGGACGGCTGCGGCGCTGCCGGCGTGGCCGCAGGGGCGGCTGTGGCGACGCCGACGCCGGTTGACGGGTCTGGCAGCGCGGCGGACGTGGTGGAAGTCATCGCCGGATTGATGTTGCTTTGTTCGCCGCCGCCGCACGCGGCGACGACCGCGGTGGCGATGAGGATGGCGCTGAATCGGTACACGGAAAAGGAATGCATTGAGCTCTCCTGAATGAAGGGGAAAGGTTGCGGCGGTGCGCGGATTGGTGGTGCGTGTCGCAGCTTGCCGGCGTGGCGCCGGGAACTGCGCGTTGAAAATCGTTGGACGTGCTGCGTAAATTAATCGAGGTGCGGCAGCGGCAGAATTTTCTGTCGGCGGAGCGCCGAAATCAGGTGAAAAAAAGTGCGGTTGACGTGGTCGCGCAACGCAGTTTCCGGGAGGCTTGATGCCGGTCCGAAATGACGCGCGGCAATCCAGTCAGGGCAAACGCGTACTGACCAGGATTGCCGCGGGAATGTGCCGCATCAACGCGGCTGGGCCACCCATTGCTGCACCGACGGGCGCTGCCACTGTGCGTGCGCCCAGTCCTGCAATTTTGCCGGCATCGGGTCGCCATTCATGATCAAGCGGTTGAGCATCAGGGCCAGATCGGTGTCGGCGATGCACCAGCGCCCAAACAGATTCGGACGGCCTGCGTCAATGAAACGATCGGCCACTTGGATCAGCAAATCGCGCGCAGCAATGCCGGCATCGCTCAGCGGTGTGGTCACTGGTGCGAAAAAAATCACGCGCGTGCTGCGCTCGGTGCGAAGCGGCAGCAGGTCGCTGCGCAGCCATGCCTGCAGTTGACGCGCGCGGGCGCGTTCGACCGGATCGGCCGGGTAGAGCGGCGCATAGGCGGGCGCGGCAAACACCTCATCCAGATACTCGGTGATGGCGCTAGATTCGCTGAGCACCAGATCATCCTGCTGCAAGGTCGGTACGCGCGCCGTCAGCGAGCTGTTGCGAAACGCCGGCAGCTGATTGTGCTGCTGGTCGAGATCAACCGTGGCGAGTTCGAACGGCAATCCCTTTTCGGTCAAGGCGACGAACACCGACATGGCGTAGGGGCTGGTGAAGTTGCTATCGACAGTGAGCTTGAGGTGCATCAGTGATCCTTTCAGGTGGGCTTGCACGAAGCCGTGCAGTTGGCTTGCGACTGATCGATATTGTATGCGGGTCGCTGATGGTGCTCGAACTTGTACGCCGCGTGCCGGTCAAAAGGCTTGCCATTCTGGCGCGCCATCAAACCACGCTGGATGTGCCTCCCCCCGACCAATCCCTTTGCGGCACGCGATGGAATCCACGAAATCCCCCCCACAGTTCGGCCAGCAGGCCGACCCCGGCGAGTCTTGCGTTCCCGAGCCGCTGATCCAGACGCTGCTGTGCGCACTGGTCGACATCGCCGGCGCCGAATGCGGGTATCTGCTGCTGGTGCAGGAAGATGCCCTGACGCTGGGGGCCAAGGCCAGTCCCGATGCCTGCGAACTGTATTTCGACGCACCGCCACAGGTCACGCCGGCATTGCCGCGTTCACTGCTGGAACATGTTCGCGAAAACGATACCCAGGTGCTGTTGTCCGATCTCACCACGCCCCATCCCTTTGCCGACGACCCGTATTTCTCGACGCATCGTCCGAAGTCACTGCTATGCCTGCCCATCCACCGCAAGACCGAGCCGCTCGGGATTTTCTATCTGGAAAATCGTTCGACCAGCAATACCTTCGACACCGAGCGACTGGCGCGGATGCAGTCACTGGCAACCAGCGTCGCAGCCTCGCTCGCGACCATACGGCAACTCCGGAGCCAGTCGCAGGCCGAGCAAGCTACCGCACAAATCAGTGCTGCCCTGTCCGCCAGCGAACAGACCATGCGCGAGCTCGTCGAGATGCTGCCGGCGGCAGTCTACGTATGTGATGCGCAGGGCCGCATCGAAAGCTTCAACCGCAGTGCGGTCGAATTGTGGGGCCGGGCGCCGCATCGCGACGACCCCGCCGAGCGGTTTTGTGGCGGGTATGGACGCTATACGCTGGGCGGCGTGTTCGTGCCGCGCAACGCAACGCCGATGGCAGAAGTGCTACGCAGCGGTGTGCCGGCAACGAATCGTGAACTGGTCTACGAGCGTCCCGACGGCTCGCGCCGCACCGCCATTCTCAACATCATCGCGCGGCGCGATTCGCATGGGGTCCTGACCGGCGCCATCAGCTGCCTGACCGACATCACCGAACGACGCGAAGCCGAAGAGCGCATCCACTACATGGCCCATTACGATGCGCTCACCGGATTGCCAAACCGAATCCTGTTGCAGGACCGCATGAACCAGGCCATCACGGTGGCGCAGCGCAGCGGCGGCAAGGTGGCGGTGCTGTTTCTGGATCTCGACAACTTCAAGCACATCAATGACTCGCTCGGCCACCTGGTCGGCGATCGTCTGCTGCGCATGGTGGCCAACCGGTTGCGCCAGTGCCTGCGCGGGATCGATAGCGTGGCGCGTCTTGGCGGCGATGAGTTCGTGCTGACCCTGGCGGCGGTGGCCGGCCCGCGCGACGCCTCGTCGGTGGCGCAGAAAATTCTCGCCACCCTCAATGAACCCTGCCTGATCGACGGCAATCTGTTGCATATCGACGGCAGCATCGGTATCAGCCTGTACCCGGATGACGGCATTGATGTCGAGAGCCTCATGCGCGCCGCCGACACCGCCATGTATCACGCCAAGCGGCGCGGCCGCAGCAACTATCAATTCTTCACCGCCGCCCTGAACGTCGCGGCACAACAGCGCTTTGACGTCGAGAGCCGTTTGCGGCAGGCGCTCGCGCGGCACGAACTGACCCTGCATTTCCAGCCGCAGATCGATCTGCATAGCGGTCGCATCGTGTCGGCCGAGGCACTGTTGCGCTGGAGCCCGGACGGCAAGCCGACGGTGTCCTGCGGCAGCTTCATTGCCATCGCAGAAGAGACCGGTCTGATTCTGCCGATCGGCAACTGGGTGCTGCGCCAGGCCTGCCATCAGCTGCGCCGGTGGCACGAGTCCGGCTTTGAGCGGATGCAAATTGCCGTGAACCTGTCGGCGCGCCAGTTTTACCAACCCGGTTTTCTGCGCATGGTCAATGATGCGCTGACCGAGGCCGGCGTCTCGCCCAGCGCGCTGGAACTGGAGATCACGGAGAGCATCCTGATGCAACGCAGCAGTGACAATATCGCCACCCTCGGGCAACTCAAGGCGATGGGGATCAAGCTATCGGTGGATGATTTTGGCACCGGCTATTCCAGTCTTGCTTACCTGCAACGCTTTCCGCTGCACGCGCTGAAGATCGACCAGTCGTTCGTGCGCGGCATCGGCACCGATTCTAACGATACGGCGCTGGTGATTGCCATCATCGCCATGGCCAACAGTTTGCGGCTGCAAGTGGTGGCCGAAGGCGTCGAGACGGACGAGCAGGCTGCGTTCCTGCGCGAGCAGGGTTGCGCGATCGGACAGGGCTTTCATTTCGGCAAGGCGGTCACCGGCGACCGGATGCTGGAGCTGTTGCGTTCGACACCGCATTGATTCAGCACAATGCAGCGGCGGTGACGGGTGTAACATCAAGAATATTCCAACGCTGCCCAGCGTTCCTGCACTTCCTTCCTTTTTCCTCACCGGAGCAACACCGCATGCGCTGTCGAAACAGAGCCACGGATCGGTCACGGTTGGTCTGCCGCCTTGCCGTTTCCGGCGCGCGGGCCTGCACGTGAAGGCGCGCAATCACCAATTGCTGACGATTGCGCTGGCACTGATCCCGAGCGGCGTGCTGGCGCTGTCGCTGCTTGATGCCGACGTTCGTGTCGCGCTGGTGGCGGCCAGTCCGGCGGTGCTGATCGGGCTGCTCGGCATGGCGCTGAGCATGGCGGTGGCCGTATCGCGCCTGACCGGTGCACTTGTCTCGGCGGCGCACGCGGCTGTCGCGCACGGCGATGCGACCCTGCCCGCGCACTCTGGCGTGGCCGAAGTCGATCAACTCACCCGTGCCTTGAGCGACACGGCAGCGGAACTGGCGCGCGAAAAGAAATTCCGTGCGCTGGCCGATGCCGAGCGCACGCACCTGTTTGCCAGCGAACATGCGGCGCGCCAGCTGGCCGAGGCGCAAAATCACGCCAAGGACCAGTTCCTTGCACTCCTGAGCCACCAGTTGCGCAATCCGCTGTCGGTGATCGGGACCGCCATTGCGGTCATGGATCACGAAAAAGTCACGCCCGACCACGCCGCCAAGGCCTACGCCATGATTCGACGCCAGAGCGCCGAATTGAGTCGCATCGTCGACGATTTGCTGGACCTTGACCGGATCATCAGCGGCCAGGCCCGGCTGGCGCCGCAGCGCATCGATCTGGCCGCAGCGACCCGCCTGTGCCTGGAGACGCTGCGGGTGAGTGGGCAACTTGATCAGCACACCTTCAGCGCCGATCTGACGCCCGCCTGGGTCAATGCCGATCCGGCCCGGCTGGAGCAAATCATCGCCAATCTGATCGGCAATGCGCTGCACGTCAGCGCGCGCGATGGCGCCATCGAAATCGAGGTCAACGACGCGGACGGCGGGGCGCTGCTGGTAGTGCGCGATCATGGGCAAGGCATGAGCGCCGACATGGTGCCGCGCGCATTCGATGTGTTCGTGCCGGATGACAGCCGCAGCGGCCCGGTCCAGGGCCACCTCGGAATTGGTCTGGCCATGGTGCGCAAGCTCAGTGCGCTGCATGGCGGAACGGTATCGGCCGAAAGCGCCGGGCTCGGCCTGGGCAGTACCTTCACCTTGCAGCTGCCAAGGGCGGCTTGATCCTGCATCGGGCCAACGCCAACAGGCGCCAGCCCGGGTCGCTGTGCGGCGCGGCCCCGACGGGGATTAGCGCGCGCCCTCCACCACCCAGCCAGGTGACGCCGTTCGATCCGCCACCACCAACCCGGACGACCCGACTGCGCCGGCATCGAGCTTGAACAGACTGACGGCCTGCATCAGCACATCGGCCTGATCCTGCATGCTCTCGGCCGCTGCCGCCGCCTGCTCCACCAACGCCGCATTCTGCTGCGTCATTTCATCCATCTGCGCGATGGCCTGGTTGACCTCGCTGATGCCGGCGCTCTGTTCCTGGCTGGCCGCCGTGATTTCACTCATGATGTCGGCCACCTGCTTGACCGACTGCACGATCTGCTGCATCGTCTTGCCGGCCTCGTCGACCAGCTTGCTGCCGTTGCCGACCTTGTCGACCGAGTCGCCGATCAAGCCCTTGATCTCGCGCGCCGCGCCGGCCGAGCGCTGCGCCAGATTGCGCACTTCCGCCGCCACCACCGCAAAACCGCGACCCTGCTCGCCGGCCCGGGCCGCTTCCACCGCCGCGTTCAGCGCCAGAATGTTGGTCTGGAACGCAATCGCATCGATCACGCCGATGATGTCGACAATCTTGCGCGAACTGTCGGTGATCGACCCCATCGTCTGCACCACCTGCCCCACCACCTGCCCGCCCTGGATCGCAAAGCTGGAGGCCGACTGCACCAGGGTATTGGCCTGCCGCGCGCTGTCGGCGTTGTTGCGTACCGTCTCGGTCAAGGTCTCCATCGAGGCCGCGGTCTGTTCCAGCGAACCGGCCTGCGCCTCGGTGCGGGCCGACAGATCGGCATTGCCGGCTGCGATCTGGTGCGATACCACGCCAATGGTTTCGGTCCCGCTGCGCACGCGGCGTACGGTCGACGACAGACTGCCGTGCATCTCGCGCAGCGCAGTGAGCAGCTGGCCGGTTTCATCGCTCCCGCCAGCGGCAATCTGGAAACTGAGGTCACCACCGGCGACCTGGCGGGCCACATTGACGGCCTGGCGCAACGGTGTCGTAATGCTGCGCGTGATCATCCAGCCAACCACCAGCGCCAGCAGCATCGAGAGCGCACTGATGGCCAGCATCAGTTGCGTGGCGTGTTTGCTGGCGTCGTCAAACTGGGTCAGGTCATCGCGGGTCTGGCGGTTTTGCAAATCGACCACGCGATCAATCACTGCCAGCCACTTTTCCTGGATAGGGGCGGCCTGGGTGGTCAGCAGCAGCTGCGCCTGGCGCGCATTGAAGGCAGCGACAAAGCCGGCCGCCTGTTGCATCAACGGGGTGATTTGCTGCTCCAGTGCGTCCATCCGGGTCAGCAGCGTGTGCTCTTCTGCACTCAGTCCGAGGTCAACCAGCTGTTGCTTGCCCAGCTTGTAGGCGGCCTGCTGCAGACCGATCTTGGTCATGTCCTTTTGCATGTCGTTGATATCGGACGAACTGCCGATGCCGCGTGCAATCAGGGCCTGACCAAACAGGCTGGTACGCATCGCCGCCACCGCGACGGTTTTGGGCTGGCTGCGGCTGACGGTGTGGGTCAGTTGCGCGCGCGCCTGATTGGACGACAGCACGGCGATGGCCGTGATGCCGGCCATCAGCGCCAGCATCACGCCGAAGCCGAACGCCAGCCGATACCCGATCCGGAAATGATTAAACATGTTGTCTCCTTCATGTCCCGTTCTTTAACCAGCAACAGTGACGTTAATCAACCCGCCAACCGGTCAGGCGATGCGTTCTTCCGTGACCGGATCAAACAGCACTGCCTTGGACAGGTCAAATGCCAGCATGATCGCCGCGCCCGGAGCGGCATGCGCGCCCGGATGGGTGCGGCAGGTCGCACGGGTCTGGTTGAACCAGACAAACACCATCGTATCCGGACCGGTCGGCTCGACCAGCTCGACGGTGCATGCGACTTCCGTGGCCTGGTAGTTTCCGCTGGCCGCATGGTCGCGCGCACTGGCCGCATCGGTCACATGTTCCGGCCGAATCCCGAGAATCACTTCGTGCCCGACCCGCGCCATCAATGCAGCCGATTGCAACAGGTTGGCCGGCAACGGCAATGGCGTAACGGCGCCCTCATGGATCAGCTCGAAGGCGGCGCCGCCTGCGTGCGCCACCAGTTTCCCCTTCAGGAAATTCATCGATGGCGAGCCAATGAAACCGGCCACGAACAAATTCTGCGGCTGGTCATAAATTTCCTGCGGGCTGCCGTACTGCTGCACCACGCCATCCTTCATCACGGCAATACGATCGCCCAGCGTCATCGCCTCGATCTGGTCATGTGTGACGTAGACGATGGTGGTGCCGAGGCGCTGGTGCATGAGCTTGATTTCGGCGCGCACTTCGACCCGCAGCTTGGCATCCAGATTCGACAACGGCTCGTCGAACAGGAACAGTGCCGGGTCGCGCGCGATCGCGCGGCCCATCGCCACGCGCTGGCGCTGGCCGCCGGACAGCAGGGCCGGTTTGCGGTCGAGCAGATGCGTCATTTGCAGTGTCTCCGCGACCCGATCGACGATGCGTTTCTGCTCGTCTTTCGGCACCTTCCGGATACCCAGGCCGAAGGCGATGTTCTGCCGCACCGTCATGGTCGGATACAGCGCATACGACTGGAACACCATCGCGATATCGCGTGATTTTGGCGGCACATCGTTGACCACCTTGTCGCCGATCAGGATTTTACCGTCGGTGACCGATTCGAGTCCGGCGATCATGTTCAGCAGCGTCGATTTGCCGCAACCTGACCCGCCGACCAGAATGATGAACTGGCCATCTTCGATATCGAGATTGATCCCTTTTAATACTTCGGCGCCGTTCGGATACACCTTGCGCACATTGCGAATTGTCAGGCTTGCCATCTGTCGTTCCCTTATCCCTTGACTGCGCCGGCGGTCAGGCCGCGCACAAAATATTTACCGGCGACCAGATAGATCCCCAGCGTCGGCAATGCGGCGATGATCGCTGCGGCCATGTTGACGTTGTATTCGGTCACACCGGTGGAGGTGTTGACCAGATTGTTGAGCCCGACCGTGATCGGTTGTGCATCCGAGCCGCCAAACACCACGCCGAACAGAAAGTCGTTCCAGATCTGCGTGAACTGCCAGATCAGGCACACCATGAAGATCGGCAGCGACAACGGAAAAATGATGCGGCGGTAAATCGTGAAGAAATCGGCGCCGTCGATGCGTGCCGCCTTGACCAGATCTTCCGGCACCGACACGTAGTAATTGCGGAAGAACAGCGTGGTGAAGGCCACGCCATAAATGACGTGCACCAGGATCAGGCCCGGCGTGGTGTTGGCCAGATGCGCCATCCCCAGCAGCCGTGCCATCGGCAGGATCACCACCTGGAACGGAATGAAACAACCGACCATCAGCGCGGTGAACACGACCTCCGAATAGCGAAAGCGCCAGTGCGCCAGCACATAGCCGTTGAGCGATCCGATCAGGGTCGAGATCAGCACCGCCGGCACCGTCATCGAGACCGAATTCCAGAAGAATGGCGCCAGGCCGTCGCAGCGCACGCCGGTACAGGCGCCGCTCCAGGCCTTGGCCCACGCGGCGCCGGTCGGCGCCATCGGCAGGTCGAGCAGATTGCCGGCACGGATTTCGTCGAGCGACTTGACCGACGTCGTCAGCATCACGTACAGCGGCATCAGGTAATACAGGGCCACCAGCACCAGCAGCGCATACAGGGCGATGCGGCCAATGCCGGGGAAGCCGCGGCGTTCAGCGTCCATGACGGGTTCCTTTGGTTTCGAGATACATCAGCGGCACCAGCACCGCAAAGACGGTCGCCAGCATCATCATGGCCGATGCTGCGCCGAGCCCGAGTTGGCCGCGCGTGAACGAAAACTGATACATGAAAATGGCCGGCACGTCGGACGACGTACCCGGTCCGCCGGCAGTCAACGCCATGACCAGATCGAAGCTCTTGATGGCGATGTGCGCCAGCACCAGCAGCACGCTGAAGAACACCGGTCGCAGCGCCGGAATCACGATGCGCAGATAGATTGTTGGCAGACTGGCGCCGTCGACCATGGCCGCCTTGATGATGCTGTCGTCGACGCCGCGCAGGCCGGCCAGAAACAGCGCCATCACGAAGCCGGAGGATTGCCACACACCGGCGATGACGACCGTGTAGATGGCCATTTCGGAATTCACCAGCCAGTCGAACGTGAAGTTGGGAAAGCCCCAGTCATGCACCAGTTTTTCCAGCCCCAGTCCCGGATTGAGGATCCACTTCCAGGCGGTGCCGGTGACGATGAACGACAGCGCCATCGGGTACAGATAGATGGCGCGCAGGGCGCCCTCGGCACGGATCTTCTGATCCAGCAGGATTGCCATGCCGAGGCCAACGACGAGGCAGATGCCGATGAACAGGCTGCCGAAAATGCCGAGGTTGGTGGCGGCGACCCACCAGCGGTCGATGCCGAACAGGTTTTCATACTGGCCGAAACCGGTCAGCTCGAAATTGGGCATCAGGCGCGAATCGGTCAGCGACAAGAAGCCGGTCAGCGCGATGAAGCCGTACACGAAAATCAGTGAGGCGATGATGGTCGGCGACAGCACCAGCTTGGGCAGCCAGGCGTCGGCCAGCCCGGCCAGCCGGCTGGTCGGCCGCTGGGTGGGGCGAATTCGGGGGATTGCAAGGTCTGACATGATGTGCTCCAGTATTGCTCTTGACGCGCAAAAAAACCCGGGCCATCGCAGTGGCAGCCCGGGTCATTATGCGTCGCTATTACTTCGTTTTGGCAGCTTTTGCGAGTTCGGCGACAGCGTCTTTCGAACTCATTGTCGAGTTCATGAATTTCGCAATCACGTCACTGATCGCGCCTTGCTGCGCAGCATTGATTGCCATGCCATGCGCCATACTCGGCACCAGGCCGCCAATCTTGTTGGTGGCATCCATGTCATCCATCGACTTGATGGCGCAGCTGTCGAACTTGGCGCGCGAGACACCGGCACGGGCTGGAATCGAACCCTTGTTCAGGTTGAACACTTCCTGAAATTCCGGGCTCATGATGGTCGTGGCCAGGGTCAACTGGGCTTTTTGCACGGCTGGATCTTTCACCGTGAACATCGCCATCGAGTCGATGTTGAAGGTGAACGATTTGGCAGTGCCCGGTGCAGGAACGCACAGGAAATCCTTGCCTGCCACTTTGCCGGCGGCGGTAAATTCGCCCTTGGCCCAGTCACCCATGAACTGCATGCCGGCCTTGCCGTTGATGACCATCGCTGTCGCCAGGTTCCAGTCGCGACCGGCGGCATCCTTGTCGATGTAGGTCTTGATGTGCGCCAGCGTGTCGAAGGTCTTGAGCATGGTCGGGCTGGTCAGTGCAGTCTGATCCAGATTGACCAGTGCCTTCTTGTAGAAGTCACTGCCGCCAACGCCGAGCGCGACCGATTCGAACACTGTCGCATCCTGCCATGGCTGACCACCGTGGGCGACGGCAACCAGGCCGGCTTTCTTGATCAGGTCAGCCGCGACGAAGAACTCATCCATCGTGGTTGGCACCTTGGCGCCGGCTTTCGTCAGCACTTCCGGATTGATCCACAACCAGTTCACGCGATGCACATTGACCGGCGCGGCGACGTAATGGCCTTTGTACTTCATGACGTCCGACACCACTTTTGGCAGCGACGCATCCCATTTGCCTTCGGCGGCGGCGGCGTCAATATTGGCCAGCACGTTTTCCTTGCCCCATTCCTGAATCGACGGGCCCTTGATCTGTGCCGCTGTCGGAGGGCTACCGGCGATGACGCGGGCTTTCAGTGCGGTGGTGGCGTTTTCACCGCCGCCGCCGGCGACTGCAAAGTCTTTCCAGGTCACGCCCTTGGCTTCCATCATTTTCTTGAGTTCGGCGATCGATTTTGCTTCGCCGCCGGAGGTCCAGTAATGCAGAACTTCGATTTCCACGGCATGGACCGAGGCCGCCGCAGACATCAGTGCGGTGGCAGCAAACATGGACTTGATGAGATGTTGCAATTTCATTATTTGTCTCCTGAGGTGAAGTGCAGGGCACGGTCTGAATGCCGCTGTTCGGGTTAGTACCTGGTTGGTTTTTGTTAAGCTAGTAAAACTACATGCTTGACTGATATTTCACGCAGTTTTGATGTCAAAATCGCTTTAGTGCCTTGCTAGTGTAGTAATGCTACAGTAATATTGCAATATAAGTTTTTATTGATTACAAAATTCTGAGCGATGACCCCGATCCAAGACAATCCCGCTTTTACTTTCGTGCTGTTCGGCGGCACCGGCGATCTTTCGATGCGAAAGATCCTGCCCGGCCTGTACGCCGCCCACCGGACCGACAAACTGCATGCCGACGGCAAGATCATCTGCGTCGCACGGGAAGTCATGGACACCAACGCGTTCGTCGAGAGCGTGCGCTCACGGGCCACCGGCTATTTGAAGCAGCCAGCCGATGCCGCCTGGGACAGCTTCCTGCAGCGCATTGAATACCTGACCATCGATGCATTCGCCCTTGCCGGCTACGCGCCGCTGGCGCAGCGGCTGCACGAGGCGCAAGGCATCTGCGTGTTCTATCTGGCCACCGCGCCGGCGCTGTTCGAGCCAATCTGCAATCATCTGGCGGCCAGCGGCATCGACCTGACGCAAGCGCGCGTCGTGCTCGAAAAGCCGCTCGGCACCGACCTGACCTCGTCGCGCAAGATCAACGATGCCGTGGCGCGGGTCTTTGCCGAGAACCAGATCTACCGGATCGATCACTACCTGGGCAAGGAGTCGGTGCAAAACCTGATGGCGCTGCGTTTTGCCAACTCCCTGTTCGAGCCGCTCTGGCGCCGCGAATCGATCGCCCATGTCCAGTTGACCATTGCGGAAGAGCTCGGTGTGGAAGGGCGCGGCGAATTCTACGACGCCACCGGCGCCCTGCGCGACATGGTGCAGAACCACCTGCTGCAACTGTTATGCATGGTCGCCATGGAGCCGCCGACGTCGCTGGACGCCGATGCCGTGCGCGACGAAAAGCTGCGTGTGCTGCGCGCATTGAAACCGCTGACGCAGCAGGATGTCGAGCAGAATGCGGTGCGCGGGCAATATGCGTCGGGCGCGGTGCGCGGCAGCCCGGTGGCCGGATATCTCGACGAGCCCGGCATCAAGCCCGGTTCGCACACCGAAACCTTCGTCGCGCTGCACGCGCAAATCAACAACTGGCGCTGGGCAGGCGTACCCTTCTTCCTGCGCACTGGAAAACGGCTGCCGCAGCGCAGCGCCGAAATCGTCATTACCTTCCGTCCGGTTCCCCATGCAATTCTGCCGCTGCCAGCCGGACTGGCCGGTGAAGGCGCCAACCGGCTGGTGATCAAACTGCAGCCGGACGAATCGATTCAGCTGCATTGCCTGGCCAAACAGCCTGGCGACGGCATGCACCTGCAACCAGTGGTGCTGGATCTGGCCCTGGATAAAGTATCACCGCGCCACCGCGCAGAAGCGTATGAACGACTTTTGGTAGACGCAATCCGCGGCAATCTGGCACTATTCGTGCGCCGCGACGAGCAAGAGGCTGCCTGGAAATGGGTGGCGCCGTTGCTGACCGCCTGGGACAACGCCAGCCTGCCGCCGAAATCCTATTCCGCCGGCACCTGGGGCCCGGCCTCCTCGTCGGCACTGTTGTATCGCGCCGGCTTTACCTGGCCCGAGGAGAGTTAATGAGCATCGAAATACGCCTGTTTGGCGACACCGCGCAGGCTGCCCATGCCCTGGCCGACACGGTGGCACGGGCGGTGCAGGCGCGCTTGCAGCATGCGCCACGGGCCTTGTTGCTGGTGTCGGGCGGGCGCAGTCCGCTACCAATGCTGGACGTGCTTGCGCAAGCGCCCTTGCCGTGGCCGCAGATCGACGTCTCGCTGGTCGATGAGCGTTGCGTGCCGGAGGCGCATGCCGATTCGAATTCGGCGCTGGTGCGTCGTCATCTGCTGGTGGATCGGGCCGCCGCGGCGCGCTGGGTGCCACTGCTGACCGACGCCACCGTGCCGGACCAATGGACCATGGCCCGGCAGGCGGCGCAAGCGGCCTGCCAGAACGCGGCGCTGGCCGACCCGGCGGTGGTCATTCTCGGACTCGGCAACGATGGCCACACCGCCTCGCTGTTTCCCGATGCGCCGCAATGGCCGGATGCGCGCCAGACCAGCGCGCGCTACGTGGCGGTGCAGCCGCAGACCGCCGCGCATGCGCGCGTCGGCCTGTCATTGCAAGCGCTGATTGACCAGAAGGATTGTCAGGTCTGGTCGGTCGGCAATGACAAGCTTGACACGATAAAGCGTCTCGTTGAACTGTTTCGCCAAGTCGAACACGGTGACGCTGACCTGGAACAACTCCATGCAGCAGGTCCGTTGGCCCTGCTGATCGCACACCAGAAAGTAACCCTCCATGTCTTCCACAGCGCCAGCTAGTTCCCGCGATCCGCACAGCGCGACATACCTTGACGGCCCGCGTCTGCTGGCCGATGTCGGCGGCACCAATGCGCGTTTCGCGCTGGAACGCGCGCCCGGCCAGATCGACACCATCCGGGTGTTGGCCTGTGCCGATTACGTTGAATTTGCCGCGGCCGTGGAGGCCTATCTGACCGAGGCGGGACGACCGCCGGTGCGCCATGCCGCCATCGCCATTGCCAATCCGGTGCAGGGCGACGAGATCAAGATGACCAACCATTCGTGGGCGTTCTCGATCGAAACCACCCGCCGCAGGCTGAATTTCGACACGCTCCTGATCGTCAACGACTTCACGGCGCTGGCGATGTCGCTGCCGCATCTGGAGCCAACCCATCTGGAGCAGATCGGCGGCGGCAAGAGCCGTCCCGGTGGCGTCATCGGATTGGTCGGCGCCGGCACCGGCCTCGGCGTTGGCGGCCTGATTCCGACTGCCGGCCGCTGGATCGCACTGGGCAGCGAAGGCGGTCACGTGACCTTCTCGCCAACCGATGAACGCGAAGTGGCGGTCTTGCAGCATTGCTGGAAAACCTGGCCGCACGTGTCGGCCGAGCGGCTGGTTTCCGGCCCCGGTATCGAATTGATTTACCAGGCGCTGGCCATGCGCAGCGGCGGCAATGTCGAGGCCTTGCCGACCCCGGAAATCATTCGCCGCGCACTCAAGGAAAACGATGCCCTGTGCCTCGAAGTGGTCGACTGCTTCTGCGCCATGCTCGGCACGGTGGCCTCGAACGTAGCGGTGACGCTGGGCACGCTGGGCGGCATTTATATCGGCGGCGGCGTGGTGCCGCATCTGGGCGACTATTTTGCCCGCTCGCCGTTTCGTGCCCGCTTCGAAAGCAAGGGCCGCTTTGGCGAATATCTCGGACAGATTCCAACGTTTGTCATCACCGCGCCGTACCCGGCCTTCGTCGGCGTTGCCGCGATCCTGTCGGAGCATCTCGGCGGCGGCAATGCGATCCCGATTCTCGAACGCATCCGCAAATCGCGTTCCCAGTTTTCACCGGCCGAGCAAAAAGTCGCCAGCTTGATCCTGGCCCATCCGCGCGCCGTGATGAACGATCCGATTTCCGAAATCGCGCGCCGCGCCGACGTCAGCCAGCCGACCGTGATCCGCTTCTGTCGCTCGCTCGGTTGCCAGGGCCTGGCCGATTTCAAGCTCAAGCTGGCGTCCGGCGTGACCGGCACGGTGCCGGTGTCGCACAGTCAGGTACATGTCGGCGATTCCTCGCTGGATGTCGGCGTGAAGGTGGTCGACAACACTATCTCGGCGATGCTCGAAGTGCGCGACAACCTCAATACCGACGCGCTGACCGCCGTCATCGAAGCGCTCAGCCAGGCCACCCGGATCGACTTCTACGGCTTCGGCAGTTGCGGCCTGGTGGCCGAAGACGCGCGCCAGAAATTCTTCCGGCTCGGCATTCCGACCTCGGCCTCGATCGACCCGCAATTGCAGGAAGTCTCGGCCTCGATGCTCAAGCCCACCGACGTGGCGGTGATCATTTCCAACTCCGGCCGGTTGCGCCACCTGGCCCCGGCAGTCGAAGCCGCGATGGCCACGGGCGCAACCGTGATCGCGCTGGCACCGGCCAATTCGCAACTCGCCAAACGCGCGCATCTGACGCTGGCGGTGGATCACGACGAAGGCAGCGCGGCGCACATTCCGATGGTCTCGCGCATCCTGTTGCTGGTCCTGATCGACATGCTGGCGGTGGGCGTTTCGCTCAGCCGCACCAGCCCGTTTGCGGAGCTGCAGCGTCAAGTCAAGCGCGGCATCCTGACCCATACGCTGACCCATCCGGGGCTCAACCCCGGACGTGCGACTGCCGAGGGACCGGGCGGCGACGATGACAACGGACCGGTTGCGCCGGTCATTTCCCACACGGTGTAGTGCGTTGTCGTGGTAACGCTGTGTCAGAGCGGGGCGGCGTCCGGTGGATCGGGCCAGCGCGGATGTCCCGGCGCGCTCTGATAGATATCGATGGCGGTTGACCTGCGAGGTCCGCTCGAAAGATAGGGGTTGGCACCGTGTGCCAGAAGCAGCCACAGCAACTCATGCTGCTGCGTCGCTCCCGCAGTGTAGGCCACCTGGCCGATGGCCGAGAACCCGATGTTGGCGCAGCGGTAAACATCGGCGCCATGTTCCAGCAGCACCCTGGCCGTTGCGACGGATTCATCTTTGTTGTCCGCATTGAACGCGCTGCCAATCATATGCAAGGCAGTCTGGCCATACTGATCGGTGGCATTGACCTCGGCCCGGCCCGATTCCAGCAGCACACGAATGCTTTCGGGCTGCCGTGATTCAGCGGCCGTCCACAGGAGGGGCTGCGCGTCGACCCCGGCCGCCAGCAATACCCGCAGTGTTTGCGTGTCGCCGGTGCGGGCGGCGTCCTTGGCGCGCTTGGCGATCAATGGAGCATTGCCGCTGGCTGCCAGCGCCAACAGTATCTGGTCACGAGCCGCCGGCTCCCGTTTCAGTGCGATCCTAACGTACCGTTGCAGCCGGTTCGGGCCGATTTGACGCCCGGCATCGCCTTGCAGCAAGGCCTCAATTCGCTGCTGCAGCGATATCCGTGGTTCACCTTCCATGTCCATCAGCGGCAAGTCGTCACGGCCGAAGCGCAACAGCTCGGTGAGCAGGCTGTTGACATACAGCGGCGGCCCACCCGCATCGTCGGAGGCAGCGCTACCATGGCTGGCTGGCAGGCTATCGCTTTCTTTCCACTCTTCCGCGCCCTCGTCCGCACGCAGATCGGGGCAGGCCCGGCCCTGCTCCAGCGGATTGACGATACCGTGCCGCACCAGCGTCGCCAGCGCGTCGAGGGAGGCGCGATTGCCGCATTGGCTGGCGGCATGCAGATGCGACCACAGGTTCAGCGGATTGCCATCCATCGGCGCCACCTGCGCAAGGGCGGCGGCGATCTCGGCAGCGATGTGCTCGGGGAAGCCGGGATGATTGGGCGGCGCCACAAAACCTGCTTGGGCGAACTCACGACGCAGGCGCGGGCCGATGCGCGGTGGTGCAACGTCAATGCAGGCGCACAGCCGAAATAGTGTGCGCCTGCGCTGCATGCCGGAAGCGCGTTGCGCTGCCGCGGGAGCCGGGTCTGATGCGGGCTCAGGCGCTGCGGCCCGCGCGCGATTGTCGTCGGCCGGTGCTGGTGGCGCAGCGATAGGCCGCGGGCTTGAGGAGGAAGAACTGGCGGAGCGCACGATAACTTTTCCTGATGAATGACGACACATAAAGTGCCCGCCACCATGGCCGGCATCGAAGTAGTGTATGTGTCCAGCAGGATTATCAGGTTCCGTCAGCGCGGTTGTTCAGGGAGCGGCACAACGCGCTCCAGCAGCACGCAACCGGTAGCCAGCAGGGTGACGCTGTCGTGCGCCACGGTCAGCAGTGCGCCGCTGTAGGCATCGCGCAGCCTGGTGCCGTCGGCGAAGACGCCGTGCACTGGCAAGGTCACCTGGCCGCTGAGCGCCGGCGCAATCACCACGCGGTCATCGCGGCTGTCGTCGATGCGCGCAAACACCCACGGCTGCAGCGACAGTCGCTGGTGCTGACCGCGCGCAATCGCCACGTGTGCCGCGCGGAAGCGTCCGAGCTTGCCGGCGTGGGCCAGCAGTGCAGCGTCGGGGCTGTCCCAGTTCATCGGCGAACGGGTGGCCTGCTGCGGATCGCCTGCCGGCGCGCTGCCGGGTTGCCGACCGCTTTCATCACCATAGAAAATCTGCACGCCGCCCGGCGCCAGCAACAAGGTGGTCAGCCCTTTTTTCAGATCGGTGCGCGGATACAGCAGCGTATCGTGCGACGAAATATACGACAGCATGTCATGTGCCGGCGGCGTCGCCAGGCCGGCCGCATAGCCGCGATACAACCCGTCGAGGGCAGCCTCGTCGCCGCTGGCGCGGGCCTGAAAATCAAAGTTGATCATCGAATCGAAACCGGCATCGTGCCAGCTGCTGCGCTCGGGACCGTGGCCCCAGACTTCGCCGGTCATCCAGAACGGCGCATCGTCGATTTTGCCGGTGGGATGGCGCGCCTTCCAGTCGCGCAGCGCCTCGCTTGCCGCGGCTTTCAGCGCACGCCAGCTGTCCGGCTCGACATGCTTGACGGTGTCGGCGCGAAAACCGTCGACGCCGTATTCGCGCACCCAGTCACTCAGCCACGCGACCAGATAGCCGCGCACCGGGGTTGCGGGCACGGTGCGGGCGCGCGTATCGGTCTTGTGCTGCAGGAACGGCGGCAGCGCCACCGGCGCGGATTGCTCGGTCTTGAAGTCGGGCAGATAGGCCAGCGACATGGTGAAGTCGTCGCGTCCCGGATCGCTGTAACCGGGCAGGCCGGCGCGCACCCAGTCGCGGCCCCACCAGTCGCCAAAGGCAAAATTGTTGTAGTCGATGTAGCTGTGATAATCGCGCAGCGTGGCTTTTTGCCAGCCGGGCCAGAGCACCTTCACGCCGGTGTCCGACAGGCTCTGCAGGTCGGCATAGCCGGGATGGTTCATGACCACGTCAAACAGCACCCGGATGCCCTGGGCATGGGCAGTGTCGATCATCTCGCGCAACTCGTCTGGCGTGCCCATGTTGGCATCGAGCGTGGTGTAGTCGAGTGTCCAATAGCCGTGATACGCGTAATGCCGGAAGCTGCTGCTGCCGCCCACCACCCAGCCGTGGATCTGCTCGAATGGCGCGGTGATCCACAAGGCATTGACGCCGAGTTGCTGGAAGTAACCGGCGCGCAGTTTTTGCGTGATGCCAGCCAGGTCGCCGCCCCGAAAGGTGCCGGGCGCGTCCGGATTGTCCGGATCGCGCTGCTGGCGACCGTATGAATTGTCGTTGGCCGGATTGCCGTTCTGGAAGCGGTCCGTGATCAGGAAGTACACGATCGGGTTGGCGGCAAACGGTGCGGCGGCCTGCACCCCGCTGACCAGCAACCAGGTCGACAGCAGCGCCGCCCGCAGCGCCCCGATCATCCCTTGACTCCACCCGCCGTCAAGCCCGACACCATCCAGCGTTGCGCCAGCAGGAACACTGCCGTGATCGGCAGGCCGGACAGGATCGCCGCGGCGGCAAAATCACCCCACAGATATTTTTGTTCATACAGGAACAGTTTCGATCCGACCGCCAGCGTCAGGTTGTTTTGCTCGTGCAGCAGCACTGACGCCACCGGGTATTCGATGATCGCACCGATGAAGGCCAGCAAGAACACCACCATCAGGATCGGCACCGCCATCGGCAGCAGCACGTACAGGAAGGCCTGCCATGGCGTGGCGCCATCGACTTTGGCGGCTTCCTCGATCTCGGCCGGGATGGTGTCGTAGTAACCCTTGATGGTCCAGATGTGCATTGCAATGCCGCCGGTGTAGGCCAGCACCAGGCTGCCATGGCTGTCGATGCCGAGCCAGGGCACGTAGCTGCCGATCAGGTCGAAGATGGTATAGATCGCAATCAGCGCCAGCACCGCCGGGAACATCTGCAGCAGCAGCAAGGCCGACAGCGCGCCCGACTTGAACCGGAACTTCATGCGCGAAAACGCATACGCGCACGTGGTCGACAACAGCAACGTCACGACCGCCGTCATGCTGGCGATCTTGATCGAATTCCACAGCCAGCGCAGCACCGGAAAATCCGGCTCGATCAGGGTGCCGTTCGGCCCCTGATACGACATGCCGAGCGCAAGCCGCCAGTGGTCGAAACTGATTTCGGACGGAATCAGGCTGCCGCTGGCGAAATTGCCGGGACGCAGCGAGATCGACAGAATCATCAGGAACGGAAACAGCACCATGCAGATCAGTGCGATCACGGCGATGTGCGCCAGCACCACGCGCCAGCGGTTGGAACGGTCGGTTACGATAGCCATGCTGCGCTCCTCATTTGTTCACCTTGGTCAGTCGCATGTTGATGATCGACAGGCTTGCCACCAGCACGAAGATCAGCGTCGAGATGGCGGCCGCCAGGCCGAAGTTCTGGCCAGAATCCTCGAACGCAATCCGGTACGTGTACGACACCAGCAAATCGGTGGTGCCGGCCGGTACGGTGGTATCGAGGAAATCGGGACGGCCGCCGGTCAGCAGGCTGATCAGCACGAAGTTGTTGAAGTTGAAGGCAAACGACGCCACCAGCAACGGCGTCAGCGGCTTGATGATCAGCGGCAGCGTGATGCGGAAAAAATTCGTCAGCGGCCCCGCGCCCGCCAGCGCCGAGGCCTCGTACAGGTCGCCCGGAATGGCCTTGATCAGCCCCATCGTCAGCACCATCATGTAGGGATAGCCCAGCCAGGTGTTGACGATCAGGATCATCACCTTGGCCAGCGTGGTGTCCGAAAACCAGGCCGGCTTGATGCCGAACAGCGCGTTGAGAATCAGGTTGATTTCACCGAAATTGTTGTTGAACAGGCCCTTGAACACCAGGATCGAAATGAAGCCCGGGACCGCATACGGCAGGAACAGCAGGGTGCGGTAGACGCCGCGGAAGCGCAACTGGTCCCAGTTCAGCAGGATTGCCAGCACCGTGCCCAGCGCCAGCGTCGTAAACACGGTGATCGCCGAAAACACCACGGTCCAGACGAAGATGCGCACGAACGGGCCGCGAAACGCCGTGTCGGTAAAGATCCGCGTGAAATTGGCGAAGCCGACATTGACCTTGAAGCCAGGCTGGACGTTGACGCCGTCGGCGGTCTGGTAAAAGCCGGTGGCAAAGTTGGGCTTGAGCAGTGCGCCGCTTTCGGTGTCCTTGAGCGTCTGGTCCGGCTGGCGTTGCCAGACTGGTTCGACCGGCGCGAACTGGCGCAGTCCGGCCATGCGCAGCGCGGTCTTGTCGGGCAAGGTCAGCGTCAGGGCTTTCAGTGCGCGCTGATGCCCGATCACGTCCTTGACGGTCAGCGGCTGGGGCAGCAGCGGCGCGGCCGCTTCCGGCGTCAGCGGCGCCAGTGCCACCGTTAGCGGCGTGTCCGCCAGCAGCGCCAGCGCCGGCGTGACATACACCGCCGCATCCTGCTGCAGCCGCACCCGATAGCCATTGCCGTCGGCATGCAGCGTCATTGCATACGCACCGCCCGGCGCGCGTCGGGTTTCGTCGAGCAGAAAGCGGGTGGCGCGTTCGAATGGCAGCAGGTTCTTCGAACTGAAATTGGTAAAGCCGATGGAAATCGTATAAATCAATGGGAACAGCACGAACACGATCGCCGCCGCGACACCCGGAAACAGGTAGCGGTAGGCCAGCATGCGCGGTGACGTGTAGATGAAACCGACCAGCGTCAGCACGGCGAGAAACCCGAGTGCGAGGGTGGCCTGACCGGTCGAGTACAGCATCGCGGCCAGATACAGTCCGGCCACCAGGATGGTGATCAGGATGGCCGGGCCGATGGATTTACGCAGGGACATGAGCGGTCTTTGAATTCGGGAATGCGAAAAGCGGTTCACCGAATCGCTCGGCGAACCGCATCAGTGCGGTGCTGTTAGTTCGCCGTCAGGATGCGCTTGGCGGCAGCATCAAGACCTTCCTTGGTGCCCTGGCGACCCTGCGTGATGTTTTCCAGCGCCGATTTCATCGAGGACCAGAAGCGACCCATCTCCGGATTGTTTGGCATCGGGACACCGGCCTGTGCGCTGGCCATCGTTGCCTGGATGTTCGGATCGGTCTTGAGTTCGTTGAACAGCGCCTTGTTGGCCGGTGTGCCCAGCGGAACATCCGCGTTGATGGTTTTCAGTCCGGCCACGGTCAGCATCTCGCCTTCGAGGAATTCGGTCGCCACATCCTTGTTCGGACTGGCTTTCGAAATCATCGCGCCCAGCACGCCGACGAACGGCACGGCAGTCTTGCCGCCGACGGTTGGAATCGGTGCCACGCCGAAGTTGATCTTCGATTTGCGCACGTTGTCCCAGGCCCACGGGCCATTGATCATCATGGCGATCTTGCCCTGGTTGAAGCCGGCTTCCATGTCCGAGTAGCCGGCGCCCTTTGGCATCGCATCCGATTTCACCAGCTTCAACAGCATGTCGGCGCCAGCGATTGCGCCGGCATTGTTGACACCGGTTTTGGTCGCATCGTAATTGCCGTCGGCTTTCAGGTTAAAGGCATAACCGCCGCCGGCGGCCAGCATCGGCCAGGTGAAATAGGTATTGGTGTAATCCCACAGGATGGCTTTCTTGCCGTCGGCCGAGAGCTTCTTGTCCAGCGCCAGGATTTCTTCGAACGTCTTTGGCGGGGTCTTCACCAGATCCTTGTTGTAGATCAGTGCAACCGCTTCGATCGAGAGCGGATAGCCCCAGGTCTTGCCGCCGACCGTGAAGGCTTTCCATGCCAGCGGATCGATGCCGTCATGCACGGCCTTGCTCGGCTCGATCGATTGCAGCAAGCCGCCGGCAATCCATTCGCCAAGGCGGTCATGCGGCCAGATCCAGATGTCCGGACCCTTGCCTGCTGCAGCGGCCTGCTGGAATTTGGTGGGTGCATCTTCCGGATGTTCGACGACAACCTGGATGCCGGTCTTTTTGGTGAACTCTTCGCCCAGTTTGGCGATGCCCTTGTAACCCTTGTCGCCATTGACCCAGATCAGCAATTTGCCGGGTTCAGCGGCAAACGCCGTGCTGACGCCGCCAAGGGCGCTGACCATCAGCATTGCGGCGACCAGCTTGCGGCGAGTGAAATTGCGTGTTGAAAGTGACATTGTCTTCTCCATTGAAATCACGAGGCTGTTATTGAGATGGCAGGGTGCGGCCCGCGTTACGCACCCTGCCTGAATGAAGCAATCAGCGGCAGGCGCGGCCGTCTTCGTCAAACACATGCAGCCAGCCTGGTGCAATCGTCAGTGCGGTTTTCTGGCCGATTTCCCACTCCCTGTCCGGCGCACTGCGCACCACCAGCGGTACGTCGCTGCCGGCCACGGTCACATAGATATAGCTGACGTCACCGAGATGCTCGACCGCATGCACCTCGACCGGCACGCCGCCCGGGTTGTCGCCCAGCGTGATGTGCTCCGGACGGGCGCCGATGGTGACCTCGGTGCCAACGGCCAGGGTGCGCGTGGTGTCGACGTCAAAGGTGGCGTCGCCGATACCAACGGTGAGGTTGTTGTGGCCGCCGACGCGCACGCTGCCCTTGAAGAAATTCATGCGCGGCGAGCCGAGAAAGCCGGCCACGAACAGATTGTCCGGGCGGTGATACAGCTCCAGCGGCTTGCCGACCTGTTCGATGCGGCCGGCATTGAGCACCACGATGCGGTCGGCCAGCGTCATTGCCTCGATCTGGTCATGCGTCACGTACAGCATGGTGGCGCGCAACTCGCGATGCAGGTTGGCCAGCTCGATGCGCATCTGGACGCGCAGCGAGGCATCGAGATTCGACAGCGGTTCATCAAACAGGAACACGTCGGGCTTGCGCACGATGGCGCGACCGATCGCCACCCGTTGGCGCTGGCCGCCGGAGAGTTCCTTGGGCTTGCGCTCCAGCAGCGGCTCGATATGCAGCACCTTGGCGGCATGCATCACGGCGTTGCGGGTGGCGCCTTTTTCATCGCCGGCCAGCTTGAGGCCGAACGCCATGTTGTCGAACACGCTCATGTGCGGATACAGCGCATAGCTTTGAAACACCATCGCAATGCCGCGCTGCGCCGGCGGGATGTCGTTGACCAGGCGCGCGCCGATCTTCAGCTCGCCCGCGGTAATTTCTTCCAGCCCGCAAATGGCGCGCAGCAAGGTCGACTTGCCGCAACCGCTGGGACCGACGAAGACGATGAACTCGCCGTCGGCGATGTCCAGATCGATCCCATGCAGCACCTTGACGTCGCCGAATGATTTCTTGATGCCCGTGAGCTGCAGTCCTGCCATGTAATTATCCTTGTCCGATTGCGCCAAACCAGCCATCGAAGGCGGGCAAGGTGATGGTGCCGTTGGCGGCCGTTCCGGTCAGTCCGCTGCCGAACAATGCAGTCGCAGCGCTGGCATCGGGCCAGCTGAAGGTGACGGGTTGGTCGCCGAGGTTGAAGGCGGCCAGCAGTGCTGGCATGCCGGGCAGATCGCGCCGCAATGCCAGCACCGGTTCGGCGGTGTCGAAAAACCGGATCTGGCCGATCGTGAGCTGCGGGAACTGACGCCGCCACGCAATCATGTTGCGCGCAAAATTCAGCGGCGAAGACGGCTCCCGATCTTGCGCATCGACGGCAGCGCGCGCATGTTCCGGCGGCACCGGCAGCCACGGCTTGCCATGGGTGAAGCCTGCATGTGGCTGGGTCGCCTGCCACGGCATCGGCGTGCGACAACCGTCGCGGCCTTTGAAGTCGGGCCAGAACGTAATCCCATACGGGTCCTGCAGCTGATCGAACGGGATGTCCGCTTCGGTCAATGCCAGCTCGTCGCCCTGGTACAGGCAGGGTGTGCCGCGCAGCGACAGCTGCATCGCCAGCAGCACCTTGGCCAGTTGGGTGGGTGCATGGGCGCCGCCCCAGCGTGTCATGACGCGCACGCTGTCATGGTTGCCAATCGACCACGAGGCCCAGCCACCCGCCACGCGGGCTTCAAACTGCTCGACCTGGGTGCGGATATGGTGGGCTGAAAATTCGGGCGTCAGCAAATTGAAGCTGTAGGCCAGTTGCAGCTTGTCACCGTCGGCGGTGTAGTCGGCCATCACGGCCAGCGAATCGTCGGCCCCGACTTCGCCAATGGCGACGGCCTTGAATTCGTTCATCAGCGTGCGCAGGCGCACCAGAAATGCCAGGTTCTCGGGACGCGTCTTGTCGTACACATGCGCCTGCATGCCATACGGATTGACGGCCGACACGCTGCTGGTATCGCGTTTGGTGGCTGGCGGATTGTTACGCAGCAGCTGGTCGTGGAAATGGAAGTTGCAGGCATCGAGCCGGATGTCGTCGACGCCGCGCTCCAGCCAGAAACGCAGATTGGCCAGATGGGCATCCTGCACCGCAGCACAATGAAAATTCAGGTCCGGCTGGCAGCTCAGGAAATTGTGCAGGTAGTACTGCCGGCGTTGCGTGTCCCATTGCCAGGCCGAGCCGCCGAACACCGACAGCCAGTTGGTCGGCGCGCTGCCGTCGTCGCGGGCATCGGCCCAGACATACCAGTCGGCCTTCGGATTATCGCGGCTGCTGCGGCTCTCGGTAAACCACGGATGGGCATCCGAGGTGTGCGACAGCACCTGGTCGATCATCACGCGCAGTCCCAATTCATGGGCGCGGGCGATCAGGGCGTCGCAATCTGCAAGGGTGCCGAACAGCGGATCGACGTCGCAGTAATCGCTGATGTCGTAGCCGAAATCCTTCATCGGCGACGTAAAGAAAGGGGATATCCACACCACATCGACGCCGAGACCGGCGACGTAATCGAGTTTCGCGGTGATGCCCGGCAGGTCGCCGACGCCATCGCCATTACTGTCAAAAAAACTGCGGGGGTAGATTTGGTATATGACTGCCGCACGCCACCAGTCGGGGCTGCGATCGGAATGCATCATGATGGTTCCGGTAGAAAAGAGACTCGTCGACAAGCTGACGAAGACGAGTCAAGGCCGTTGCTGGCCGAGGACAAACTCCAGAAAATGAAACATGGCCGCAGCGCGGGGCTGCGGCCATGGGTCAACTTACCACCATGTCTCGACCTGGAAACCAACCGTGCTGCCGTTGGTTTTGGCGCCGAAGGCACCGGTTGTCGACAACGCATCGCCAGCACCCGCTGCCGATTGCGCAGCATCGTTCCACTTGGCGTAAGTGTAGTACGCACGCAGCACCGGACGCGACCAGAAACCATTGCCGGCGCTCAGTTGCGGAGCAATCGTGAACTTGGTCAGATGACGGGTCGCCTGATTGTCTGGCTTGACCTGGTCGTAACCGAATTCCGCTGCCAGACTCATGTTGTCAGCGAAGTGGTAGACCGGACGCACGCCGAACGAAGTCCATTTGCTGTGGATCGATGCGGTTTCCTTGTCTTCGTACACGAAGGTACCCATTCCGGACCACTTGGTGCCTTCAGGCTGGACCATGATCTGTTCGGTAATGCGCGTCACCTTGTCGTCTGTCAGCGCGCCAAAGTTCACGCTGCCGGTACCGGCGCCACTGCCTTTGCCGTACTGGAGTGCGATCTTGTTGAAGCCGCCCATCAGATTGCTCTGCACGTGCATCGCGGTCAGCAAGTGGCCACTGGCGGTCGGAGCGCTGGCGCCAATGCCGTTACGCTTTTGCATCAGCTCGGCACCCAGCGTCAGTTCGCCATCCGGATTGGTCTTGATGCCCGAGAAGCGGATGTCGTGGGTAAGAATCGTGCGCTTGTTGTCTGCATCGTCGGCATTGCGGATGATGGCGTAGGCCAGCTTGACGCCGCCCAGATCAATGTTCTCCAGACCGGCGCCAGGACCGCTGTCATTCCAGAAGTAGTAATCCGAAATATGCACGTCTTGACGATCGTAGAAGCGTTTGCCAACCCAGGCCTTGGCTTTTGAGAACGCGCCGGTACCGATGTTCTCGGCGACAGCGTTGGCTTCGCGCCATGCCGGTGAATACTGCTCGAAATCGGTGTTGTTCTTGACCACGAATGCCAGCCGGGTATTGAGGCGGATGCCGAAGCCGTTGGCGCCCTTGAAGGCTTCGCCGCCGAAGGCCAGCTCGCCGTAGGTCTCGCACTCGTTACCGAGGCGGAATTTCGAACCCGCGCCAGCCAGGCCGAAACAGGCTTCCTTGCCGCCTTCGCTGGAGGTGCCGAAACCGGAGCGGAAATAGCCACCGAAGTCGATTGGGAATGCGGCCTGCGCAAACGACGCTGTCAAGGCCAATGTGGCTGCCACCGGCAGTGATTTCAAAATGCGGCTCATTTCATCTCCTAATAGATTTTTTAAAATTGTGTCGTGCGCGAACTTAGTCAACTCGACCAAGCGCGAATTCCCTGTTACTCCCGGCATATGCTCCAAGCTGCCAGGCATTGCGCCAGACTTTCGGACATGACAGATCGTCACGGCCAAAATCTAGTGAAACTACAATTCGCCTGTTTGAGGCTGAAACCGATAAAATCGCATTTGCTGCACGGATTCCTGTAGGCCACTGTGATTAATTCTAGCATTTCTTTGTAGTTTTACTAAAAAAATTGCATTTTTTTTGATGCAAATGTAACAACGCCGCATCGTGAAGTTCGGATTTAAGCCTGATCTCTGCTATGAGAATATGCGGCCGGAAGGGTAATCCGCACCAATGATAGTTGAGTGTTGTAAAATTGCTGTACTAATACTACAAGTAATTGAAGTACATTCGCTTTTCTGCCATTTGTTCTGGCAGAGACCGAAAGTCCTCAATAATTGTCCTGAACATCAGCTTTTCCTGATGTCGTTTTCGACATCATTTGCCCCCTTGGAGAATTCATGCGCCTCATCACCTTGATTGCCCCGCGTCTGTTGCCGACCCTGTTTGGACTATCCCTGCTCGGCGCCGCGCCCTTTGCCGGCGCCTCGACCGAGGGCGCTCGCTATGAAGCCTGCGCCTCCTGTTCGCCGCGCGACATGGCGTGGAGCGAAGGCGAGTTCGACCAAATTTATCTGACAGCCAATCCTGGCCCGGCCAATCTGCAGCCGCAGGAACTGCCGGTCGATACGCTCAGCCACGCGCTGTTGCTGTTGAAGGTAGAAAGTAAGGGCAAGCCGGTCGGCCTGTTCGATGACGACAGCGCGAGCAGTTTGGCGCGTGGCCTGGCGCTGGCGCTGGCCAAGGCCGGTCCGCAGCAGGATGTGATTTTCTTTGTGGTCAGCCGCGGCAACAGCGGCGTGCTGGGCACCAAGGTCGGCACCAGCGGCCGCGCCTTCATCGACCGCACCGGCCTGAACCTGATCGTGGGCGAAGCACAAACCGATTTCATCGGCGCCTATCGCGCCACCCGTCGGGCGCGCGAATTCAACTTCGGCAGTCGCGCCAAGGCATCGAAAGTGGTGTTGTCGTCGGAGGGCATGCAGCATCCGCGCACCGACTCGGTGATCCTGTCGGTGACGCCAAACACGCCCAAAAATACGATACTTGCGCCGGCCATGCCAACGCAATATCAACCTGCCCCGGTCGCTGCACCGCTGCCGGTGGCGCGCGATGACAAGTTCTATGCTGCCCAGGAAGAGCGCCTGAAAGCGCTCAAGCGCCTGCGCGCGCAAGACTTGATCACCGAAGAAGAGTACGCCGCCAAGCGCGCCGACATCCTTAAATCGCTGTGATCGCACCGCGCATCCGGCTCGCCGCCGACGGTCCGGAATTCTCCCGGATCGTGTTCGGACTGTGGCGGCTGGCCGAGTGGAATCTTGCGCCAGCGGCCCGGGTGGCGCTGCTCGAGCAGGCACTCGCGCTAGGCGTGACGACGGTCGACCAGGCCGATATCTATGGCGGCTATGTGTCGGAAACCTTGCTCGGCGAGGCGCTCGCGCTGGCGCCGGGCTTGCGCAAGCGGCTGCAGATCGTCAGCAAATGCGGCATCAAGCTGGTGCATCCGAATCGTCCACAGCACCGGGTCAAGCATTACGACACCAGCGGCGCGCATATCCTGGCGTCGGTCGAGACGTCGCTGCGGGCGATGCACACCGATCACCTGGATCTGCTGCTGATCCATCGCCCCGATCCGCTGATGGATGCGGATGCCGTGGCCGAGGCTTTTCTGCAATTGCAAAAGGACGGCAAGGTGCTGCATTTCGGTGTTTCCAACTTCACGCCGGCGCAGTTTGATCTGCTGTCGTCGCGGGTGCCGCTGGTGACCAATCAGGTCGAGCTGTCGGTGCTGCAGCCGGCCGCGCTCACCGACGGTTCGCTCGATCAGGCCCAGCGCCTGCGCTGCGCGCCGATGATCTGGTCGGCGCTCGGTGGCGGGCAGTTGTTTGGCGACGGCGATGCCCGGGTGCAGCGGGTGCGCGCCGAACTGGCGCGGGTCGCTGCACTGCACGCGGTCAGCGAAGCGGTGATTGCCACGGCCTGGGTATTGCAACATCCGTCCCGGCCGCTGGTGCTGACCGGATCGGGCCGGATTGCGGCGATCGCCGAGGCGGTGTCCGCCTGCGCCGTGACCCTTGCGCGCGAAGACTGGTTTGCAATTCTGGCGGCGTCAACGGGTGCTGAAGTGGCCTGATGGATTGCGCGCCGATCTAGCGGATTATCCCGATCTGATTGCGCGCGCCGCCGCGAAACACATACAGCGTCACCGCAGCATCGCGCAAATCGCCGTGCTCATCGAAGGCCAGCAGGCCGGTGCTGCCCTGGTACCGGCTGCGCGCCAGCGCCGGCAAATACTTGTCCGGTGCAGTAGTGCCGGCGCGCTGCATGGCGTCGACCAGAACCATCACCGCGTCATGCGCGTAGGCGGCGACCCACAATACATCGGTGCCGAATTGCTTGCGGTAAGCGCGCTTGAAGGCATCCAGATCGGCGGCGCGGTCCGGCTCGACCCCGCCCGGCAGTGCGCAGACCACGCGGTCGTCGGCGATGCTGCCGCCAGCCAGGCCGGGCAGCGCGTCATTGCAGATGCCACCGCCGCCAACCAGCGTCGCGTCAATGCCGAGCTGACGCATCTGCCGCAGCAGCGGACCGGCCACCGCATCCATGCCGCCGTAAAAGATCACCTGCGGCGCAGTGGCCTTGATGGCGGTCAGAATCGCGCTGAAATCGGTGGCGCGATCGGTGGTGTATTGCTGCGACACCACGCTGATGCCGGGATGCGTGCGGATCGCCTTGGTGAATTCGTCGGCCAGACCCTGGCCATACGCGGTGCGATCATCGATCACGGCGATGCGCCTGGCGTGCAGCTGTTGCGCTGCATGTCGTGCCAGCGCCCGCCCGATCTGGACGTCATTGGCGACCACCCGGAAGGTGGTCGGCAAACCCTGTTGCGTGTATTTCGGACTGGTGGCCGCGGGCGAGACTTGCGCAATGCCGGCGTTGGCGTAGATGCGGGCGGCGGGAATCGAGACGCCGGAATTGAAATGCCCGACCACGCCATTGACCTTGGCATCCACCAGCTTTTGCGCCACGCTGGCGCCCTGCCTGGGATCGGCGCCGTCGTCTTCCGCCTGCAGCGCGAAGCGCACCGGCTGGCCGCCGATCACGACGCCTTTGGCATTGAGTGCATCGATGGCGAGCCGGGCGCCGTTTTCGCTGTCCTTGCCAAGGTGGGCGATCGGACCGGTGGTGGGTCCGGCATGGCCAATACGTACCACCTGTTGTGCTTGCACCGTGCCCAGGCCTGCGAGCACGATCAGGGCCGCAGCAGCGGCGCGGAATGCTTGGTCATGCATGGTTTTCCTTTCGACGAGTTGACAGGTATATTTTAAAAATCCGCGGCGTCACGGTGAACGAAGCGTTTGTGCTGTGGATATGACGTTTCCAACGATGCGTGGCCGTCGATAGGCGCAGGCCGGTCGGCTCGGTATAATCGGATTCCATTTCCTCACGACAGTCCGGCCTTGCCGACTGTCCCAATTTGCGCCCAATCCATGCTCGCCCATCAAAAACAACGCATCACTGACCTCTTCAACGCCGCCGTGGCGCCGCTGGTTGCCGGCACCGAGCTGCAACCGGCAGTCGTGCTCGAACGCCCGCGCGACCCCAGCCATGGCGACGTCGCCTGCAACATCGCCATGCAACTGGCCAAGCCGCTGAAAAAGAATCCGCGCGAACTGGCGCAGCAACTGGTTGCCGCCCTGATGGCCGACCCGGCCCGCAGCGGCCTGATCGACGCCGTCGAGATCGCCGGACCCGGCTTCATCAACCTGCGCCTGGCCACGGCCGCGAAACAGGAGGTGGTGCATACGGTGCTGCAGCAGAACACCGAATACGGCCGCAGCACGCAGGGCGCGGGCCGCAAGGTGCTGCTCGAGTTCGTGTCGGCCAATCCTACCGGCCCGCTGCATGTCGGCCATGGCCGCCAGGCCGCGCTGGGCGATGCGCTGTCGGCATTGTTCGAGGTGCAGGGCTATGACGTCATGCGCGAGTTTTACTACAACGACGCCGGCGTGCAGATCGCCACGCTGGCCAATTCGGTGCAGGCGCGCGCGCGCGGCTTCGTCCCGGGCGACGCGAACTGGCCGGAGCCCGCCTACAACGGCGACTACATCGGCGACATCGCGCTTGATTTCCTGGCCAAAAAAACCGTCGGCGCCGTCGATGGCGCGCCGGCCACCGCCAGTGGCGACGTCAACGACCTGGATTCGATCCGGCAGTTTGCCGTCGCCTACCTGCGCCATGAACAGGATCTGGACCTGCAGGCGTTTGGCGTGAAGTTCGACAACTACTATCTGGAGTCGTCGCTGTACGGCGATGGCAAGGTGACCGCCGCGGTCGAGGCGCTGATCGCCGCCGGCAAGACCTACGAGCACGAAGGTGCGCTGTGGCTGCGCACCACCGACTACGGCGACGACAAAGACCGCGTGATGAAGAAATCCGACGGCACCTTCACGTACTTCGTGCCGGATGTGGCGTATCACATCGTCAAATGGGAGCGCGGCTACGACAGCGCCATCAACATCCAGGGCAGCGATCACCACGGCACCATCGCGCGCGTGCGCGCCGGCCTGCAAGCCGCCGGCAAGAGCATCCCGCAGGGCTATCCCGACTACGTGCTGCACAAGATGGTGACGGTGATGAAGGACGGCGAAGAGGTCAAGATCTCCAAGCGCGCCGGCTCGTATGTCACCTTGCGCGACCTGATCGAATGGTCCAACGGCGACGCCACCGACGACCTGACCCGGGGCCGCGATGCGGTGCGGTTCTTCCTGATCTCGCGCAAGGCCGACTCCGAGTTCGTGTTCGATGTCGATCTGGCACGGGCGCAGTCGGATGAAAATCCGGTGTATTACGTGCAGTATGCGCATGCCCGCATCTGCTCGGTGCTGGCGCAATGGGGCGGCGACGAAGCAACGCTGCGCGAGGTCGACCTGAGCCCGCTGACAGCCCCGCGCGAAGCGACGCTGCTGGCCAAGCTGGCCGACTATCCGGATGCACTGGCACACGCGCTCGAAGAACTCGGCCCGCACCAGGTCGCCTTCTATCTGCGCGATCTGGCCGGGGAACTGCATAGCTACTACAATGCGGAGCGGGTATTGGTCGACGATGTGCCAACCAGAATGGCACGGCTGGCGTTGTTGCTGGCAACCCGGCAAGTATTGCGTAACGGTCTGTCGCTGCTTGGCGTATCGGCACCCACAAGAATGTAATCTTTCGAATTGAATCCAGCACGCATGAGCCAACACATCCACAAACACCTGTCCCGCCGCAGCCAAACCGGCGGCACCCTGCTCGGCCTGATCATCGGGTTGGTGATCGGCCTCGGGATTGCCGTCGGCGTCGCGCTGACCATCAACAAGACCACGCTGCCGTTCCTCAACAAGGTGGCCAAGCCCGATCGCGCCGAACTCACGCCGGGCCAGGCCACCGACCCGAACAAGCCGCTGTACGGCAACAAGAATCCGGCCAAGGAGGCTGCCAAGGGTTTTGCCGCAGCGCCGCCGGCAGTCGATCCGGCGCCGCCCAACTCGGCCGATCCGCAAGCCGTCAAGAACGCCGCCGCCAAGGAAGCCGCGGCCCAGCCGGTCGCCGAAAAGCCCAAGAAAGTCGATCCGCGCGCCGAGGAAGGCAGCGACGAGAAATGGACCTACTATCTGCAGGCTGGCGCCTTCCGCGAGCAGAACGATGCCGAAAGCGCCCGTGCCAAACTGGCACTGCTCGGCTTCGAAGCGCACATCACTGAACGGCCCAGCGACACCGGCGTGCTGTACCGGGTGCGGGTCGGGCCGTTCAGCCAGCTCGATGCAATGAATCGTACCCGTGGCAAATTGACCGACAGTGGCGTCGATGTCGCCGTTGTTCGCACCCCTAAAACCCCCTGATCCCCCGAAGGAGTCGTATGCGTTTCATTCAACAAGTGCTGGTGTCGGCAAGTCTTGGTCTGATCATGGCCGCCGCGACGGCGAGTCCGACGGCGCCGCAAAACGGCGCCGAATACCGCACGCTGGAGCGGCAGCAGCCGACCGAAGCCGGCAAAAAGGTCGAAGTCACCGAGTTCTTCTGGTATTCGTGCCCGCATTGCTTCGCGTTCGAGCCGTCGCTGGCCGAGTGGGTCAAGAAGAATGCCGACAACATCACCTTCAAGCGTGTGCCGGTCGCTTTCCGCGATTCGTTCATTCCCCAGCAGAAGTTATATTACGCGCTGGAAGCAATGGGCAAATCAGAAGAAATGCAGCGCAAGGTATTCAACGCCATCCACGTCGAACGCCAGCAGATCGACACCGATGCGACGATTCTCGATTTCGTCGGCAAGCAGGGCCTCGACAAGCAGAAATTCGCCGACGTCTACAACTCGTTCGGCATGCAAAGCAAGGTGCGCCAGGCCAGCTCGATGCAGGAGGCCTACAAGATCGACGGCGTGCCAACCATTGCCATCGACGGCAAGTACCTTACCTCGCCATCGATTGTCGGCACCGCGTTTGGCAAGAGCCAGCCTGAAAACGTGCTGGCAACCTCGACCTTGCAAGTGATGGATGCGCTGGTGGCCAAGGCCCAGGCGGAACGCAAGGGCGCCACCACGGCACCGGCAGCGCCGGCGGCCAAGGCGGCCAAGGCGCCAGCCAAGAAATAAGCGGGTACTCATCCGCGCCAGCAAACCCGTCAACCCGGCGGGTTTTTTTTATTGAGCAAGCCGGAGGTGACATGGCGGCAGCACCCATCGCGCAGCGGGTCTTCATCACCGGCGCATCAAGCGGTCTCGGCGCGGCACTCGCGCGCGCTTATGCGCAGCAAGGAGCGATCCTTGGTCTGGTCGCACGGCGGCGCGAACTGCTCGGCGAACTGGTCGCCAGCCTGCCCAATTCCGTCGCCCATCAGATTTATGTGCTCGACGTCACCGACCATGCCGCGCTGCGCGCAGCGGCGCAGCACTTCCTGGCCGGCGGTGCAGTCGACGTGGTAATCGCCAACGCCGGGATTTCGCACGGCACCCTGACCGAACACGGTGCCGATCTGGCCGTATTCCAGCGCATTGTCGACACCAACCTGATCGCCACCGTGGCCACCTTCGCGCCCTTCATCGCGGCCATGACCGCGCAGGTGCAGGGCGGACGCGCGGCGCCACGCCTGGTCGGCATTGGCAGTGTCGCCGGCATCCGCGGTTTGCCCGGCGCCGGCGCCTACAGCGCCTCCAAGGCCGCCGTCATCAGCTATTGCGAAGCACTGCGGGTCGAGCTGCGCGGGCGCGGCATCGGCGTCGTCACCATCGCGCCAGGCTATATCGCCACACCCATGACGGATCACAACAGCTACCGCATGCCGTTCCTGATGCCGGCTGACAGTTTTGCGCGCAAAGCCATCGCGGCCATCGCCGTCGGCAGCAGCTATTGCGTTTTGCCATGGCAAATGGGCGTGGTCGCGAAAATGTTGCGCCTGCTGCCCGATGCCGTGTACGACCGCTTGTTTGCGCATGCTCCGCGCAAGGCCCGCAGCGCGCCATGAAGCTCATCGACGCGCTCGGCATCAAGCACCAACCGGTCGATGCCGCACAGGCGCCGCGCATCGTCTCGCTGGTGCCGTCGATTACGGAGCTGTTGTGCGACCTCGGCCTGGCGCAGTCGCTGGTCGGGCGCACCGGTTTCTGCATTCATCCGGCCGATGTGGTGCGCGGCATTGCCAAGGTGGGCGGTACCAAGGACGTGAATGTCGACAAGATCAGCACGTTTGGCGCAACCCACCTGATCGTCAACATCGACGAAAACGAAAAACCGACCGTCGATGCATTGCGCAAGATCGTGCCGCACGTGATCGTCACCCATCCGCTGGCGCCGCGCGACAATCTGGCGCTGTATCGCTTGCTCGGCGGCGTCTTTGGCCGGGTCGCGCAGGCCGAAGCCCTGTGCGCGCAATTCGAATCGGCCGCGGCGCTGCTGACGCCTGGCGCGCCGCAACGGGTGCTGTATTGCATCTGGAAGGATCCATGGATGACGGTGTCGCGCGATACGTACATCGCGCGCATGCTGGAACAGATTGGCTGGCAGCAATGGCCGGCGCCGACGTCGATGGCGCGCTATCCGACCTTCAGCTGGTCGGATGCGCTGGTGCAAGCGGTGGACTTGGTGCTGCTGTCGAGCGAGCCGTATCACTTCGGCGAGGCGCATGTCGACAGTCTGGAACAACAGATTGGCAAGCCGGTACGGCTGGTAGATGGAGAGATGCTGTCGTGGTACGGCAGCCGGGCCATTGCCGGCTTGCAGTATTTGCGACGGATTCAGTCAGAGTGCTGAATCCGCCAGCGGGGTTGCCTCATTTTTGGCGATTGATCCGCACCAGCATGCGAATGATTTCGCGGGCGATGACGCGGTACGTCTCGTCGAGCCGTTGCAGGTCGGCGATCAGTTTGACATCGGCGGATTCGAAGCGCAGGGTCGGATCGGCCGACTCTGCACTCTTGTCGTCGCCGCCGCCAAAACGCAGCCATTCGGCGGGCACGCCCAGCCACTGCGCCAGGGTCCGTAGTTTTTCCTGAGTGGGGATCGCCTCCCCCACCAGCCACTTGCGCGCAGCATGGACGGTGATGGGCCGACCTGCGAAGCGAATGTTGAATTCGCGCGCCAGTTGTGTCGGGCTGTCCGGTGAGTAGTCGGCATTTCGCAACGCAAGCTGCAAGCGTTCGCTGAAGTCTTCTCGTTCGATAGATGCTTTCATTATTGCGCACTATTCCATGTCGAATCCTGAGAGTCAGTCTCTGACTGACAGGAACTTTTATTGACCAATAAGAATTAAATTGGAACGTGGAAATCGGTGGATGTTGTCGCGTAGCGATGAAGGCGAAGGAGGACTGCCAGAGGGCCTGCAACAAAACTTGTCGGACATCGGCAGCTCTCAGTGTAGGTGTGCGCCGATGGCGATGCAAGATGATCAACAGCTTATTTGTCGCGCGGCAAAGGTGTAGTGTTGGTGGCAAAAATTTCCAGCGAATTCGGTGCGGTGCTGTTGATGTCAGTTCACCGCAGTCCGCCCGGTTGCGCGTCAGGCGCCCAGGGCCACGAAGCGAAACACGCCATCGTCGCCAACACGACGCTGCAGCACGCCATCGAACCAGAGCTTGTGCAAATGCGCCAGCGCCTCGCCCAGCGCGAAACTCAGTTGGTGCGTATCCAGCGCGCGCGGAAACATCACCGGCAGGATGTCGGCCGCCGATTGCGGCGTGGCGCATGCCGTGACGACCTCGGCCAGGCGCGCGGCATGATGGTCATTGAGCTGGGTGATGCGCGTATGCAATCCACGAAACGGTTTGCCGTGCGACGGCAGCACCAGCGTATCGGCCGGCAGGTCCGCGTATTTGGCCAGCGAATCCAGATACTGCTGCACCGGATTGGATTCCGGCTCGATCGCAAACACCGACACGTTGGTGGATATGCGCGGCAGCACCATGTCGCCGGCAATCAGCACATTCAATTGCGCTGAATACAGCGAGGCATGCTCCGGCGCATGACCAAAACCGGTAATCACGCGCCAGTCATGCACGCCGATGCGCACGGTTTGTTCATCCTGAATGCGGCGGTACGAAAGCGGCACCGCCGGCACCAGCGTCTGGTAGTAACTCTTGCGGCCAGCCAGCCGTTCCAGCAGGGCCGGGTCGCTCAGGCCGTGGCGCTGGAAATGCGGCACGATGGCGGTGCCATCGACTCCCGGCAAGGCGGCCGACATCATGCGCGCAAAGGCGTACTCGCCGGTCGTCATCCACAGCGGCGCCTGCCAGCGCTGGCACAGCCAGTCGGCCAGTCCGACATGGTCCGGATGGCAATGCGTGGCCAGCACGCGGGTGATGGGGCGGCCGCGCAAGTGGGTGGCAAAGATGACCTCCCACGCCGCGCGCGTCTCATCGCTGGCGATGCCGCAGTCGATCGCAGTCCAGCCGTCGCCGTCCTCCAGCAGCCAGAGGTTGATGTGGTTCAGTGCGAACGGCAGGCCCATGCGCAACCAGTGCACGCCGGGCGCGACTTCGAGCAAGGCGCCGCTGGCGGGCAAGGTGTCGCCAAAAGGATAGTCAAGTTGGGCTTCGAGCAGATTCATCAGCGGTTTTTCCGGGTAGGGGATGCAAAAATCGGGCTGGCACGTCTACAATGCTTTACGTTTACGTCAACTGTCGCTTACAACACACCGGATGCCAACTTACACCATTACCGAACTGGCGCGCGAATTCGATATCACGCCACGCGCGATCCGTTTCTACGAAGACCAGGGTTTGATCAGTCCGAAGCGCGAAGGCGCCAGCGGGCGCACCCGGGTCTACACCGCGCGCGAACGGACCCGGCTGAAGCTGACGCTGCGCGGCAAACGGCTGGGCCTGACGCTGTCCGAGATCAAGGGCCTGGTCGACATGTATGAATCACCGAAGGATTCGGCGGCGCAGATGAAGCGTTTCCTGGCGGTGCTGGACGCCCATCGGCAAACGCTGGAATTGCAGCGCGAAGACATCGACATCACGCTGGCCGAAATCAGCGCGCATGAGGCCCAATGCCGCAAGGTGCTGGAGGGCCGCGCCAGTAAAAAGGCCGCGCTGAAGGCCGTTTGAATGATGCTGCGTTGACGTTTACGTTAACGTCAATCCAAGGTACACTTTCGCCACCAATTTCCCGACCACTGAGGATGCCATGATCGATCTGCCCGGACTGACGTTTGACCATGGCGAAGACATCGCCGCGCTGCGCGACGCCATCGCCCAATTCGCCAGCACCGAGATTGCGCCGCGCGCCGGCGAAATCGATCGCAGCGATCAGTTTCCGATGGATCTGTGGAAAAAAATGGGCGAGCTCGGCGTGCTCGGCATTACCGTTGGCGAAGAATACGGCGGCGCCAACATGGGCTATCTGGCCCACATCATCGCAATGGAAGAAATCTCGCGCGCCTCGGCCTCGGTCGGTTTGTCGTACGGCGCGCATTCGAATCTGTGCGTGAACCAGATCAAGCGCAATGGCAGCGATGAACAGAAGGCCAAATACCTGCCGAAGCTGGTGTCGGGCGAACACATCGGCGCACTGGCGATGTCCGAGCCGAACGCCGGTTCGGACGTGGTCAGCATGAAACTGCGCGCCGACTGGAAAGGCGACCGCTGGGTCCTGAATGGCACCAAGATGTGGATCACCAACGGCCCCGATGCCGATGTGCTGGTGGTGTATGCCAAGAACGATATCGAAGCCGGCCCGCGCGGCATGACGGCATTTCTGATCGAAAAGAATTTCCCCGGCTTTAGCGTCGCCCAGAAGCTCGACAAGCTCGGCATGCGCGGTTCGCACACCGGCGAACTGGTGTTCCGCGATTGCGAAGTGCCGGCCGAAAACGTGCTGGGCGGCCTGGGCAAGGGCGTCAATGTGCTGATGTCCGGCCTGGACTACGAACGCACCGTGTTGTCCGGCGGCCCGCTGGGCATCATGCAGGCCTGCATGGACGTGGTGATTCCGTATGTGCATGAGCGCAAGCAGTTCGGCCAGCCGATCGGCGAATTCCAGCTGATGCAGGGCAAGCTGGCCGACATGTATTCGACCATGATGGCCTGCAAATCGTACGTGTATGCGGTCGGCCAGGCTTGTGACCGTGCCAAAACGCCGGAGGCGGTGCGCGCCCTGCGCAAGGATGCCGCCGGCGCGATCCTGTACAGCGCCGAAAAAGCCACCTGGATGGCTGGCGAAACGATTCAGGCGCTGGGCGGCAACGGCTACATCAACGAATACCCGGCCGGGCGCCTGTGGCGTGATGCCAAGCTGTACGAAATCGGCGCGGGCACCAGCGAGATCCGGCGCATGCTGATCGGGCGCGAGCTGTTTGCCGAGACCCGATAACTCACCCGGTGCGCGAAATGGCTACACTGGCACTCCGGCAATGGCCATTCGGGTCCTGACATGACAGCTGCGTTCCCCAAACTGCTTTCGTCGCAGATCGCGTTCGACATCGCGCGCACCATCCTGGATGGCTTCGACAAGCACTATCGCCTGTTTCGCGCCACCAGCCAGGCGGCCAAGCGGCACTTTGAGCAAGGCGCCTGGCAGTTGCAGCAAACCAGCCTGCGCGAGCGCATCGCGTTCTATGACAAGCGCGTGCATGAGTGCGTTGCGATCCTCGAAGATGAATACGACGACGGCGAACTGACCGATGCGGTCTGGCGCGAAGTCAAGTTGCATTACATCGGCCTGCTGACCGACCACAAGCAGCCGGAGCTGGCCGAGACGTTTTTCAATTCGGTCTGCTGCAACATCCTGCACCGCACCTATTTCCATAACGACTTTATTTTCGTGCGCCCGGTGATTTCCACCGAGTACATCGAAACCAGCGATCTCGCGCCCAGCTACCGCGTGTACTATCCGGCCGCCGACGGCCTGCATTACACCTTGAAGCGCATCGTCACCAATTTTCAGCTGGCCTGTCCGTTCGCCGATCTGGACCGCGATATCGGGCTGGTCGAAAGCCGTCTGCAGGATGTGTTCGGCCCCGAGAACCTCGAACCGAATCATCAGGTGCAGGTGCTGGCCAGCCTGTTTTATCGCAACAAGGGCGCCTACATCATCGGCAAGGGCATCAATGGCAATCGCGAATACCCGTTCGTGGTGCCGATCCTGCACAACCGCAAGGGCCAGCTGATTCTCGATACGGTGCTGTTCGATCCGGCCCTGATCACCGTGCTGTTTTCGTTTACCCGCGCGTATTTCATGGTCGACATGGAAGTGCCGTCCGGCTACGTCCAGTTCGTGCGCTCGCTGCTGCCGAAAAAACCGCGCAGTGAAATCTACACGATGCTGGGCCTGCAAAAGCATGGCAAGTCGCTGTTCTACCGCGATTACCTGCACCACCTGCGCCACTCGTCGGATCGCATCGAGGCCGCGCCCGGCATCAAGGGGCTGGTGATGGTGGTGTTCGCCCTGCCGTCGTTTCCGTATGTATTCAAGGTGATCAAGGATTTCTTCCCGCCGCCAAAGGAAACCACGCCGGCGCTGGTGCGCGAAAAGTACGTGCTGGTGAAGAACCATGACCGCGTTGGTCGCATGGCCGATACCCTCGAGTATTCCAATGTCGCGTTCCCGCGCAGCCGCTTCGACGACGACTTGCTGGCCGAACTGAAATCGGTTGCGCCGTCGCTGATCGAAGAAGATGATGATCAAGTCATCATCAGGCACGTCTATATCGAGCGGCGCATGATCCCGTTGAACATCTGGCTGAGCAGCGCCGAACAACGCGGCGATGATGCAGCGATCGAGCACGGCATTTTCGAGTACGGCAATGCGATCAAGGAATTGGTGCGGGCAAATATTTTTCCGGGCGACATGCTGTACAAAAATTTCGGCGTGACCCGTCACGGCCGCGTGGTGTTTTACGATTACGATGAGATCGAATACATCACCGACTGCAATTTCCGCACCATTCCGCTGCCGCGCAACGAGGAAGACGAAATGGCCGCGGAGCCGTGGTATCCGATTGGCAAGCACGATGTTTTCCCGGAGCAGTTCGGCACTTTCTTGCTGGGTAACGCCAACGTCAAAAAGTATTTCATGAAATACCACGCCGACCTGCTCAGCGCGGCATACTGGCAGGGCTGCAAGGAGCGTATTCTGGCCGGCCAGATTGACGACGTATTTCCGTATCCGCAGCAACTGCGCTTCAGTTATCAGGCGCAACTTCTCAATAGTCCAACCGTCGCAGCGCAGGCTGCCTAACCAAAACAATTTGTCAGGAGAACCACCATGAATGATCCCATCGTCATCGTCGGCGCAGCCCGTACCCCAATGGGTGCTTTTCAGGGCGACTTCACGTCGCTGTCGGCCAACGAACTCGGCGCCGTCGCGATCCGCGCTGCGGTCGAGCGTGCCGGACTGAATCCGGACCAGGTCAACGACGTCATCTTCGGCAATTGCCTGATGGCCGGCCAGGGCCAGGCGCCAGCGCGGCAGGCCGCAATCAAGGCCGGCATTCCGGTTTCGGCCGGCGCGGTCACCCTGTCGAAGATGTGCGGCTCGGCCATGCAGGCCACCATGTACGGCGTCGATTCGCTGCTGGCCGGCACCAACGAGGTGGTCGTCACCGGCGGCATGGAGTCGATGACCGGCGCGCCGTATCTGATCCCGAAAGCGCGCGGCGGCTACCGCATCGGCCACGCCATGATGTATGACCACATGATGCTCGACGGACTGGAAGACGCTTACGACAAGGGCCGCTCGATGGGCACCTTCGCCGAAGAGTGCGTTGCCAAATACCAGTTCACCCGCGAAGAGCAGGATGCCTTCGCGATCGCCTCGGTCAAGCGCGCCCAGGCCGCCAGCGCCGATGGCTCGTTCGACTGGGAAATCGCGCCGGTGACGGTCTCGGGTCGCAGCGGCGATGTCGTCATCAGCAAGGACGAAGGTCCGGCCAAGGCCAAGCTCGACAAGATCCCGACGCTGAAACCGGCGTTCAAGAAAGACGGCACCATCACTGCGGCGTCGTCGTCGTCGATCAACGATGGCGCCGCCGCACTCGTGCTGATGCGCGAATCGACCGCCAAGAAACTCGGCTGCACGCCGATCGCCCGGATTGTCGGCCACAGCCGCCACTCGCAGGAACCGAACTGGTTCACCACCGCCCCGATCGGCGCGATCGACAAGCTGTTCAAGAAAACCGGCTGGACCCTGAAAGACGTCGATCTGTTCGAAATCAACGAGGCCTTTGCGGCCGTGCCAATGGCGGCAATGCGCGAACTCGACATCCCGCACAGCAAGGTCAACATCCACGGCGGCGCCTGTGCGCTGGGTCATCCGATTGGCGCGTCCGGCGCCCGCATCATCGTCACGCTGATCGGCGCGCTGAAAAAAACCGGCGGCAAGCGCGGCGTTGCCACGCTGTGCATCGGCGGCGGCGAAGGCACGGCCATGGCCATCGAGCTGGTGTAAGCATGGCCGTCGCTCTGATTGTGGGCGCCTCGCGCGGCATCGGTTTCGAACTGGCACGCCAGTATCGGGCCGATGGCTGGCGCGTGATCGCTACCGTGCGGCAGTTGCAGCATGCCGATGCGTTGCTCGAACTGGGCTGCGAAACCATCCAGCTCGATGTCGCCAATGTCGAGCAATGCGCTGCGCTCGGCTGGCGGCTCGACGATGAGCGGCTCGATGTCGCGATCCTGTGCGCCGGTGTCTACGGTCCGCGCACCAGCGGGCTGGAAACACCGACGCAGGCCGAATTCGACACCGTGATGCACGCCAACGTGCTGGGTGCGATGCGACTGCTGCCGCTGATTGGCCCGCTGGTGGTCAATGGCAAGGGACGGCTGGCGGTGATTTCGTCGCTGATGGGATCAATGGGTCAGCGCGGCAGTCCGAGCGGCTGGTTGTACCGCGCCAGCAAGGCCGCGCTGAATTCGGTGCTGGTCGACAGCGCCTTGACGTTCGGCCCGCAAAAGGCGATTTGCGTGTCGCTGCATCCGGGCTGGGTGCGCACCGACATGGGTGGCGACGGCGCGGATTTGGCCGTCGAAGACAGCGTGGCCGGTATCCGCACTACGCTGGCTGGCCTGCGTGCGGCCGACAACGGCAAATTTTTCAATTACGACGGCAGCGCGCTGAGCTGGTAGTTCAAAGGAACCCAATGATTTTGAGTCCAGAGCACGACATGATCCGCGAAGCGCTGCGCGCCTTCGCGCAGGAACGGCTGGTGCCGAACGCGGCCCGCTGGGACAAGGAACATCACTTCCCGCAGGATGAATTGCATGCGCTGGCCGCACTGGGTGCATATGGCGTGGCCGTGCCGGAAGCCAATGGCGGGGCCGGTCTCGACTATCTTGCGCTGGCGCTGGTGATCGAAGAAGTCGCGGCCGGCGACGGCGGCACTTCGACGGTGATTTCGGTGAACAACTGTCCGGTCTGCAGCATCGCGATGATGTATGCCAATCCGGCCCAGAAAGAGCAATGGCTGCGGCCACTGGCACAGGGCGAAATGCTCGGCGCGTTTTGCCTGACCGAACCGCATGCCGGCAGCGACGCCTCCAGTCTGCGCACCACCGCCGTGCGCGACGGTGACGACTACGTGCTCAATGGCGTCAAGCAGTTCATCACCAGCGGCAAGTATGCCGATGTCGCCATCGTGCTGGCCGTGACGGACAAAGAGGCCGGCAAGAAAGGCATCAGCGCGTTCTGGGTGCCAACCAATACGCCCGGCTACATCGTCGCGCGGCTGGAAGACAAGCTCGGCCAGCACTCGTCGGATACGGCACAGATCCTGTTCGAGAACTGCCGCATCCCGGCCGACAACCTGATCGGCGACGAAGGCCAGGGCTATCGCATCGCGCTGTCCGGCCTCGAAGGCGGACGCATCGGCATCGCCGCGCAAGCCGTCGGCATGGCGCGCGCGGCGTTCGACGCGGCGCTGCTGTATGCCAAGGAGCGTGTCAGCTTCGGCCAGACCATCTTCACGCATCAGGCAGTGCAGTTCAAGCTGGCTGACATGGCGACCCAGATCGAAGCAGCGCGCCAGCTGGTGTGGCACGCGGCGAGCCTGAAGGACGCCGGGGTGCCGTGCCTGAAGGAAGCGGCGATGGCAAAATTGTTCGCCAGCGAGATGGCCGAAAAAGTCTGTTCCGACGCGATCCAGATTCATGGCGGGTCCGGCTATGTGTCGGATTTTCCGGTCGAGCGGATCTACCGCGATGTGCGCGTGTGCCAGATTTATGAAGGCACCAGCGACATCCAGAAGATCCTGATCGGCCGTGCGCTGGCCTGACAATCGAGCCGAGGAGACCCCCATGAAAAAAGGCTACAAGGCCCTGATCGACGAAGCCAGCGCCGAGATTACGACGCTGTCGGTCGACGCCGTGCGCGCCCGGCTGGACGATCCGAAGGTGCAACTGGTCGATCTGCGCGACCCGCGCGAAGTCGAACGCGAAGGCGTGATTCCGGGCGCGTTTCATGCGCCGCGCGGCATGCTTGAATTCTGGGTCGATCCGGAGTCGCCGTATTTCAAGCCCATCTTTGGCGAAGATCGCGAGTTCATTTTCTTTTGCGCCGCCGGCTGGCGCAGCGCGCTGGCTACCAAGACGGTGCAGGACATGGGGATGACCAACGTGGCTGATCTGGCCGGCGGTTTCAGCGCCTGGAAAGCCGCCGGTGCGCCGGTGGCCGACTACGTGAAGAAGCCCCGGTGAGCCAGCTCTGCCCGTGCGGCGGCGGCGACTATGTCAGCTGCTGCGGTCGCTTCATCGATGCCGGCGCGGTCGCCGCCAGCGCCGAAGAACTGATGCGCTCGCGCTATACCGCCTACACCCGCGGCGCAATCGACTACCTGCGCGCGACCTGGTCGTCCAGCACCTGTCCGCCCGATCTGGCACATGACCCGCACGCCAAATGGCTCGGCCTCGACGTGCGCAAGATTGGCGGCAATGGCGATCACGCCAGCGTCGAATTCGTTGCCCGCTACAAGATCCACGGCCGCGCCCATCGCTTGCACGAAGTCAGTCGCTTCGTGCGTGACGATGGCCGCTGGTTGTACCTCGATGGCAGTTTCCCCGAAAGCAGAGCCACACCATGATCCTCGAATCAAAACTCAACCCGCGTTCGGATGATTTCAAGGCCAATGCCGCAGCGATCCAGCTGGTCGTCGATGACCTCAAGCGCACGGTCGAAAAAATCGCCCTCGGCGGCGGCGACGATGCGCGTGCCAAGCACACCGGCCGCGGCAAGCTGCTGCCGCGCGACCGCGTGCAGATGCTGCTCGATCCGGGCACGCCGTTTCTGGAGCTGTCGCAACTGGCCGCGCACAATGTGTACGACAACGCCGCGCCCTCGGCCGGCATCATCACCGGCATCGGCCGCGTCTCCGGCCAGGAGTGCGTGATCGTCTGTAACGACGCCACCGTCAAGGGCGGCACCTACTATCCGCTGACCGTCAAAAAACATTTGCGCGCGCAGGAAATCGCCGACCAGAACAACTTGCCATGCATCTATCTGGTCGACAGCGGCGGCGCCAACCTGCCGAACCAGGATGACGTGTTTCCCGACCGCGATCACTTCGGCCGCATCTTTTTCAACCAGGCCACGCTGTCGGCCAAGGGCATACCGCAAGTCGCGGTGGTGATGGGGTCGTGCACCGCCGGCGGCGCCTATGTGCCGGCCATGAGCGATGAATCGATCATCGTCAAGAACCAGGGCACGATCTTTCTGGGCGGACCGCCGCTGGTGAAAGCCGCCACCGGCGAAGTCGTCAGCGCCGAAGATCTCGGTGGCGGCGACGTGCATACGCGCCTGTCCGGCGTGGTCGATCATCTGGCGCAAAACGATCTGCACGCGTTGTCGCTGGCGCGCACCATCGTCTCCAACCTGAATCGGCGCAAGATCGCACAACTCGATCTGCGCGAGCCGGTCGAGCCGAACTATCCGGCCGAAGAATTGTACGGCGTGATTCCGGTCGATACCCGCAAGCCGTTTGACGTCAACGAAGTCATTGCCCGCATCGTCGATGGCAGCGTGTTCGATGAATTCAAGGCGCGCTACGGCGCCACGCTGGTGTGCGGTTTTGCGCACATCCACGGCATGCCGGTCGGGATCATCGCCAACAACGGCATCCTGTTTTCCGAGTCGGCCCTGAAGGGCACCCACTTCATCGAGCTGTGCTGCCAGCGCAAGATTCCGCTGGTGTTCTTGCAGAACATCACCGGCTTCATGGTCGGCCGCAAATACGAGAACGAAGGCATTGCGCGCAACGGCGCGAAGATGGTCACGGCGGTGGCCACGGCAGCCGTGCCGAAGTTCACCGTCATCATCGGCGGCAGCTTTGGCGCCGGCAACTACGGCATGTGCGGGCGCGCGTTTTCGCCGCGCTTCTTGTGGATGTGGCCAAATGCGCGCATCTCGGTGATGGGTGGCGATCAGGCCGCCAGTGTGCTGGCCACCGTCAAGCGCGATGGCATCGAAGGTCGTGGCGGCGCGTGGACGGCTGACGAAGAGGAAGCCTTCAAGCAGCCGATTCGCCAGCAATACGAACAGCAGGGCCACCCGTATTACGCCTCGGCGCGGCTGTGGGACGACGGCGTGATCGACCCGGCCGACACCCGCCGCGTGCTGGCGCTGGGCCTGAGTGCGGCGCTGAACGCGCCGATCGCCGAAACGAAGTTCGGTATTTTCCGGATGTGATGATGAGCACACTCACTCTCACCCGTGCCGGCCATCTCGCCACCGTCACCCTCGATCGCCCCGATGTACGCAACGCCTTCAATGCCGCCAGCATTGCCGAACTGACTGCGGTGTTTCGCGAACTCGGCGACGACGACAGCGTGCGCGCCATCGTGCTCGCGGCAAACGGCGTGGCGTTCTGCGCCGGCGCCGATCTGAACTGGATGAAGGAAATGGCCGGTTACAGCGACGCCGAGAACCTGGCCGACGCACTGTGCCTGGCCGAGATGCTGCGCACCATCTATCTGTGCCCGAAGCCGGTGGTCGCGCAAGTCCAGGGCGACTGCTATGCCGGCGGCATGGGACTGGTGGCCGCCTGCGATATCGCAGTCGCCGCCGATACGGTGAACTTTTGCCTGTCCGAAGTCCGGCTCGGCTTGATCCCGGCCACGATTTCCCCGTACGTGATCAAGGCAATGGGGGAGAATGCGGCACGGCGTTATTTTTTGACGGCGGAACGCTTCGATGCCAGTGAAGCGCTGCGCATTGGTTTTGTCGCACAGGCGGTGCCGGCAGCGGCGCTGGATGAGGCCGTGGCAGCACTGGTCAAGGCACTGGTATCGGCCAGTCCGAATGCGGTGCGCGAAGCCAAGCGACTGGTCAGCGACATCGGCGGCGCGCCGATCACCGATGCGCTGATCGCCGAGACCGCCGAACGGATCGCTGTCATTCGCGCCTCCGACGAAGGACGCGAAGGCGTGCGCGCCTTTCTGGACAAGCGCAAGCCGGGCTGGTTGGATTGATTACGCAACTTATTCACACAAATTTTTTTCAGGACACCTCGCAATGACTTCACAAACCATCGTTTTTCAAGCGCCGACTCCCACTATCGTGGCCACCCAATGGCCGGTAGAAGATGTGCTGGCACTGTTCAACCTGCCGTTCAACGAGCTGCTGTTTCGCGCCCAGCAAATTCATCGCGAGCACTTTGATCCTACCGAAGTCGAACTGGCCACGCTGCTGTCGATCAAGACCGGCGGCTGTCCGGAAGACTGCGGCTACTGCCCGCAAGCGGCGCGCTACGACACCGGCGTGACCGCGCAAAAAATCCTGCCGCTGGACGAAGTGCTGGCCGCCGCCAAGCAGGCCAAGGCGCATGGCGCCACGCGCTTTTGCATGGGAGCGGCATGGCGCGAGCCAAAGGATCGCGATCTGGAACAGGTCGAAGAGATGGTGCGCGAAGTCAAGGCGCTGGGTCTGGAAACCTGCGCCACGCTCGGCATGCTGGGCGAAGGCCAGGCTGAAAAACTGAAGAATGCCGGTCTCGATTACTACAACCACAATCTCGATACCGCCCCCGAGTTCTACGGCAACGTGATCTCGACGCGCGACTACCAGCATCGCCTCGACACGCTGGGCCGGGTGCGCGGCGCCGGCATCAAGGTTTGCTGCGGCGGCATCGTCGGCATGGGCGAATCGCGCCTGCAACGCGCCGGGCTGGTAGCGCAACTGGCGAATCTGGAGCCGTATCCGGAATCGGTGCCGGTGAATCATCTGGTGCAGGTCGAAGGCACGCCGTTGTATGGCGCCGAAGCGCTCGATCCACTGGAATTCGTGCGCACCATCGCGGTCGCGCGCATCACCATGCCGCTGGCACGGGTGCGCCTGTCGGCGGGGCGGCGCCAAATGGGCGAAGCGGTGCAGGCGCTGTGCTTCCTGGCCGGTGCGAATTCGATTTTCTATGGCGACAAGCTGCTCACCACCGGCAATCCGGAAGTCGAAGAAGACCAGGCCCTGCTGGCCAAGCTCGGCATGCGCACACGCGCCACCGCCATCGAGGCCGACGGCTGCCATTAATCCGGCGCCGACCCCAAATCCTATAAAAAAAGAGACACCATGTTCACCAAAATCCTGATTGCCAATCGTGGTGAAATCGCCTGCCGTGTCGCTGCCAGTGCGCGTCGGCTCGGTGTGAAAACGGTGGCGGTGTATTCCGATGCCGATGCCCACGCGCGCCATGTCGCGCTGTGCGACGAAGCAGTGCATATCGGTCCGGCCGAAGCCAAGGCGAGTTACCTGCGCGGCGACCGCATCATCGAAGTCGCGCTCGCTACCGGCGCGCAGGCGATTCATCCCGGCTACGGATTTTTGTCGGAGAACGCCGGCTTCGCCGATGCCTGCGCCGCCGCCGGACTGGTGTTCATCGGACCGCCGGCGTCGGCGATTCGGGCCATGGGCAGCAAGTCCGCGGCCAAGGCGTTGATGGAGACGGCCGGGGTGCCGCTGGTGCCGGGCTATCACGGCGACAATCAGGAACCCGGCTTTCTGAACGACCAGGCCGACCGCATCGGTTATCCGGTGCTGCTCAAGGCCAGCGCCGGCGGTGGCGGCAAGGGCATGCGCATCGTTGAAGCCAGCGCCGACTTCAAGGCCGCGCTGGCGTCCTGCAAGCGCGAGGCGATCAGCAGTTTTGGCGACGACAAGGTGCTGGTCGAAAAATACCTGAGTGCGCCGCGTCACATCGAAATCCAGGTGTTCGCCGACACCCAGGGCGATTGCGTGTTTTTGTTCGAACGCGATTGCTCGGTGCAGCGCCGCCACCAGAAGGTGCTGGAAGAAGCGCCCGCGCCCGGCATGACGCTGGAACGGCGCAACGCGATGGGCGAGGCCGCGATGGCCGCCGCCAAAGCGGTGAACTACGTCGGCGCCGGCACCGTTGAATTCATTGCCAACCAGGATGGCTCGTTCTATTTCATGGAAATGAATACGCGGCTGCAGGTCGAGCATCCGGTCACCGAAATGATCACTGGCCAGGATCTGGTCGAGTGGCAGTTGCGCGTGGCGTCGGGCGAACCGCTGCCGCGCACGCAAGAGCAGTTGTCGATCTACGGCCACGCGCTGGAGGCGCGCATCTACGCCGAAAATCCCGAGAAGGGCTTCCTGCCATCGATCGGCACGCTGCGGCATCTTGGCACGCCGACCGCGATCAGTTTCGCCACCCCGACCGGCATGAAGACGCACAGCGTCACCCGCATCGACAGCGGCGTGCGCGAGGGCGATGCGATCTCGCCGTTTTACGATCCGATGATTGCCAAGCTGATCGTCTGGGGCAAGGACCGCGACGCCGCGCTGCGGCAGATGAGCGAGGCATTGTCGCAGTACCGCATCGTCGGCTTGTCGTCGAACATCGCCTTCCTCAAGCGGCTGGTCGAGAGCGAGGCGTTCTCCAGCGCCACGCTCGACACCGGGCTGATCGAACGCAACCAGGCGGCCTTATTTCCGCCGCCGCAAGCGGTGCCGTTTGCGGTGCTGGCGCTGGCTTGCGCCGCCCTGCTGCAGGACGACCGCCAGGGCGCGACCGACCCGTGGTCCGACAGCAGTGGCTGGCGCATGAACGTGCCACTGCAACGCACCCTGCGCTTTGCCGACGAGGACCGCGTCAGCGATGTCGTGGTGACCTACCGGCAGCACGGCTGGCAACTGGCGCACGGTGCCGACTCGGCAGCGCTGCAGATCACCGGTCACGCCGACAACCTGCTCACGCTGCAATTCGGCGAGCGCACGGTGCGCGGCACGGTGCTGCGCGACGGCGAGCACTTTCATGTGTATCAGGACGGCCTGCACAGCACGCTGCTGTGGAACGATCCGCTGGCCCATTCTGGCGAAGCCGAAGCCGAAGGCGGCCGCCTGACCGCGCCGATGCCGGGCAAGATCGTGGCGGTGCTGATCGCTGCCGGCGATGCGGTCGAAAAGGGCGCGCCGATGCTGATCATGGAAGCGATGAAAATGGAACACACCATCACCGCCCCGGCCTCCGGCGTGGTCGAGCAGGTGCTGTACGCGGTGGGCGATCAGGTCAGCGAAGGCGCGCCGCTGATGTCGTTCAAGACGGCATAACGGAGCAGGTATGGAAATTCTTGTTTATGCGCACGGCAGCAGCGGCGAAGAATGGCTGGCCGACCTCCAGCGCGCGTTGCCGCTGGCCGATGTGCGCCTCTGGCGCGAAGGCGACCAGGCCGCGGCCGACTACGCGGTGGTGTGGCGTCCCCCGGCCGAGATGCTGCGCGGCCGCGCCGACCTGAAGGCGATCTTCAATCTCGGCGCCGGCGTCGATGCGATCCTGCAACTGGGCGAGGCCTTGCCCGACGTGCCGGTGGTGCGGCTGGATGACGCCGGCATGGGAGTGCAGATGGCCGAGTATGTCACGCACGCGGTGTTGCGTTATTTCCGTCGCTTCGACGAGTTCGATGCGCAATCGCGCGACCACCAGTGGCGTTTTCTGAAGCCGCGCAGCAAGGAAGATTTTTGCATCGGCATCCTTGGCATGGGCGTGCTCGGCAGCCGCATCGCCGAGGCGCTGCAGCACTTCGATTTTCCGGTGCATGGCTGGAGCCGCAGCCGCAAGGAAATCGCCGGTGTGCATTCGCACGCCGGCACCGAGGAGCTGGAAACCTTCCTGTCGCACTCGCAGGTGCTGGTCTGCGTGTTGCCGCTGACCGACGACACCAGCGGCATCCTCGACTACGGCACGCTGGCGCATCTGCCCAAGGGCGCCTTTCTGATCAACGTCGCGCGCGGTGCGCACCTGGTCGAGCGTGACCTGCTGCAATTGCTCGAAGACGGCCATCTGGCCGGCGCCACGCTGGATGTGTTCCATGACGAACCGCTGCCGTCCGACCACCCGTTCTGGCGCGAACCACGCATCACCATCACGCCGCATATCGCCGCCCTCACCCAGCGCGGCGACAGCATCCGCCAGATCGCCGCCAAGATCAAATTGATGGAGCGCGGCCAGCCGATTGCCGGTCTGGTCGATCGCACCAAAGGATACTGACATGACCCTGCCCACCCGCGTCAAAATCGTCGAAGTCGGCCCGCGCGACGGCCTGCAAAACGAAGCCGAAACCATTTCCGCCGCGATCAAGATCGCCCTGATCGACCGTCTCAGCGCGGCCGGTTTCCGCAACATCGAAGCGGCCTCGTTCGTCTCGCCCAAGTGGGTGCCGCAGATGGCCACCTCGACCGAAGTCATGGCCGGGATTGCGCGCCGCGACGGCGTGATCTATTCCGCGCTGACGCCCAACCTGCACGGCTTTGGCGCCGCACTGGCGGCCCGCGCCGACGAAGTGGTGATCTTCGGCTCGGCCTCGGAAGCGTTCTCGCAAAAGAACATCAACTGCTCGATCGCCGAGTCGATCGAACGCTTCGCGCCGGTCGCGCAAGCAGCCAAACTGCACGGCCTGCGCCTGCGCGGCAGCATCAGCTGCACCATGGGTTGCCCGTATCAGGGCGCGGTGTCACTGGACAGCGTGGCCGATGTGGTGGCGCGCATGCGCGAGCTCGGCTGCGATGAAATCGATATCGCCGATACCATCGGCGTCGGCACGCCGCATCAAGTGCAGTCGGTGATGCAACGGGCCGCGCAGGAGTTTCCGATCGCGCAGTTGTCCGGCCATTTTCATGACACCTATGGTCAGGCACTGGCGAATATCTATGCCAGCCTCGAAGTTGGCGTGGCGATCTTTCATGCGTCGGTGGCCGGTCTGGGCGGCTGTCCGTATGCCAAGGGCGCGACCGGCAATGTCGCCACCGAAGACGTGCTGTATCTGATGCAGGGACTCGGCATCGAGACCGGTATCGACCTCGATCTTGTGGTCGACGCCGGGCAATTCATCGCCGCCCATCTGGGGCGCAAGGCGGTCAGTCGGGCAGGCAATGCACTTGCCGCCAAGCGCCTGGGATAGTCCCGGCGTTGAAAAACCGGCATCGCATGGAACCGCCGCGGTGGTGACGCCACATACGGCATATCCACTTGCAACGGCGGATGCGTTACCGCTGCAGTCGCGCATTGCCATCCCATGCCATGTCCAATTCCATTGGCTCCATCAAAAGTAATCCGGCCTATCCGTCCGGCGCAACGGCGCCGGCCGTCAATGACGCTGCGGCCCTGAAGCCGCAGCCGTCGATCACCCCACCGCCGGCCAGCCAGAAGGCGTCCGCCACGCCGATCGAAACCGCGCTGCGGCAACTGCTTGCACTGCGCCGGCTGTCCGACCTCCGTCGGCCCGGCGCGACCCAGGCACGCCATGCCTCCGCCGCGCATGGCGCCTTGCAGGACTTCACCGAGGCGCGCAAGGACACCGACGCAGCCATCGCCCGGCTGCAACTGTTGGAGCGCCATTCATGAGCCATTCCCCTGACGAATTCGCCAGCGCCTCAGCCGAGCTGCTGGAATGCCTGCGTTTCGAACTCGATTGCCTGGCTGCGCTATCCGACGCGCTGACCAGCTTGCAACGCGTCGACCAGAAAAAACGCGACGCCGCCCGCAAGATCGTCAGCGACGCCGCGCCCGATACCGCGCTCGGCGCGCAACTGCACGACCTCGAGCGGGAATCGGACGCCCTCCAGCAAGCCCGCAGCGAAGAACTCGCGATGATTGATCGCTACGTCGAACGCCGCACCGAAAGCGTAGTGGCCTTGCTGACGCGGGCAAAAGCGGCGGGCTGACGGCAGGCCGGCACGGAACCTGCGCCGACGCTCGCACACTCAATCGGAGCGGCACGCCGGGCCGGCAAGCTGCGTTGCATCACCGCGCCGTTGCCGGTTTCCATCACGCTGTCTCACTCCTTTATTTACATCCTCCTGCGCGCCGGATAGCGGTTGGGCAGGGAATTTAATCTGGATATAACATGACTCGCAAACTTTTTTGCACGCCCCATTGGCCCAAGCTCAATCTCTTTGGCAAGACGCAGGAATCCCGAGAACCCGCCGCTCCAGATGAGGGCGATACCCGCACAGGCGGAATGGCGGCGGTATTGCACCAGGTTGTCGAGGACAGCCAACGCAATCTTCAGCCTGAAGGTACCCTTGATACTGGTGCCCTCACTCAGGCAGCGCGCGACCTGCTGGCGTCGGAACTCCCGGCCGGAGGCGGGAATCCTGCCCCTCTCGGCAGCCCCGGTCGCGGGGAAGGAAGGCGCGAGGGCCGCGTGTCTACTGTCGGTCCGGCAGTGGGATGCATGCCTTGTCGTATTGGAACAAGCCTCAGAGCCATGTTTGCGGAGAAACGGACAGCCACGCCCGGGATGGCGATAAATCCTGAACTTTATCTCGCTGAAGCTAAAGCCGAAGCCGAAGCTAAAGCTATAGGTGATGCTGAACGTGAAGGTGGGAACGCACCCGACGCAGGCCATAACGACGGTGCTTCGGATGGTTCTTTCATTGACGGGCTATCCCCGGGTGGCTGGCGAGAGCGAGCATATATCCGCGCAGTGCGCGAGGCCAACGGCGACCGGGATGCGCTGCGTGCCTCACGGCAGCGTCTTTCCAAGCCGCGGGGAGCGCGCGGGACCCCGTTCAAAGCAAAAGCGGCTGTGCCCCAAGCAAAATCGCCCGGGCCGCCTGCGGGTCCACCTGCCCCCCCAACTGGCATTTCATTGCAGCCATCAATTCCAGCGCAAGCGTCACCTGCAGTTCCATCGACGCAGTTCGCCGCGGGCCTGGCGGCGATGCAGTCTCGACTTGAGACGCTCGCTCCGGCAGATCGCCCCTTGCGAGGTCTAGTCCCGGACGCGCTTGCGCCTGCGGCGCTCCTGACTTCTTGCATGTTGCTTGATGCAAAAGAATTGATCGATGAAACAGAAGCGCAAATCACGACCATTGGCGCGGCGTTCAAACAAGCGGAAGACGATTCCCGCAACCAGAAACTGGATCCTCGTCAGATGGTCGCTCGTCACAGCGTCAGGGAGGCACTGCAGTCAGCAAAGGAAAAGTTGGGCAAGCTGAAGACGCATTACCAGCAAGCGCTGGAGGGCCTGAACAGTGCAGCGCCAGAAGCGCGAAGTGAACAACAACTGATCAACGTGGCGCTCCGGAGTAGCGAGTGCGGCGAAACGCTTCGGCAGGCGTCCCACGAACTGCGCGCAACGTGGCAGAACCTTTTCCTGGCGTTTGATCCGGCAGTGACGGTTCCTGGCCTGCGGGAACAGTGGCGCCGCGCGCAGGCCGGTCCGGATAGTTGCAGGGCGGCTGTAGCGCGTGAGATCGCGAAATGCACAGCGATTTTGCAGAAGAACATCGCGACGGTCGAGGATATTGCCGCGCGCCTTGATTCGCCCCGCCCCGGCGTTGACGACGCGGTACGCGAGGCCCTGCACGAACTGACTCGAGAAGTGGGAGAGATCGATACCGCAGCACCGCATCCCTTGGTTGAGCAAGCGGCAATTTTTCAAACAGAATCGTCGAAAATTTCGCGTGAAGAACGCGCGAAGCGTGGCGCCCTGCGCAAGGAAGCTGCGCGGTTGAGGCCAGGTAAAATCATCCAGTGGCCAACCGGTGCGCCGCGCATCAAGGATGTCGTGGAGCTCACTCCCGAGCAAGCTGCACGGCACAAGGACCTTTCTCGCTATTTTGCCCAGAAAAGAATGATCGTTGAGTTACAGACGCTGGCCACGATTGCGTCCAGCCAGAAGGCGGCACAGGAGCGTAGTGAGGTGTTGACCCAACTTCTCGTGCCCGCGGTGGATCAATGCCTGGCCGGGCCGCGGTCCACGGAGCTGCAGCCGCAACCGGCGCCGCAAACGGAGGCGCAACCGCAACCGCAACCGCAACCGCAGCCGCAGCCGCAACCGGGGCCGCAGCGGCAACCGCAGCCGCAGCCGCAGCCGCAGCCGCAGCCGCAGCCGCAGCCAGAAAGCGGTGCGATTCCGCCACCACGACGCGTCAGATTTGAACCCGAAGCGTCACCGCCGGGAGGCGTAGTCGAGGGCGGCGAACCACCTGGCCTCTCACCGATCGAGGTAAATCCACCAAGTGCTTCGCCGGAAGAAGACTTGATGAGTACTGACTCCGATGATCGGTCGCAGCCTGAAAGTTCAAACGTGCAGTACGTGCAGCTAATTCAAGTAACTTGCGACGACTTGCAGGTGCCGGATAACGTCGGATCAGAATTTATCAAGGCGATGCACGGACTTGTCGACCTTGCGGCGCGATTCACCGACCCGGACCCGTCCACGCAATCGCATCGTACGCTGGTCGAAGGCGTCATCAAGATGGTCGCAGATGAGCTTGCAACTGTAGCTTCCCCATGCACGCCCGAGCTTGAGCTGCGGCTTTGTGAATTAACCGGTTTTGCCGGCGAGTTGCATGCCAGATATGGAACAGCGCCACTCCCGCCGCACAAGGAGGCATCGGAAATAGCCAGAGGCATTAAGGCTGTTTGCGATGGCTTCAATACGCCCGCCGGAAATCCCGCGGCCAAGGACGCTGACCATGCGAGTACCATTTCGTCGGATTCGTTGGACGTCTCCACCGATGAACTCGTGCCGCCCACACTGCCGCCTGCAGAGGCCTATAGGCGCACGAGGGCCGAAAAGGATATAGAACGCAAGAGGGCCGTGGAGGATATTGAAAAATTCGTCGAGCAGGTCGCGACGAGAGAAAGTACAAGCGCCATGTCGTGATCCATCGCACCGCGCGCCGCCCGGACAATCCGCCACCCGGTCTGTATGATGAACGCCTCACATCCAGATCGGTCCCGCTCCATGGAAACCCTGCACGCCTCCCGCGCCGTCATCCGGCAACGTCTGTCTGCCTTGCGCAGCGCCCTGCAACAGCAGCAACTGGCCGCCTTCGTGGTGCCGTCGTCCGATCCGCATCTGTCGGAATATCTGCCGCAACGCTGGCAGGGGCGTGAATGGCTGTCCGGGTTTACTGGCTCGGTCGGCACGCTGATCGTGATGGCCGAGTTCGCCGGCTTGTGGGTCGATGGCCGGTATTGGGCGCAGGCGGAAGCGGAGCTGGCCGGCACTGGCATCACGCTGATGAAAATCCCGTCCGGCAACAGCATGCAGCATGTCGACTGGCTGGCCCAGACCGTCAGCGCCGGGCACAGCGTCGGTGTCGACGGCGCGGTACTCGGATTGGCCGCGGCGCGCATGCTGACGCTGGCATTGCAGGCGCGCGGCGTGACCTTGCGCACCGATCTGGATCTGCTCGACACCATCTGGAGCGACCGGCCCGGCTTGCCGCTGGCACCGGTCTACGAGCACTTGCCGCCGCACGCCACCACGCGCCGCGCCGACAAGCTCGCCACCCTGCGTACGGCCATGCAGGCGGCCGGGGCCAACCGCCATTTCATCTCGACGCTGGACGATATCGGCTACCTGTTCAATCTGCGCGGCGCCGATGTCAATTACAACCCGATCTTTGTTGCGCATGCCTTGATCGGCATGGAACAGGCCACGCTGTTCGTGACCGCCGGCAAAGTGTCCGAGGGTGTGGTCGACGCACTGGCGGCCGATGGCGTCGTCGTTGCGCCGTATGCCGAGGCCGCTGCGGCGCTGGCAGCCTTGCCGGCCGATGCCGTGCTGCTGCTCGACCCGCGCCGCATCACCTTCGGCTTGCGCGAAGCGGTGCCGGCTTCGGTGCGCGTGGTCGAAGCGATCAACCCGACCACCTTTGCCAAGTCGCGCAAGAACGACGCCGAAGCCGCCCATGTGCGTGCGGCCATGGAACAGGATGGCGCGGCGCTGTGCGAATTCTTTGCGTGGCTGGAGCAGGCGCTCGGCAACGAGACCGTCACCGAACTGACCATCGACCAAAAAATCACCGCCGCGCGCGCACGCCGGGCCAATTTCGTCTGCCCGAGTTTTGGCACCATCGCCGGCTTCAACGCCAATGGCGCGATGCCGCACTATCACGCCACGCCCGAGGCGCACGCCACCATCGAAGGCGACGGCCTGCTGTTGATCGATTCCGGCGGCCAGTATCTGGGCGGCACCACCGACATCACGCGAGTCGTGCCGATCGGGCAACCGTCGGCGGCGCAGAAGCGCGATTTCACGCTGGTACTCAAGGGCATGATGGCGCTGTCGGCGACGCAGTTTCCGCGCGGCGTGAAGTCGCCGATGCTGGACGCCATCGCACGCGCGCCGATCTGGGCGGCGGGCATCGACTACGCGCATGGCACCGGCCATGGCGTCGGGTATTTCATGAATGTCCACGAAGGCCCGCAAGTGATTGCCGCCTCGGCCATGCCGGAGCCGCACACGGCGATGGAGCCGGGCATGATTACCTCGGTCGAGCCAGGCATCTACCGGCCCGGCAAGTGGGGCGTGCGGATTGAAAACCTGGTCCTGAACGTGCCATCGATGACGACCGAGTTCGGCGAGTACCTGCGCTTCGAAACCCTGACGCTGTGCCCGATCGATACCCGCTGCCTTGATCGCGACTTGCTGCGCGCCGATGAACTGGCATGGCTCAATGACTATCACGCAACGGTGCAGAAACGCCTCGCACCGCTGGTCGACGGCGCCGCCAGGGCATGGCTGCTGGAGCGTACCCAGGCGATTTGACGCGACGGCAACAGAGCGTTGTTGCGCCGCCGGGCAACAGTCGTTTCTTCTGCCCACTACTTGGTTTAGACTGAGTGCTGACCTCATCATTTCGCTGAAAACTTATGAACGATGAGCAACCCGGAACCACCTACATCGCGGCCGACCGATTGTGTGTCGGCCTGTACGTGTGTCTGGACCTGAACTGGCTGGAGCACGATTTTCCGCTCAACAGTTTCAAGATCAAGAACGTCGACCAGATCAAGGCCATTCGCAAGCTCGGCATCAAGAAGATCCGGGTCGATCCGAACCGATCGGATGTGGCGCCCTTGCCCGACACGGTCAAGCCGCCGGTGGCGGTCGCTGCGGTGGTGCCGCTGACCGAAGAGCAGATGCGGCTGGAAGCCGAGCGCCAGGCCCGGCGCGAGCGCATCCGGCAGCAGCGCAACGAAACCGCCGAATGCGAAACCGCCTTCATCAAGGCCGCCGGCGCGCTCAAGGACATCAATGTCAAGCTGTTCGCACGGCCGCATGAGGCGCATGCCGATGCCGAAAAGCTGGTCGAGCAGATGCTCGATGCGATCCTGTCGCACAAGGATATTGCGATTCATTTAATGAACGACAAGACCATTGGCGAAGATCAGTATTTCCATTCGCTGAACGTCTCGGTGCTGGCGATGCTGCTGGCGCGCGAAGTCGGGATCAGCCCGGCGGACATCAAGCAGCTCGGCATCGGCTGCATTTTTCACGACATCGGCAAGATCGACATCCCGGGCCGGGTGCTGCACAAGACCGAGCCAAAAAGCCGCGCCGAGCGCAACCTGCTGGAATTGCATTGCGCCTATGGGCAGACCATCGGCGCCAAACTCGGGCTGTCGAAACAGGCCATCGACATCATCATCCAGCATCACGAACACGCCGACGGTAGTGGCTATCCCGGCCACTTGAAGAGTGACCGCATTTCGCCGCTGGCGGCGCTGGTGGTGATCGTCAACGAATACGACAATCTGTGCAACCAGCAAAACCCGCTCGATTCAGTCAGCCCGTATGAAGCGCTGTCGACCATGTTTACGCAGCGCCGCGCCCAGTTCGAGAGCGGCCCGCTGAACCTGTTCATTCGCTGCCTGGGGATTTATCCGCCTGGCACGATCGTGCGGCTGTCCGACGATACGCTGGGCATGGTGGTGTCCGTCAATGCGTCAAAGCCATTGCGGCCATGGGTGCTGATTTATGATCCGGCGGTGCCGAAGGACGAGGCCACCATCCTCGATCTGGAGCAGGAATCGGCGCTGTCGGTGGCGGCCAGCCTGAAGCCGTCGCAGCTGTCCAAGGAAGTCCATGCCTACCTCAGTCCGCGTAAACGGATGACCTACTACTTCGAATCGCGCGATGGCGCGACGCCCAAGGCGCCCAGCTGACGCCATTGTCGCGCGGCCTTGCCAAAAACATCATTGCCTGTGTGGGGTAAGTAACAGACTGGACGGGTTGCCGGGCCTACTCTCTGGCTGCGTGCTGATTCTTCGCGCGCCAGTTGGCCCGATTCCCTGCCCACACCTCCCGGTGTGGATTTCAACCCCTGGCACATGTGCCGGGGGTTTTTTTATGGGAAATCGATTTCGCCCGCAGCGGCCGAACGCGTGCCGGGCAGCGGCGGATTGTCGGCGCCGCGCCAGGCGAACACCAGCGAAAACTTGCGCGCGCCGGAGCGATTCTTGCCAGCCGCGTGCAACAGGCTGCTATGAAAAAACAGCACGTCGCCCGCCTCCAGCGCGAGTGTGATGCCTTGCGCCAGCAATGGCTGGTTTTGCGGCAGGTCGGTGCGCAGGAAATCGCGTTCGTCGAATTGTTCCGGCGCGAGCTGCCAGCGGTGTGAACCGGGCAGCACCTGCAGCGCGCCGTTATCGGCGTTCTCGGCGCCCAGCGCCAGCCATACGGTGATCAGATCGGCGCGGGCAAACGACCAATACCGGATATCGCGATGCCAGCCGGTGGCGCTGCTCCATTGCGGAAGCTTGGTCATGACGCAGTTGTGATGGGCCAGATTGAGTACCACGGGTTGTTGCAGCAATTGCCGCAACGTGGCGATCAGGTCGGCATCGGTGGCCCAGTCGCGAAAGCAGGCATGGCGACCCCAGGCGCCACGCAGGCGCCGAATGGTGCGCCCGCCGGGTGCGTTGAGTGACGCCGGTGCGCCGTGATAGCCGACCTCGGCTTCGTACTCGAGCGGCTCGGCGGCCTCCTGCAATTGCCGGGTGACCACCTCGCGCATGGCGGCGCACACCGACGGCGTAACACGCTGGCGCAGGATCAGGAAGCCGTCGCGCTGGAATTCTTCGAGTTGCTGCTGGCTGAGCATGGGGCAAAAGGTATCGGCTGGAAAGCCAATATTATGCAGCAGCATGGCTTTTGGCCCCCGCCATGAAAAAACGGCCTCGCGGGCCGTTGTCGTACTGCGCTGCCGGGGACCGGTCAGAACGTGCTTGTCTTGCGACGCCGCGCGGCGAATCCGATCATGCCGATACCGATTGCCAGCATCGCGCCGCCGCTTGGCTCGGGGACTGCCGAGACGGTGATGCCGCCGAGATAAAACTGGTCAGCCTTCGCGCCGCCATAAGCAAACGTGAACTCGGTGCCGGTGAACGACAGGTTGCTCAGGTCATGGCTCAGCGCCTCGCTGGTGCCATTGAGCAGGAACGTTGCACCGTTGCCGAAAACGGCGCTGTGCCCGTCGGAGCGCAACGACAAGCCCGTCAGTGTCACCGCTTGCGAGAAGGTCAGTTTGAGCGATTCGCCCACGGTGATGTTGTCGTCGCTGTTGACGTTGGCGAGGTGATATACGCCCAGGCCGGCGCCAAGGTATTTGGCCGCATTGTAGCCATTGTCGGCATCCTGAACCACGCTGGCAGCATTGCCGTTGAACAGTGCAGTGGCGGTGGCCGTCAGGCCGTTGACGGTGTATTTCAAGTCACCGCCAAGCTTGCCGAACGACACATCGGAGCTGCACAGGTCGCCGGTGGTACAACGCCAGTAACCGCTGTTGAGCACTTCCGTTGGCAAGAAGCCGTTGTTGCTGCCGTTCTGGTATTTCAGATTCGAGAAATCATAGGTGACGATTGCCGCCGTAGCGGGCAGGCTTGCGGCACTCAGTGCCAGTGCCGCGAAAAAAGGGAAGAGCTTCATGGTGGTGTCCGGTAAAAGGGGGCGCGCGGAATCGCCGGGTAGGCGATCTGCTTGACGGTGATCCGGCTCCTTGTTGACCAGCTTGCCTTATTGTCAACGTCTGGCCCGATTATACGAAGCAATCTCATGCTGCGGGAAAATAGCTAAACGATTTAACAATTGTTATACATTGCCTGGAAGCACCCGCTCGCCATGCTGCGCGCGGGTGCGGCCGGTCCTTACGTCGTCAGCGGCTTGTAGCGGATCCGCTTCGGCTTGGCGCCTTCGTCGCCGAGGCGCTTGCGCTTGTCGGCTTCGTACTCCTGATAATTGCCGTCGAAGAAGCTTACCTGCGAATTGCCTTCGAACGCCAGGATGTGCGTCGCAATGCGATCAAGGAACCAGCGATCATGCGAAATCACCATCACGCTGCCGGCGAATTCGAGCAAGGCATCCTCGAGTGCGCGCAGGGTTTCCACATCCAGATCGTTGGAAGGCTCATCGAGCAGCAGCACGTTGCCGCCCTTGAGCAGCGTCTTGGCCAGATGCAGCCGGCCACGTTCACCGCCGGACAGGTTGCCGACCATCTTTTGCTGGTCGCCACCCTTGAAGTTGAAGCGGCCAAGGTAGGCGCGCGATGGCATCTCGAAACGGCCGACCGTCAGAATGTCGGCGCCGCCGGTGACATCGTCAAACACGGTCTTGTTGTCCGACAGCGTGTCGCGCGACTGGTCGACCATCGAGATGCGCGCTGTGGCGCCAATGACGACCTCGCCGCTGTCGGGTTGCTCGACGCCGGTGATCATCTTGAACAGGGTCGACTTACCGGCGCCGTTGGGGCCGATGATGCCGACGATCGCCCCCGCCGGGATGCGGAAACTCAGGTTGTCGATCAGCAGGCGATCACCGAACGCCTTCGAGACATTCTTGAATTCGATGACCTCATTGCCAAGCCGCTCGGCCACCGGAATGAAGATTTCCTGGGTCTCGTTGCGCTTCTGGTACTCGTGCTCGCTCAGCTCGTTGAAGCGCGCCAGCCGCGCCTTGCTCTTGGCCTGGCGGCCTTTCGGATTCTGCCGCACCCATTCGAGTTCCTGGGCCATGGTTTTCTGGCGCGACGATTCGGTGACTTCTTCCTGTTTCAGGCGATTGGTCTTCTGTTCCAGCCACGAGCTGTAATTGCCTTTCCACGGAATGCCGTGGCCGCGATCGAGTTCGAGGATCCATTCGGCGGCATTGTCGAGAAAGTAGCGGTCATGGGTGATACCGACCACGGTGCCGGGAAAGCGCTGCAGGAACTGCTCCAGCCAGTCGACCGATTCGGCGTCCAGATGGTTGGTCGGCTCGTCGAGCAGCAGCATGTCGGGTTTCGACAGCAGCAACTGGCACAGCGCGACGCGGCGCTTTTCACCGCCCGACAGCACGCCGATCCTGGCGTCCCACGGCGGCAGGCGCAGCGCGTCGGCGGCCATCTCAAGCTGTTGTTCGGGGTTGTCGCCGGCCGAGGTCGAGATGATCGCTTCCAGCCGGCCCTGCTCGGCCGCCAGCGCATCGAAATCGGCGTCCGGTTCGGCGTAGGCGGCATACACCGCATCGAGCTTGGCCTTGGCTTCGAATACCTCGCCCAGCCCGCTTTCGACGGCCTGACGCACGGTGTGCTCGGGATCGAGCTGCGGCTCCTGCGGCAGGTAGCCGATCTTCAGGCCCGGCATCGGTACGGCGTCGCCGATGATGTCCTTGTCGATCCCCGCCATGATCTTCAGCAGCGTCGATTTGCCTGACCCATTCAGGCCCAGTACGCCGATCTTGGCGCCAGGGAAAAACGACAGTGAAATATCTTTCAGAATCTGACGCTTCGGCGGGACGATTTTGCCCACCTTGTTCATCGTGTAGACGTAGTTGGCCATGCGCAATCCCGGTAAAAATCAGAAGGGGAACAGGATAGCTTAGTCGATTGCCTTCTGCCACATCAATGCATCGCCATGTTCCGCGTCGAGCTGGTAGCCGGCATAGCCCATCTTGCTGTACACGCGCTGCGCGTGGTGATTGCCCTGAAGGACTTCGAGCGTGATCTTGCAGCAGCCGCGCTCCATGGCGATCTGTTCGATGTGCCGCATTATCTGTTGTGCCAGGCCTTGTCCGCGGTGCTCCGCCAGCACCACCAGGTCGTGAATGTTGATCAGCGGCGCACAGCGAAAGGTCGAAAAACCTTCGAAGCAATTGGCCAGTCCGACGGCGACGCCGTCGACCAGCGCCAGCACGCTGAAGGCGCCAGCGCGTGCCGCCAGCGCCGCGATCAGTTGGCGTTTGACGTTGTCATCCAGCGCGTGGGCGCCGCCGAACGGGTCGTGCGCATAGGCATCAAGCAGATCGAGCACGGCCTGCGCGTGGATCGGGTTGGCATAATCGACGGTGATGATTGCGCTGGTCATGGTGTGGGCGGAAGAGGTTGAAAAAGTCATTTGGTCACGATCTCGCGTTGCATCGGCGCCAGTCGCGCCAACAGTTTGTTTTGAATGTGGGGCGCAACGCCGTCGCGCTCCATGGCAAGTTGCAAATCTTCGGCAAGCGCATAGAACTGCGCGTTGGTAATGTCGAGGCCATCGTGAATCACCGCCATGTCCTTGCCGCTGTAGCTGCACGGTCCGCCGCTGACGACGCACAACTGCTCGCCCAGCTTGTTGGAAAAACGTACCAGATCAACCTCCTTGAAGCCCGCATTGATACGGACATCGGACTGCAGCAGTGGCACGAAAAGTTGCAGGATGCGGGCGATCCCGGCGCGTTCACCCAGCCCGCGATACACACTGTCGGACGCTTGCGCAAAGGCGCCGAGCGAGACGAACAGGCAGAGCAGCATGCAGCGCTTCATCAGAATCCCCCTTGCAGTGACAGATACGCGCCCTGTTGCCGGCGCGGGTTGAACACGGTGATGTCACCCAGCGTGATCCAGCCCAGCACGACCGACAGGTTCTTGTTGGGGAACCACGCCACAAACACATCGGCAAAGGGTTTCTCGTCGTCGACCGACAGATTGTGCGGTTTCATGCGGTACTCAACGCCGACCATGGTCTTGCGATCGATCAGATACAGCAACGACGTCTCCAGCATCGGTTGATAGCGATCGTGCCGGTCCCCGCCAAAGCCGAGCAATCCGAGCTGGTTGGCCTTGGTCCCACGCACGGTGGCGTTGAGCAGCAAACTTTGTTCAAGCAGGATCTTGGTCGCCGACAGCGTCACGTCAATGCCGTGGTTGCTGCGCGCGCCGAGATCGGTGGCTTGATGTACGCCCAGGGCCTCCAGCCCGTGCACACCATTGTTGCGCTTGAACTGCACGCCCAGCGCGAGCTGCGGCATGGCGCGATCCTGATCGATCAGCGCATCGCCGGCCAGTTTCAGCTTCAGCCCGACGACATCCTGCGTGATCGACAGATTGTTCAAGGGCGCCAGCGAGCCTTGCAGTTTCTGGCTGGCGAGGGAGATCTCGAAACGGTCGGCGAAGCCAAACGCGACGCCGCCCGAGTCGATTGCGTAGTCCTGCGTGCGTACGCCCGTGTAATGCACGTTCGCGCCGTAGCTGTCGCGGGAGCCATAGCCGGTGATCAACGCCCACGGCGTCAGCCCGCCACCGCCGGAGCCCTCGATCTCGGTGACGCCGCCAGTGGCCAGCAATTTGGCTTGATCCGGTGGCGGGATTTGTGCGGCGGCAGGGTTGGCGCCGGTCATCGCGCACAGGCACAGCGCAAGCTGCAGCGTGATTGCCTTTAAGGTTGGGTGGAGCGACATGGGGTTTGTTCCTGGGCAGCAGTAGTGCCGGCATATCCGGAACTCCGTGCAAGCAGGGATTATGCACAGATTCAGCCGGGATGGTCGCAGGCAACATCGACGCGTCACCAGCCCGCTTTGCATGTCCGGTTTAAGAAGCTCGGGCGATGGCCGACATTGCGCACTTTTGCCTGAAAATCGCGCCGGGAGATGTTTTAAAGTTACGTGTTGCCCTGATCCTGTTTCAGTTAGAATGCTTCGAACTGAATTTTCTGCTCCCAAGCAACCTTGTCGCCGTATGATAGGGCATGCCGGGCACTTCGATTCCGCCGGTACACCTTAGAGCAAACCGCAACCATGAACGAATTCGCCAGCCCGGATCGCAGATCGCCAATAACCATGACGGCCGCAAAATGAAGCCGGCAAAGCCGCTGATGATGGAGTCCATGCTCAAGCATATGGTCGAGCTGACGGGTCATCGCGATCATAATTTGCTGGACGTCTCGGTCATCACGGCGCTGCATGAGCTGGTGGGCGCGTCACAGGCCCGCGTTCTGGAGATGTTCAAGGTGCGCGGCGAAGACATGGTTCGTCCGCGCGTCTGGATCAAGGGCGGCAAGGTGATGTCGCTGGATGAAGGCCTTGCGCCCGACCAGGGCGGCGAGGCGATGGCGTTGTACCCGGCGCTGGTCGACTGCATCGCGCGGCAGCTGCGCAGCGCTGAAGAAATCGACGTCAACGGTTCCCACGTGTTGTGGGTGCCCCTCTGGCAAAACGATACGGCGACGGCGGCAATGCAAATTTGCAGCGACACGCCATTCGCAAGCAATACTCTGGATGTGATGGAAGGCATCCTCAGTGTCTACCGCAACTATCAGAATCTGCTCGATTACAGCGAACGCGATTCGCTGACCGGCCTGCTCAATCGCAAGACCTTCGACGAAAAATTCTCCAAGATGGTGTCGTATAACGCGCAGCCGGAAACCCAGCTGCCGGATACCGATGCGGAGGGCCGTCGTCAGGTTGCCGAGATACGGTCGCAATGGCTGGCAGTGGTCGATATCGATCATTTCAAGCGCGTCAACGACCAGTTCGGGCACCTGTATGGCGACGAAGTGCTGATCCTGGTCGCCAATGTCTTGCGCTCGTCGTTCCGTGCGCAGGACCGGGTCTTTCGTTTTGGCGGCGAAGAATTCGTCGTCCTGCTGCGCTCCAGTTCGCTCGATGATGCGCGCAAGGCGTTCGAGCGTTTTCGCAGCAACATCGAGGCGCACAATTTTCCACAGGTCGGCACCGTTACCGTCAGCGTCGGCTTCGTCAATATCAATGGCGAGACGCCGGTCGTCATCCTCGGCCACGCCGATCAGGCCCTGTATTACGGCAAGACGCATGGCCGCAATCAAGTCTGCTACTACGATGAGCTGGTCAGCAACGGCCTGCTGCACTCCGAGGTCGCCAACGACAGCGTCGAGTTTTTCTTCGACGACCTGGCCGAAAGCTGATTCTTTCCGGTTGATCTGAAGATTGTTTCGGCGCGCTAAACACGCGCACCGAATTTCCGCCAAGTTTGCGCACCCGCGGCGGCAAACTCACACCCATTCGATGTCAGGCAGTAACCGGCGCTGCCTCGGCAGGACTGCGCGTGCATGCGTCCCCCACCGTTTGCGGAACCGCCCGGCATTGCGCTCTGGCTGCGGAACTTCTTCGCGCAGCGGGCCACACAAAATCAAGCTCGGACGACAGTGACTCTGGGTAAATTTAAGGAGAGCAGGATGAATTTTCTCAATGCCGCAATCGGTGTGACCACCGCTGCAACCGGTGTCGTTGGACTTGTGAACAGCGCCAAGGCCCGTAAACGTGCGAAACACAAAAAGAAAAAGGCGGCGAAGCTGGCACAACTGCAACCACAGTTGTCGTTATCCCTGTCTGACCCGACAAAAAGCTTAACCGTTGGAGGTGGCCCATCGAACGCATCAAACGCTGTTGTTTAACCTCTGCGGCCACGATCGACGGATCAAGACGCTGGCCAGTTTCGTCGTTTTGGCGGCAAATCATGTCGCTGCTGGTAAAGCCCGCAGCGGCATGGCGTGACCGCGCCGCATGCCGTGATCAACGACTGCGAGAGCCGCCATCGCTGCGCTGCAGCCCTCGCATGCCGGCCCCCGTGGCGCCTGTGCGCAAAGTGCGTGTTTTTATGTTCCCATCCCCACTTCCCCTCTCCACTGCGGCGCCTGAACGCTTAAAATAACGCCACTCGCAGGATCCGCCGATATCCCGGCGACGCTGCCACGCAAGCACAGGCCTTACCCGGCCTGACGCCAGCGTGGCGCACATCTGAATCACCCATTTGGAGAACACCATGGATTTCCCTCCCGCAGCCGCGCTTGCGCCGGTCACGCTCGACGACAAATACACCGCCACCAGCGGTCCGATCTTCCTGTCCGGTATCCAGGCGCTGGTGCGCTTGCCGATGATGCAGCGCCAGCGCGACCTCGCCGCCGGCATGCATACCGCCGGCTTCATCTCCGGCTATCGCGGCTCGCCGCTCGGCGGGCTCGACGAAACGCTCTGGAAAAACGCCAGCCTGCTGGAAGCCAATCACATCAAGTTCGTCCCCGGCGTCAATGAGGACCTGGCGGCCACCGCCGTCTGGGGCACCCAGCAGGTCGACCTGATCGGCCCGGCCAACTACGATGGTGTGTTCGCCATGTGGTACGGCAAGGGACCGGGCGTGGATCGCTGCGGCGATGTCTTCAAGCACATGAACCACGCCGGCACGGCCGCCAAGGGAGGCGTGATCCTGGTGGCCGGCGATGATCACGGCGCCTATTCGTCAACCCTGCCGCACCAGTCCGACCATCTGTTTTCGGCCTCGATGATTCCGGTCCTGTATCCGTGCAATGTGCAGGAATATCTGGACTTGGGCCTGCATGCCTGGGCCATGTCGCGCTTCTCGGGATGCGTGGTGGCGTTCAAGGCGCTGGCCGACACGGTCGAATCGAGTGCCTCCATCGATGCCGATCCGTTCCGCTTGCAAATCACGCTGCCGACCGACTTCGTGATGCCCCCTGGCGGCCTGAACGCGCGGCTGACCACCGAAACGCTGGGCATCGAAGCGCGCAAGCAGGAAGCGCTGATGCAGGATTACAAAATCTACGCCGCGCTGGCCTATGCCCGCGCCAACAAGCTCAACCACATCACCATTGACAGCCCGACCGCGCGACTGGGCATCATCGCCTCGGGCAAGTCGTATCTCGATGTGCTCGACGCGATGGAAGAGCTCGGCATCAATGAAGCGATGGCCGCCGAGATCGGCGTCCGGCTGTTCAAGGTGGCGATGCCGTGGCCGCTGGAACCGGACGGCGTGCGCGACTTCGCCCAGGGACTCGACGAGATTCTGGTGGTCGAGGAAAAGCGCCAGATCGTCGAATACCAGCTCAAGGAGCAGCTCTACAACTGGCGCGACGATGTCCGTCCGCGCGTGATCGGCAAGTTCGATGAAAAGGGCGAATGGGTCGCGCCGCGCGGTGAATGGCTGCTGACCTCGAAGGCCGATTTTTCGGTGGCGCAGATCGCGCGCGTGATCGCGGCCCGCATTGCGCGCTTTCACACCAGCGACCTGATCAAGGCGCGGCTGCAGTTCCTGGAAGCCAAGGATGCCGTGCTGAAGAAAGCCGTGGCGACCCCGGCGCGCCCGGCCTGGTATTGCTCCGGCTGTCCGCACAACAGCTCGACCAAGGTGCCCGAAGGCAGCCTCGCGCTGGCCGGCATCGGCTGTCACGTGATGGCCACCGCGATCTATCCCGAACACAACAAGACCACCACCCACATGGGCGGCGAAGGTGCGCCGTGGATCGGCCAGGCGCCGTTCTCCACATTGCCGCACGTGTTCGCCAATCTGGGCGACGGCACCTATTTTCATTCCGGTTATCTGGCGATCCGGGCGGCGGTGGCCGCGAAGGTCAATATCACCTACAAGATCCTGTACAACGATGCCGTCGCGATGACCGGTGGCCAGCCAGTCGATGGCCTGATCTCGGTGCCGATGATCGCGCAGCAAATGGCGGCCGAAGGTGTCAAGCGCATCGCGCTGGTGACCGAGGACCTGTCGCGCTACGTCGGCCGGGTTGGTTTGCCGGCGATGGTCAGCCTGCATGACCGCAAGGACATGGACGCAGTGCAACGCGAATTGCGCGAAGTCGAAGGCGCCTCGGTGCTGATCTATGACCAGACCTGCGCGGCCGAAAAACGGCGCCGTCGCAAAAAGGGCGAGCTGGCTGATCCGGCCAAGCGCATGGTGATCAACGACGCCGTCTGCGAAGGCTGCGGCGACTGCGGCGTACAGTCGAACTGCACCTCGATCCTGCCGCTGGAAACCGAATTTGGCCGCAAGCGCACGATCGATCAATCGTCGTGCAACAAGGACTATTCGTGCGTCAAGGGTTTCTGCCCGAGCTTCGTCACGGTCGAAGGCGGCAAATTGAAGAAGTCCAAAGCGGGTGCGGCCAAGGTCGATGACTTCGGTGCGATTCCCGAACCGGTGCTGCCGTTGTGCGCGGTGCCGTACAACATTCTGCTCAACGGCATCGGCGGCACCGGCGTGATTACCATCGGCGCGTTGATCGGCATGGCCGCGCATCTGGAAGGCAAGGCAGTGTCGGTGCTCGACATGACGGGCATGTCGCAGAAGAACGGTTCGGTGACGTCCCACATCCGCATCAGCGCCTCGCACAGCGCGATCCGTGCGCAACGCATTGCCACCGGCGAGGCCGATCTGATCCTCGGCTGCGACATGCTGACGGCCGGTTCGCATGATGCGATCTCGAAAATGCGCCCGGGCCGCACCCGCGCCGTGGTCAATACCCACCAGACCCCGACCGGCAGCTTCACGCAGGACGCCGACTGGCACTTTCCGATCGAGCAGGTCGAGGCGCTGATCAACGAAGCAGTCGAGCAGCGTGCCGATTTCATCGACGCCACCCGGCTGGCCACCGCCTTGATGGGCGACTCGATTGCGACCAACCTGTTCATGCTGGGATTTGCCTACCAGCGCGAGTGCATCCCGGTGTCGGAGGCGGCGCTGCTGCGCGCGATTGAATTGAATGGCGTGGCGATCGAATCGAACAAGAAGAGTTTTCTGTGGGGCCGTCGCGCTGCCGTCGATGTCAAGCGGGTCGAGCAGGTCGCCATGCCGGGCCAGCCGGTGCTGCTGCAAATGCCGCAAAGCCTGGACACCCTGATCAAGCGTCGTGTTGCGTTCCTGACGGATTATCAGGATGCCGCCTATGCGGCGCGTTTCATGGAACTGGTCGATACCGTCCGGAGCGCCGAAGCCCGCCTTGAGCTGGGCAACAAACTCACCACCGCGGTGGCACGTTCGTACTCGAAACTGATGGCCTACAAGGATGAGTACGAGGTCGCCCGCCTGTATACCGACGGCCAGTTTGTCGACAAGCTCAAGGCACAGTTCGAGGGCGATTTCACTGTCAAATTCAACCTGGCGCCGCCACTGTTTTCGAAAAAGGATGCGCAGGGTCATCTGATCAAGGCGCAGTACGGATCATGGGTCTGGCGCGCGTTCGGCGTGCTGGCAAAGCTCAAGGGTGTCCGCGGCACGCGCTGCGATATCTTCGGCTACAGCGACGAACGCAAGAGCGAGCGGCAGCTGATTGTCGACTACCGCCGCACGGTGCTGTCGATGCTCGATACGCTCAACGGCGAGAACCACGCGACCGCGGTCGAGATCGCCAATCTGCCGGAAAAGATCCGTGGCTTCGGTCATGTCAAGGACGCATCCGTGCTGAACGCACGGGATGAAGAAAACCGGTTGATGGGGCGCTTCCGTGCTGTCAATGCGATGGAGCACGCCAGCGCAGCATAGAATGGCCGGCATGACCATGTCGCATCTTTCGTTAGCCGCTGCGCGTGCGCTCCATCTGGCGGCGCAGGGACTGCTCGCACCGCCGCGTCGCAAGGCGGCGGCCGCTGACGTTCTTGCGGCGATTCGGCAAATGGGTGCGCTGCAGATCGACACCATTTCGGTGGTGGCGCGCAGCCCCTATCTGGTGCTGTGGAGCCGCCTTGGCAATTATCAACCGGACTGGCTGGAGGCCTTGCTGGCCGACGGCGCGCTGTTTGAATACTGGGCCCACGAAGCCTGCTTTTTGCCGATCGAGGATTACGGCCTATACCGCCATCGCATGCTCGATCCGGGGGCGATGGGCTGGAAATATTCCGCCAGCTGGATGGCGCAACATGCCGAGGCGGCGCTGCTGCTGGAGGCCCGCATTCGCGCCGACGGACCGGTGCGTTCCAGTGACTTCAAGCGTACCGATGGCCAGTCCGGCGGCTGGTGGGGCTGGAAGCCGGAGAAGCGCACGCTCGAAGCATTGTTCACCGCCGGCCGCCTGATGATCGCGCGACGCCACAATTTTCAGCGCATCTATGACCTGCGCGAACGCGTGCTGCCGGCCTGGGATGACACCCAGCTGCAATCGCCCGCCGCGGTGCAAACCACGCTGGCGCTCAAGGCCGTGCATGCGCTAGGCATCGCCCGGCGCGAGTGGATTGCCGACTACTTCCGCACCGCGCGCATCCGGCCGGCGCCGGATGTGGATGCCCTGGCCGATGCCGGTGCGTTGTTGCGCGTGCAGGTGGAAGGCTGGGATGCGCCAGCCTTCGTGCATCCGGAGCGGCGCGCGCTGCTTGACGCCGCCCTGGCGGGACAACTCAAGCCAACCGCGACGACGCTGCTGTCGCCGTTCGATCCGGTGGTGTGGGACCGCAAGCGCGCCTTGACGTTGTTCGGTTTCGATTACCGGCTGGAGTGCTATACGCCCGCGCCGAAACGTCGCTATGGCTATTTCACGTTGCCGATCCTGTCGCGCGGCGCGCTGGTCGGCAGGCTCGATGCGAAGGCGCATCGCAGCGCCGGCGTGTTTGAAATCAAGGACCTGTATCTGGAACCCGGGGTGCGCCCCAGCCAACGCCTGGCCAGCGATCTGGCGCTCGCGTTGCGTCGTTGTGCGCTTTGGCATGGCACGCCGGAAGTGCGCATCGGGCGTTGTGATCCGGCTGGCTTCGGACTGCTTCTTTCTTCAACGGTATCCACATGATCACGTCCCGCTGTAGCTGGGCCAATATGGCCAACCCTCTGTATCTGCATTATCACGACCACGAGTGGGGCGTGACCTGTCATGACGAGCGCGTGCTGTTCGAGATGCTCAATCTGGAAGGCGCGCAGGCCGGCTTGAGCTGGGAAACCATCCTCAACAAGCGGCAAAATTATCGGCTCGCGTTCGACCAGTGGGATGCGCAAAAAATCGCCGCGTATGACGCCACCAAGCTCGCCGAATTGCTCGCCAATCCCGGCATCGTGCGCAATCGTCTGAAGGTGGCTGCGACCATCAATAATGCCCAGGCCTACCTGCGCCTGTGCGCCGAGGTCGGCGGGCTGGATGCGTATTTGTGGGGATTCGTCGGCGGCCAGCCGATCATCAACGACTGGATCGATGGCAGCATCCGCCCGGCCAGGACCGAGCTGTCGGATCGCATCTCGAAGGACTTGATCAAGCGCGGCTTCAAGTTCGTCGGCTCGACGATTGTGTATGCCTACATGCAGAGCATGGGCGTCGTCAACGATCACACCGGCGATTGCGAGCTGTATCGCGGCGTGCGCCCATAAAAAAAGGGAGCAGACGCATCTGCTCCCCGTTCACTGCGCGTTAGCGCAATCAGTTCACGCGACGCTCGATCGTGATCTGTTCGATTTCAACGCGACGGTTAGGCTCGAGGCAGGTGATCAAGGCAGCACGTTTCTTGTCGTGGCACTCAACGACTGGATTCGCTTCGCCTTTGCCGACTGCTGACAGACGGGTCGGGGCAACACCTTTGTTGACCAGATACGCCTTGACTGCATTGGCGCGACGCTCCGACAGCTTCTGGTTGTAAGCGGTCGAGCCGAGGCGGTCGGTGTAGCCGGTGATGACGACGTTCTGGTTTTGCGTGTCGGTCGACAGTGCGGCGGCCAGGTCATCCAGCTTGGTTTGCGGCATGCGCAGTTCGGCACGGTCAAACTCGAACAGTTCGGTTGCCGAGAACGTCATCCGTTCAATGCGCGGCGCTGGTGCCGGCATTGGTGCGGGCGCAGGTGCTGGCGCTGCAACGGCAACAGGCGCCGGCATTGGCGTGATCGCACGCACTGGCTCAGCCTGTTTGTCGAAGGCATAGACCAGGCCGACATTCAGATAGTTGTTGTTGCTGTGATCGAAGTTGAACGCATCGCCACGCAGGAAACCATGCACGCGGCGCACGTCGACCTGGGCCGACAGTTGCTGCGTGAAGCCGTATTGGAAGCCCAGACCGGCATCCAGATACGGCGAGGTCTTGGTGACTTCGCCAGTGGCGGTCGCGGCACGGTCACGCTGTGCACCGGCGCCAATGACGATGAACGGACGGAATGCCTTGCGCGAGAACATGTACAGGCCATCGACGCCCAGCAATTGTTGCTGGTAACGATTGCCGTTGTCACGGACGCGCGCATAGCTGGCGCCGAACTGGATATCCCAATCTTGCGAGACCGGCTTGCCGAAACGCAGCGCACCGCCTTCGCCGTGTTTGTCGACGCCGAAACGCGAGTCCGGATCGATGGCGTTCAAGCTTGGTGCGATGTACCAGGATGGGTTGTAATCCGGCAGCGATTGCGCCATGACCGACGAGGTGCCGGCACAGCCAAGCATGGCCAGAGCGAGGGCGATTGATTTGGTATTTTTCATGATTGATTTTTCGAGGTTGAATTGCATTGGTTGCTAACTTGTCCGCCGCGGCGTGGACGAATGCCGTCGTGGTCGCGTTGAGACGAAAGTTACGTGCTTTGCAATACCCCCTCTGTTCGCTATCGTACCCTGCCTGAATTTGTCGACTATTTACAACGCCGATCGACAATTGATGTCGCACTCGTCTTTCTTTTCGGACTCAGGCAGGTGCATCGATCCCGTATCGCGATAGCGGCCATGCCACGACAGCGCCTGTTCCAGCACATGCGGTGTGTGGCCGCCGCGCAGGTTGGCTGCGCTTACGTACGCCTGCAACATGGGTCGATACGCTGGTGCAACGCAGTGCGCGATGATGGCCCGGGCGCGTTCTCGCGGCGCCAGTCCGCGCAGGTCGGCGAGCCCGATTTCGGTGACCAGGATATCGACATCGTGTTCCGTGTGATCGACATGTGAAACCATTGGCACGATGCTCGAGATGTTGCCGTTCTTTGCGGTGGATTTGGTCGCGAAGATCGACAAGTACGCATTACGCGCGAAATCGCCGGAGCCGCCGATGCCGTTCATGACGTGGGTGCCCATCACGTGGGTCGAATTGACGTTGCCGTAGATGTCGGCTTCAAGTGCGGTATTGATGGCAATGATGCCCAGCCGGCGGATGATTTCCGGATGATTGCTGATTTCCTGCGGACGCAGTACCAGCCGGCTCTTGTAACGGCCAATATCGCCAAAGACCTGCCGGCTGCGTTCGGGCGACAGCGTGATCGACGAGCCCGAGGCAAAGTCCAGCTTGCCGGCATCGAACAGGTCAAACGTCGAATCCTGCAGCACTTCCGAATACATCGTCAGATGGGAAAACGGACTGTCGATAAAGCCGCTCATGACCGCGTTGGCGATGGTGCCGATACCGGCCTGCAGTGGCAGCAGGCTTTCGGTAAGTCGTCCGGCTGCGACCTCCTGCTCGAAGAACTCAACCAGGTGCGCGGCGATCGCCGCCGTGTCGGCGTCGGGCGGCAAGATGGCGGAGGCACTGTCCTGCTTCTCCGTGATCACAATGGCGACGATTTTTTCCGGCGCAATCTCGATGGCCATGGTGCCGATCCGGTCGCGTGGCGTCATCAAGGGGATCGGCGCGCGTTGTGGCCGATGTTTCGGAATGAAGATGTCGTGCAAGCCTTCGAGTTCAAGCGATTGCTGCAGATTGATTTCGACGATGACCTGGTCTGCCAGAATCGCGAAGCTGGCGCTGTTGCCAACCGAAGTCGTGGGAATGATCGCGCCGGTTTCGGTGATCGCAATCGCTTCGATGACGGCGATGTCGATCGGCGCAAGCTGGCCGGTACGCAGCAACTCGACGGTTTCGGACAGGTGCTGGTCGACATACATGACCTCGCCGCGATTGATGGCCGCGCGCAGCACGGGATCGGCCTGAAACGGCATGCGACGCGCCAGCACGCCAGCCTCCGTCAGCGTCTTGTCGACATTGTTTCCGAGCGAGGCGCCAGTCAACAGCGTGATCCTGATGGGTTCGTGGCGCGCGCGTTCGGCCAGCGCCAGCGGAACTTCCTTGGCATCGCCGGCGCGCGTGAAACCGCTCATGCCGACGCTCATGCCATCCTTGATCAATGCAGCGGCAGCGGCGGCGCTGGTGACCCGCTCCCGCAACAGGGGCAGGCGAATGCGATCGTGATGCATGGTGTCCTTCAGGGTCAGGTGAGGCAGAAGTTGATTGGCGCATGGACCGCCGGTATGGCGTCGTCCTGCAGGGATTCGCGCAGATTGATTTCGATGGCATTGCAGATCGCGTCGAGCGGCAGGTCGTTGGCTGCCAGCCCAAATGGCTCTTCGATCTCATCGCCGAGTGCGTCGAGGCCGAAAAATGTATATGCCACGATGGCGACCACGAAGGGCGTCATGAAGCCGATCGAATCGACCAGCCCGAACGGCAGCAAAAAGCAGTAAATGTAGGCGGTGCGATGCAACAGCAGCGTGTAGGAAAACGGAATGGGCGTATTCCGGATGCGCTCGCACGATGCCGCCGCCGCGGTCATGGCCGACAGCGTGCTGTCGAGCGCGCTTGCCAGGCACGCATCGATCTCGCCGCGCTGCAGGCACAGGCGCAAGTCGCGCCCCATCTGCATCATCAAATAATCGGGCTTGTTGCTGGCGCCGCGCATGGTCTGCCACTCGTCGGGCTGGAGCAGCGCTTGCAAGGCAAGGTCGCCGTCGCGCTGTCGCAGCAAGTCGCGCAGCGCATGGGAGAATGCGATCGCGCGGAAGATCATTCGTACACGCGTGTCGCCCAGCCCGTTGCGCGCCAGAGCGGGCCCGGGTGCCGCAATCAGGCTTTGGCATTGGCGCGAAAAACTGCGGCTGCGGTGGACCAGCTCGCCCCACAATTTGCGGCCTTCCCAAAAGCGGTCATAGGCCGCATTGTTGCGAAAGCCGAGGAAAATGGCGATCGGCAGACCAATCAGGCTGAACGGGATCGTGGTTAGCGTGATCTTCAGTTCGAACAGGTCGCCGTGGCTGATCGTGACCAGCGTGGCGATCACGATGTTGACGATCAGCGACGGCAGGATGCGTGGCAGCACCGAGCCCCGTAAAAGCAGGAACAATCTCAGCCCGGTGGGCCGGTCGCGGATAATCATGGGCGGGCCGAACAAATTTGGATGTTTGCCGAATTGGCTAACATGTGAGTGAGTGTAATTGCTAATATGTAAGTGAGTCAACCAATGAAGAGCATGCCGACATGAAGCGCCATTCCGGAACCCGCATCACGCAGCGCAATCTGCCGCAGTTATTCCTGAAATCGCGGGATTGCCTGATGACGCATTTCCGTCCGATTCTCAATCACTTTGGTGTGACCGAACAGCAGTGGCGGGTCTTGCGCGCACTCGATGAACACGGCCCGCTGGAGCCGCATCAGATCGGCGCACAGTGTCAGATTGTCAGCGCCAGCATGGCCGGGGTCCTGGCGCGCATGGAGCAGCAGGGACTAATCCGGCGTGCGCGCATCGCCACCGATCAGCGCCGGGTGCTGGTGACGCTCGCTGCCAAGGGCGACCGCATCATTGGCGACATCGCACCACTGATCGACCAGCAGTACCGCCATATCGAGGAGGCGTTTGGCGCGCCGATGCTCAGCGCGCTGATTGCTGCGCTGGAAGCGTTTGCGAACGCGGATGGCGAGCAGGTGCAGCGGGTTGACTTGACGGCGCCCGCATTGCGTCCGTCCCGCACCTGATTCACCATGGTCAATCGTGGCGTGTCTGACGCCTTTCCCCGTCCTGTGTCGACCACGCGCAATGCCGTCGTGCTTGGCGCCGGCCTGGCCGGTGCGGCAATCTGCCACGCGCTGTGCGCACGCGGCTGGCAGGTCACGCTGGTCGAGCGTCAGCCGCAGGCCGCCCAGGAAGCCTCTGGCAATCTGGTCGGCATCGTCATGCCGGTGTTATCGCAGGACGATAACCTGACCTCGCGACTGACGCGGGCGGCCTACCTGTTTGCGCTGCGCTATTGGCAAACGCTGGGCCAATTTGATCATGCTGCCTGCGGTGTCCTGCAGCTGGCACGCGATGCCGCCCATGCGCAGCTGCAGCTGGCGATCGCGCGGCGCTGGAATTTTCCGGCCACGTTTGCGCGCTGGTGCAATGGCGACGAGGCAAGCGCGTTACTGGGACGCGCCACCGTCCACGGCGGGTGGCATTTCCCCCAGGGTGGCTGGGCCGATCCGGGCGCTGTCTGCCGCGCCATGCTGGCAGCCTGCGGCAGCCGCCTCACGCAGCAATACGGATGTGAAGTCGCCAGCCTGCGGCGCCACGACGACCGCTGGCAACTGTACGACGGCGCCGGCGCGCAGGTGGCGCTGGCGCCGGTTGTGATTTTTGCCAACAGCAACGGGGCCACGCGCTTCGCGCAACTGGCCGACCTGCCGTTGGTTGCGGTGCGCGGGCAGGTCACGCATGTCGCGGCCGATCCACACTCGACTGTGCCCATGGTGGTTTGCGGTGACGGATATGTGACGCCGCCGTTGCGCGGAATCTGCTGCGTCGGCGCGAGCTACGATGCGCACCAGGACGAGCACTTGCGCGCCGATAGCCAGGCCGGCAACCTGCAGCGAGTACAGGCAATGCTGCCCGGTTTCTGGCTCGATCCTGACGCCCTGCCGCTTGCCGGCCGGGTCGGCTTTCGTTGCGTCGCGCCGGATCGCTTGCCGCTGGTCGGGGCGTTGCCGGATAACGGGAGCCTGACTGCCATCGAGCGCATGCGCGACATGCCGCGCCGTCCCGGTTTGTACGGTTTGCTTGGCTATGCCTCGCGTGGACTGATCTGGGCGCCGCTGGCGGCGGAACTGCTGGCCGCGCAGCTTGAGGGAACGCCGTTGCCGCTGGACGCTACACTGGCCGCGGCACTCGACCCGGCGCGTTTCAGGCTGAAGGTATTGCGCCGACAACCACGCTGAGCATGCTGATTGCGCCGAGTTCGACGACATCGTTGAAGATGGCAAGAGGCTCGTCGTCGCGCCGACTGCCGATCACGTACAGCAGGGGCAGGAAATGCTCGTCGGTAGGCACGGCCAGCGCCACGTCCTGACCCCATTCGGCAAAGTTGACCAGTTCTTCGGGTGCCGGCCCGAGCAGTGTCTGGCGCACCCGATCATTGAAGCGCACCGCCCAGTCATGCGCGGGAGCGTCGTTGAACACCATGCGGCTGAGGTTATGCACGACATTGCCGCTGCCCATCAGCAGGATGCCCTGGTCGCGCAATGCCGACAGCTTCTGGCCGAGCGCGAAATGAAATGCCGCTGGCTGCGTGGCATCGATGCTCAGTTGCATCAGTGGCACGTCGGCCTGTGGAAACATCTTGATCAGCACGCTCCAGCTGCCGTGATCAAAGCCCCACGCGTCATCGAGCCGCACCGGCAATGGCGCCAGATGCGCGGCAATGGCCTGGGCAAGCTCCGGCGCGCCGGCAGCCGGATAGCGCATGTCGAACAGCGCCTGCGGAAAGCCGCCGAAGTCATGAATGGTTTTGGGGCTGGCGTTGCCAGTGATCGCCGTGCCGCGGGTGGTCCAGTGCGCCGAGACCATCAGGATCGCACGCGGCTTCGGCAACGTCGCGGCCAGCGCGACCCAGGCCTGGGTGCGGGCGTTGTCGGCCAGCGCGTTCATCGGACTGCCATGGCCAATGAACAGGGCGGGCATGCGGGTGGTGGTCATGAGATGGCTTTTGAAGGAGGGCGAAGGCTACAGTGTAGCGCGTCGCTCGCCCATAAAAAAACGGACCGCTGGGCGGTCCGTTTTGTACTGCAGCGCGGCGAATTACTTCTTGGCGCGGCTGGTTGCTTTTTCAGCAGCCTGGCTGAACTGGGCGGTTGCGTTGGTGACATTCGCTTCCATCGTTTGCACGGCTTGCTTGGTGGTTTTGGTCAGTTGCTCGTAACCGGCGTTGGCGTTGCTGATGACCGATTTCATCATCGCGATCACGTTTTCCGAACCGGCAGGTGCGTTCTTGGTCACGTCGTCGACCAGCGTCGATACCTTGCGGCTGGTCTCAGCGATCTGGGCTTCGGCAGCACGGGTGAATTCGGCTTGGGCACTCGATGCGATGTCAGCGACATGACGGCCATAGGCCAGCGCTTTTTCTGCATTCGGCTTGGCTTGTGCAGCCGACAGGGCCATGAATTCCTGTGGGTCTTTAACGGTCAGCAATTGCTTGGCGTTGCTGGTGCTTTCTTCGAGCGAGCTTTTGACAGCAGTCAGGTTCAGTTCGACGAGCTTTTCAACGCTTTCGAAAGCTTTGCTGGTCAGCGACGTGATCAGGGCAAGCTGGGCTTCGAAATTGGCTTTGGTGGCAGCCGAGAATTGGTCTTGAAATGAAAACATGTGGATCTCCTTGGGTTAGTTATCGCATCGGAACGGTCGGCGGTAGCAGGGATTCGACATATGGTGCACCGCAACAAACGCAATTCTACGCCTCAAAAAGACGATGTCAAGCACTAATTGTGCAGCGCACCATGGCAACATTTGCCGCGCCACGCCGCCATGTGCCGATGCCCCCTATAATCGAGATGAGACAAGGCAATCCCCATCGACCCGACAACAAAAACAGGCGATCAACCATGAATACCACCCACTACGCGCACTGGCCCGAGGGCCTGCCCACCCAGCTGACGGTTCCTGCCACCAGTGTTTATGTCAACCTGCTCATCAGCGCCCTGCGCTACCCCGACCAGACGGCGATCATTTTCTACGACGCGAAGCTGACGTATCGCGAGTTGCATGACGAAGTGCTAACGCTGGCGGCGCATTTGCAGCACAACTGCGGCGTGCAGCGCGGCGACCGCATTCTGCTCAACATGCAAAATTGCCCGCAATGGGTGATCGCCTATTACGCGATCCTGCGCGTCGATGCGATCGTGGTGCCGGTCAATCCGATGCTGCTCACCGATGAGCTGCGCCATTATGTCGATGACAGCGGCGCCAGGCTGGCGCTGGTATCGCAAGAAATCCTGGAGCGGACCTTGCCGCTCATCGGCACCAGTTGCCTGACGCAGGCAATCGTCGCGACCTATTCCGATTATCTGACTGCCGCGACCGACCTGCGTGTGCCGGACATCATCAGCGCGCCGGTTGCGGTGCCGCAAGCCCCGGGTGTCACCCTCTGGAGCGCGGCAAAGGCAGCGCCGGGACTGCTCACCGAGCATCTTGCGCAGTCCGACGACATCGCCTGCATGCCCTACACCTCCGGCACCACCGGCAAACCGAAGGGCTGTGTCCACACCCATCGCTCCGTGATGTTCGTGGCCATCGCCACGCCGCAATGGTCGGTGGCCGCGGTGCCGGACCAGGTGACGCTGGCAGTGCTGCCGTTCTTTCACGTCACCGGCATGGAAATCTGCATGAATGCCGTGATCGCCGGCGGCAGCACGATGGTGATTCTGCCGCGCTGGGATCGTGACGTTGCCGGCCAGCTGATCACGCGCTACCAGGTCACGATCTGGACCAACATCCCGACCATGGTCATCGACCTGCTGTCGAATCCGCGCCTGGCCGAGTACGACCTGTCGGGGTTGCGCCGGATCTCCGGTGGCGGCGCGGCGATGCCGGCGGCGATTGCGCAAAAATTGCTGGAGCTGACCGGATTGACCTATATGGAAGGCTATGGCTTGTCCGAGACAATGGCCACCACCCACGCCAACCCGCCGCAACGCGCCAAGCAGCAATGCCTCGGGATTCCAATCTTCAATGTCGATTCGCGCATCGTCGATCCGGTCACGCTGACCGAGATGGCGCAGGGCGAGGTCGGTGAAATCATCATCCACGGTCCGCAGGTGATGCAGGGTTACTGGAACGATCCGCAAAAGACCGCCGAGTCGTTTGTCGAGATCGACGGCAAGCGCTTCCTGCGCACGGGCGACCTTGGCTATCGCGACCCGGAGGGCTTCTTCTTTTTCACCGACCGCCTCAAGCGCATGATCAATGCCAGCGGCTTCAAGGTCTGGCCCGCCGAGATCGAGTCGATGATGTACCGCCACCCCGACATTGCCGAGTGCTGCATCATTGCCGCGCGCGATGCCTATCGCGGCGAGACCGTGAAGGCCGTGGTGGTGCGCAAGCCCGACAGCACGATCAGCGCCGATGCGATCATGCAATGGGCGCACGAACACATGGCGGCGTACAAGGTGCCCAAGCTGGTCGAGTTCGTCGCCGCGTTGCCGAAGTCGGCCACCGGCAAGGTGATGTGGCGCGCGTTGCAGGAGAAGGAGCTGGCGGGCTGAACCGTCACGGGCGCATGACGGCGTAAAATGCGCTACTCGTTCACGCCTTCTGCAAAGCCGCTCCCATGACCATCGTCCTCGCCACCCTCAACGCCCGCTATGCGCATGCCTCGCTCGGTCTGCGCTATCTGCTGGCCAACATGGGCACGCTGAAGGACCAGACGCAATTGCGCGAGTTCGTCATTGGCACCCGCACCACCGACATCGTCGAAAAACTGTTGGCATGCAACCCGCGCATCATCGGCTTTGGGGTGTACATCTGGAACGTCGAGGAAACCACGCGGGTGGTGGCACTGCTCAAGCGCCTCGCGCCGCAGGTCAGGATCGTGCTCGGTGGACCGGAAGTGTCGTACGAGTCGGCTGAACAACCGATCGTGCAGCTGGCCGATTATCTGGTCACCGGCTGGGGCGACGTCACCTTCCCGGCGCTGTGTCGCCAGATCATCGACGGCCCGCAGCCGCTGATGAAAGTGCACGCCGGCGTGCAACCGCCGCTGGCCGACATCGCGCTGCCGTACGACCTGTACTCCGACGAAGACATCGCGCACCGCACGCTGTATGTCGAAGCCTCGCGCGGCTGTCCATTCAAGTGTGAATTCTGTCTGTCGGCACTCGACAAGACCGCCTGGCCATTTGCGCTGGACGGCTTTCTGGCCGAGCTGGAGCGCCTGCATGCGCGCGGCGCACGGTTGTTCAAGTTCGTCGACCGCACCTTCAATCTGAACATCAAGTCGAGCCTGAAGATCATGCAGTTCTTCCTCGACAAGCTGGCGGCGGCGCCGGACGATCCGGTCTATGCGCATTTCGAAGTGGTACCGGATCACCTGCCCGATGCGCTCAAGGCCGGCATCATGCAATTCCCGCCCGGCGCGCTGCAGTTCGAGATCGGCATCCAGAGTTTCAATCCGGACGTGCAGGCGCTGGTCAGTCGCAAGCAGGACAACGACAAGGCGGCCGAAAACATCCGCTGGCTGATCGCCAACTCAAATGCGCATTTGCACGTCGATCTGATTGCCGGCCTGCCGGGTGAAGACATCGCCAGTTTTGCACGCGGCTTCGACCGCCTGGTTGCACTCAAGCCGCATGAAATCCAGTTCGGCATCCTCAAGCGCTTGCGTGGCACGCCGATTATCCGGCACACCGAAGCATTCGGATTGATTTTCGATCCGGCGCCGCCGTACACCATCCTGGCAACCGATCGCATCGGGTTTGCCGACATGCAGCGGCTGGTGCGCTTCGCCCGTTTCTGGGACATGGTCGCCAACTCGGGTCGGTTCGCCAACAGCCTGCCGACGATCCTGGGCGAGTCGCCGTTCGCGAATTTCATGCTGTTGTCAGACTGGATCTATGCCCGCACCGATGCCACCCACCGGATTGCGCTGGAACGGTTGGCGGTGCTGGTGGCGCAATGGCTGGCCGAGCGCGGCGTGGCGACTGACACGGCGCAGGCGTTGGTGGCGAGCGATTATGCCGGCAAGGTCAACTTGCCACGGCGCACGGTGACGGCCAAGGGCGACAGCGCGTTGCCGCAACGGCAGGCGCGCCATCTGGCGGCGTAGCGGGATCAGCCGAGTGCTGCGGCGCGCTCGCGCCACTGGGCGATGAGCTGCTGACACGGGCTGTCCAGCGATGCCAGCGGCACGCTGCGTTGCTGCTGAAAAATCATCATGGCATACACATTCGCCAGTGCATTGACTTCCGGCGACAGCGCACGCTCTTCGCCGGTCGACGGCCGCAGCCCGCGCCAGAAATTGATCGCCTGCTCAAGTTCGTTCAACGAGATATCCATCGGATCATTGTACGCGGCCAGCCGGTCAGCCCGCGTGCGTCAGCAGACGGTGATAGAAGCGAATCAGGTCGGCAAAATTCTTCACTGAAATGCGCTCGTTGGTGCCGTGAAATCGCGCCAGATCCTCCGGCAGGGCATGCACCGGCGAAAAGCGGTACACATTGTCGGCCAGCGCCTCGAAGTAGCGCGCGTCGGTCGCGCCGATCATCAGGCCGGGCGCGACGATGGTATCGGGGAACAGTTCGCGCACGGTGCGATTGATGGTTTGATACTCGGCCGAGCCGGCATCGGCGATGCGCGATGGTGGCGTGTTGCCGGCGGCCGGCGTGAGCTTGATCGCGTCATTGGCAATCAGGCTGCGCATGCGCGCCAGCACGCCACTCTCGGTGTCGCCCGGCATCAGGCGGAAATTGACGGCTGCTTCGACCGAACCGGGCAGCACATTGTCCTTGTCACCGGCATGAATAATCGTCAGCGCAGTGGTGGTGCGCAGCATCGCATTGGCGCTGGGTGTCTTTTGCAATTCGTGCGCCACCAGTTCGCGCGTCAACCACAAATTCGACAGCAGCACGCGATTCAGGCCGGACATCTCCGGCGCCAGCGTGCCGAGCATGGCGCGCGCGGCGCCGCTCACGCGGGCCGGGTAAGGCGCGGCCTCGACCCGCACCAGCGCGGCGCTCATGCTGCCGATCAGGGTGGTTGGCGGCGGCATCGACGAATGTCCCGGCGGACCCTGCATGCTCAGCAGCACGGTGGCGTAGCCCTTTTCGGCGATGCCGATCAGTGCCAGCGGTTTTGTCAGTCCCTTGAGAACGCCTTCGGTAATGATCAGGCCTTCATCCAGCACATACGCCAGCTTGACGCCGCGCTGCTGCAACAGCGCGGCGATCGCGCCGGCCCCGCGCTTGCCGCCGCTTTCTTCATCGGCGCCGGAGGCCAGATAGATGGTCTGGCGCGGCTTGAAGCCATCGGCGGCCAGTCGTTCCAGCGCCTCGAACATGGCGATCAGATTGCCCTTGTCATCCCATGCGCCACGGCCCCAGATGAAGTCGCCGTCGACCACGCCATCGAACGGCGGGTGCTGCCAGTTGGCCTCGGTGCCGGGCGCAATCGGCACCACATCCTGATGCGCCATCAACAGCAGCGGCCTGGCGTTCGGATCGCTGCCTTGCCACTTGTAGAGCAGGCTGCTTTTGCCGATCACTTCGCGGCTCAGCGCGGCGTGTACGTGTGGGTAATTGCGCTGCAAATAGACATGCAGTTTGGCGAATTCGGCGGCGTTCAGATTCGCGTCGGTGGCACTGGAAATGGTACGGAAACGCAGTGCGCCGGCCAGATGCTGCGAGACGTTTTCCAGGTCCAGCGGCAGCGGCGCCAGTGCCGCGACCTGCAATTGCTGCGAGCCTTGGCGCCAGGTGTTGATCGCGATCACCGCAATGAACAGCAGCAGGACTGCAGCAAGCGAACGTTTGATCATCTGAACGGCTCCGGACAAATTGGCAGTGCGGCCAGTTTATCAGTCAGAGCACGCCCACATAGCCAAGCGCCGCCGCAATCGCCAGCAACAGCAGCGGATGCGTGCGCGTCGTCAACATCAACACCACAGTCAGTGCGGTAATCGCACCAGCCGCCCAATTGTGATCGGCACTGCGCGTGAGCACATAACCGCTGGCGAGAATCAGGCCGACCGTCAGCGCGGCCAGTCCGGCACTGACGATCACGCGCCAGCGCGCTTCGTCGTGGCGCTGCCAGAAACCACCAAAGAAATAGGTGAGCAATCCGGATGGCAGGCACATCGCGAGCGTCGCAAGCATGGCGCCGGCCAGGCCGCCCAGCTTCCAGCCCAGCAGCGTGACGATCAACACATTCGGGCCGGGGGCGGCCTGCGCCAGCGCGGCCAGCGATACGAATTCGGTCGTGCTCATCCAGCCAGTCAGCTCGACCATCTGGCGGTGCATGTCCGGAATCACGACATTGGCGCCGCCGATGGCGATCAGCGACATCCCAAGGAAGTACAGGCCGATATCGGTCAGCGTCGGCGAATGGTTCATCGCCGCTCGCTCCACGCCAGCAGCACTGCCGTTGGCACCAGCACCGCCAGCACCTGCAACAGCGGCAGGCCGAGCGGGCCGGAGGCGACAAATGCGGCCAGCGTGACGATCATCAGGCGCACGCTGCGCGGCTGCCTGCGCAGCATCGACAACCCCATCGCCACCACCAGCCCGGCGGTGGCAGCGGCGGTGCCGCCAATGGCGCGCCGCACTGCTTCGATCTGGCCGAACTGGTCGTACAGGGTAGCCAGCAACAGGATGATGACGAGCGGCGCCAGCATCAAGCCGCCGAATGCCAGCAGCGCACCTTGCCAGCCGTGAAAGCGCCTGCCCACCATGATGGTCAGGTTGACCACGTTCGGTCCCGGCAGCAACTGGCCAAGCGCCAGCAGTTCAGTGAACTGTGCGCTCGACAACCAGCCCCGTCGTTCGACCAGCATGCGCCGTGCAAACGGTAGCACCCCGCCAAAACTGGTCAGTCCCATCAGCAGGAAGCAAACGAACAGGTCGCGTTTGCCGACTGTTGGCGGGACCGCGTTCATGCGAGATTTGGCGCCAGCCAGCGATCCAGATCGTCGCGTGCGACACCGCGCCGGGCCGCCATGTCGGCCACCTGATCGTCGCCGATCTTGCCGACGCCGAAATACTTCGATTGTTTGTGGCCGAAGTAAAAGCCGGCCACCGAGGCGCCCGGAAACATCGCAAACGATTCAGTCAGCTGCATGCCGATGTCGGCGCATTGCAGCACCTCGAACATGTCCGCCTTGACCGTGTGTTCCGGACAGGCCGGATAGCCGGGCGCGGGACGGATGCCGAGATATTCCTCTTTCAGTTGCGCATCCAGGCCGAGCGTTTCGTCCGGCGAGGTGCCCCACAAGTCGCGCCGCACGCGCTCATGCAACTGCTCGGCGAAGGCTTCGGCCAGGCGGTCGGCCAGCGACTTGAGCATGATCGATGAATAGTCGTCATGGGCGGCTTCAAAGCGCTGCTCGTACTTCTCGATGCCGATGCCGGCAGTGACGGCAAACATGCCGATGTAGTCGGCAATGCCGGACGACTTCGGTGCGATGAAGTCGGCCAGGCACTGATTCGGCCGCGCCACGCCGTCGATGACCGGCTTGACGGTTTGCTGGCGCAGGCCGTAATACGTGAACGCCACTTCGGTGCGGGTTTCGTCGGTATAGATTTCAATGTCGTCGTCGTTGATGCTGTTGGCAGGCAGTAGCACCACCACCCCATTGGCGGTCAGCCAGCGACCGTCGATGACTTTTTTCAGCAGCGCCTGACCATCGGCAAATACCTTGCTGGCGGCTTCCCCGACCACCTCGTCGGTGAGGATGGCCGGATACGGTCCGGCCAGGTCCCAGGTCTGGAAGAACGGACCCCAGTCGATGTACTGCGCCAGCGACGCCAGATCGACATTCTTGAACACCCGCCGGCCGATGAACTTCGGCTTGACCGGCGCATCGACGCCGGCAAATCCCAGCTGCATCTTGTTGGCGCGCGCCTGGGCGAGCGACAGCATGGGCACCGCCTTGCGGTTGGCATGCTGGTCACGAATGCGTTCATAGTCGGTCGAGATGTCGGCGATGTATTGCTCGCGCTGTTCCGGCGTGAGCAGCGACTGCGCCACCGAGACCGAGCGCGACGCGTCCGGCACGTACACCACCGGACCATCGTAGTTGTGGGCGATCTTGACGGCGGTGTGGGCGCGCGAGGTGGTGGCGCCGCCGATGAGCAGCGGAATTTTCAGCATCCGGAAATACGGATCGCGCTGCATCTCCTTTGCGACGTAGGCCATTTCTTCGAGCGACGGCGTGATCAATCCGGACAGTCCGATGATGTCGGCGTTCTCGGCCTTGGCACGCGCCAGGATTTCGGAACACGGCACCATCACGCCCATGTTCACCACTTCGAAGTTATTGCATTGCAGGACCACCGAGACGATATTCTTGCCGATGTCATGCACGTCGCCCTTGACCGTGGCGATGACGATCTTGCCCTTGGGCTTGGCGGCGATGCCGGTCTTCTGCTCTTCCAGCAGCTTTTCGATTTCGATGAACGGGATCAGATGGGCCACTGCCTGCTTCATCACCCGCGCCGACTTGACCACCTGCGGCAGGAACATCTTGCCTTGTCCGAACAGGTCGCCGACGATGTTCATGCCATCCATCAGCGGCCCTTCGATCACATGAATCGGACGGCCGCCATTTGCCAGCAACTCCTGGCGGGCCTCTTCGGTGTCTTCGACGATCCACTGCGTGATGCCGTGCACCAGCGCATGCGCCAGACGCTTCTGCACCGAGCCGCTGCGCCATTCCAGGTTCTGTTCTTCCTTCTTGCCGCCGGCTTTCAGCGTGCCGGCGATCTCGATCATGCGTTCGGTGGCGTCGTCGCGGCGATTGAGCACGACATCTTCGGCGCGCTCGCGCAGTTCCGGTGCCAGTTCGCTATACACCCCGACCATGCCCGCATTGACGATGCCCATCGTCATGCCGGCCTGGATCGCGTGATACAGGAACACCGTGTGAATCGCTTCGCGCGCCGGATCGTTGCCGCGGAAGCTGAAGCTGACGTTCGACACCCCGCCACTGATTTTGGCGTGCGGCAGATTGGCGCGAATCCAGCGCGTGGCGTCGATGAAATCGACCGCGTAATTGTTGTGCTCCTCGATGCCGGTGGCAATCGCAAAAATGTTCGGATCGAAGATGATGTCTTCCGGCGGAAAGCCGACTTTGCTCACCAGCAGGTTGTAGGCGCGCTGGCAGATCTCGGTCTTGCGCGCGAAGGTGTCGGCCTGGCCCTTTTCGTCGAACGCCATCACGATCACTGCCGCGCCATAACGCCGGCACAGGCGCGCCTGGCGCAGGAATTCGGCTTCACCTTCCTTCATTGAAATCGAATTGACCACGGCCTTGCCCTGCACGCATTTCAGGCCGGCTTCGATCACCGACCATTTCGACGAGTCGATCATGATCGGCACGCGGGCAATGTCGGGCTCGGACGCGATCAGATTCAGAAAGCGCGTCATCGCCGCCATCGAATCGAGCATCGCTTCATCCATGTTGATGTCGATGATCTGCGCGCCATTCTCGACCTGTTGGCGTGCTACCGCGAGCGCTTCGTCGTACTGTTCGTTGAGGATCAGGCGCGCGAACGCCTTCGAGCCGGTGACGTTGGTGCGTTCGCCGACGTTGACGAACAGCGCGTCGTCGTCGATGACGAACGGCTCCAGTCCGGACAGCCGCATCGTGCTGTCGGCCGCCGGCACCTTGCGCGGCGCGATGTTGGCGACGGTCTCGGCAATCGCGCGAATGTGGTCCGGCGTGGTGCCGCAGCAACCTCCGGCGATATTGACGAAGCCGCTTTCAGCGAAATCCTGCAGCAGCGACGAAGTCACTTCGGGGGTCTCGTCAAAGCCGGTGTCGCTCATCGGGTTGGGCAGGCCGGCATTCGGATAGATGCAGACAAAGGTGTCGGCGATCTTCGACAGCTCCTCCGCATATGGACGCATCAGCGCCGCGCCGAGTGCGCAGTTCAGGCCAATCGTCAGCGGTTGCGCGTGGCGCACCGAGGCCCAGAATGCGGGCACGGTCTGGCCGGACAGAATGCGTCCGGAAGCGTCGGTGACGGTGCCTGAAATCATGATCGGCAGGCGCTTGCCGGATTCTTCAAAATACGTGTCGATGGCAAACAGCGCGGCCTTGCAATTGAGCGTATCGAAAATCGTTTCGACCAGCAGCACGTCGGCGCCGCCCTCGACCAGCGCGCGGGTTTGCTCCAGATACGCGGCAACCAGCAGGTCGAAGGTGATGTTGCGCGCCGCCGGGTCGTTGACGTCGGGCGAAATGGAGGCGGTTTTCGGGGTCGGCCCCAGCGCGCCCGCGACGAAGCGCGGTTTGTCCGGGGTGGAATATTTGTCGCAGGCGGCACGCGCCAGTCTGGCGGCGTTGACGTTCATCTCGTAAGCCAGATGCGCCATGTGATAGTCGTCCTGCGCCACCGTAGTCGCGCCGAACGTGTTGGTTTCGATCAGGTCGGCGCCGGCGGCCAGATACTGTTCATGAATTTCGCTGATGATCGCGGGTTGCGTCAGGGTCAGCAATTCGTTGTTGCCCTTGACGAACAGCTCACGACCGGGCCCCTGGAAATCGGCGAAACGGGGGCCGCGATAATCGGCCTCGCTCAGGTGGTATTGCTGGATCATGGTGCCCATCGCGCCGTCGAGAATCAGAATGCGGCGCGACAGCAGGTCACGCAGGACGGTTTCGGTATGGGTCGGGGCAGGACGATGCATGGTGTTGTGCTCGAAGTCAGGGGATTAAAAAGCATGCAGAAAATGCAATAAAAACGCAAAAACCCGGCTTGCAAAAGCGGAGCCGGGTTTCTTCTGGTCCGATTTAGCGGAATTTATAGTGGGACTGGAACCCCGGCGCCCGCAAGCTGGGTTTGACTTGGTCGATCAAATCGGCGCGTGGAAATTATACGTCAAAGGGCCTGGCGCCGGACTGCGCCAGCGACAGACAAAAAAAAGCCCGCTCTGATAGCGGGCTGAAATCCATATCAAAAGGAGGAGACATGGAGGAGACAGGCAAAGTGTAGGAGTTGCACAGCTATAACGCCAATTCTTATTTGGCATATGAGTTATCTCATTTGTGAATATCAAGTGCTGGCGCGGGTTGCGCTGGCAACGGCGATCGGAAAGCCCTTCAAAAATTCGCTGGCCGGCAGGCGCTTGCCGCCAGATTTCTGTAATTCGGTGATCCGCAGTGCGCCGCTGCCGCAGGCGATGACAAGTCCGCTTTCGCTGTCGGCCGCCAGGATCTGGCCTGCCCCTGCCGCGGCGCTGCGCTCGACAACGTCGGCGCGCCAGATCTTGACCGGCATGCCATCAATGACGGTGCACGCGGCCGGCGCGGGATCAAACGCGCGGATTTTCCGCGCCAGCAGCTCGGCCGGTTGCGAGAAATCCAGCGTGGCTTCTTCCTTGCTGATTTTCGCCGCGTAGGTCATGCCCGATTCCGGTTGGGCAGTGGCATGCTGGGCGCCTTGCTCGAATTGGTGCAGCACCTCGACAATCATCCGTCCGCCAAGCGCGGCAAGGCGATCGTGCAGAATGCCAGTGGTGTCATCGGGGAGAATCGGCAGGTGCGCCATGTGCAACATGGCGCCGGTGTCGAGGCCCTTGTCCATCTGCATGATGGTGATGCCGGTGTCGGTGTCGCCCGCTTCGATGGCGCGGTGGATCGGCGCCGCACCGCGCCAGCGCGGCAACAGCGACGCATGGATGTTCAGGCAACCCAGCCTGGGTATGGCAAGGATGGATTCCGGCAGGATCAGGCCGTAGGCCGCCACCACCATGACATCATGGGGCGTCTGCGCCAGCAAGTCGTGGGCGGCGCGGGCCGCGTCCGGGTATTTGCCGTCGAGCCGCAGCGAAACGGGCTGGGCCACGGGAATGCCGTGTTCCAGCGCGAATAGCTTGACTGCAGAGGCATGCAATTTCATGCCGCGCCCGGCCGGGCGATCCGGTTGGGTCAGCGCCAGCGGGATCTCGAAACCGGCCGCATGCAAGGCCCGGATTGCCACAGCGGCGAATTCCGGCGTGCCGGCAAAGATGATTTTCATGGATGGTCCGACAGTGTCGCAGCAGTCAACCACTGCGGGAGCGGGGCGTCAGCGCGCGCCGCTGCGTTTTTTCTCGCGGTTATTTTCGCGTTCTTCCTTGAGCATTCGCGCCTTGATGCGATTGCGCTTGAGCGGCGATAGATATTCAACAAATACTTTGCCTTTCAAATGATCCATCTCATGCTGGATGCATACGGCCAGCAAGCCCTCGGCGGTGGTTTCGAAAGCTTTGCCGTTGATGTCGAGCGCGCGTACCTTGACGCTGGCGTGGCGCAGCACGCCGTCATACACGCCGGGTACCGACAGACAACCTTCGTCATAAATCTGCTGTTCGTCACTGGCCCAGACGATCGCCGGATTGATGAAGACGCGCAGGTCGGACTTCGAATCCGAGATGTCGATAACCACCAGTTGCTCATGCACGTCGACTTGCGACGCGGCCAGGCCAACGCCGGGGGCTTCGTACATGGTCTCCGCCATGTCGTCGACCAATTGCTTCAGACGGACGTCGAACGCAGTGACGGGCTTGGCGATTTTGTGCAATCGCGGATCGGGATAACGCAAGATATTTAGTAATGACATACGGCTTTTGCGCAACAAGGCGATCGAGGATGAACGTGGTTTCTCTTGCTAGTTCAAGGATTTATGGGCAAACTTTGATTCACTTTGGCAAGTTTTGACACGCATTTTGTATTCTGCGGGCAACATGTTGTGGCGAAAAACACTCAGAATATTCGCTGTACCCACCGGACCAATTATGAAAAAGTTTAGCACAGCCGCCGTCTGCTTCGCATTTGCCACCGCCTCACTGGCCTTCACTGCCTCCAGCGCGCAGGCTGCGCGCGCCACTTGTGCGTTTCTTGCCAATGCACCAGACAGCCATGTTGTCGTGACAGGCGATACCTTGTGGGGCATCTCCGGTAAATTCCTGCAGCATCCATGGTGCTGGCCCCAGGTGTGGGACATGAACCGCGAACAGATTCGCAATCCGCACTGGATTTATCCGGGACAGGTGGTGTATTTCGATCGGGTCAATGGCCGCTTGCGCCTGGGAAATCAGGCGGGTGCCGGCGGCAACGGAACCGCACGTCTGTCGCCGCAGGTCCGCATGGAAGGCCTCGGACGAGAGGCCATTCCCGCGATTCCATCGAGCGTGATTGAGCCGTTCCTGTCGCAACCGCTGATCATTGAGGAAGGCGATCTGGCCGGCGCGCCACGTATTGTTGCGACGCAGGAGGGCCATGTGTTCCTCGGCAGGAACGACAAGGCCTATGTGCGCGGGGACCTGGGCGACGATACCTCGTTCCAGGTATTCCGCCCGGGCCTGCCGCTGAAAGATCCCGAAACCAAGAAAATCATTGGCTATGAGGCCGCGTTCCTTGGCAGCGTCAAGCTGGTCAAGGCGGACGAAACCGACGGCTCCGGCGCGCACGTGTTCACGGTGCTGGCGGCGAAGGAGGAAATGGGTGTCGGCGATCGCCTGATGCCGGTGCCGCCGAGCCCCATCATGAATTACGTACCGCATCCGCCGGAACAGCCAACCGATGCGCGCATCGTCTCGATTTATGGCGGGGTGGCCAATGCCGGACAAAACCAGATCGTGACCATCAACCGCGGCGCCGATGAGGGCATTGATATCGGCACAGTGTTGCAGTTATACCGCTTGGGCGAGACAATCATCGATAAAACCGAGGGCAGGAAGGAATCCGTGAAGCTGCCGGACATGGAATATGGCACCTTGTTCATATTCCGCGTCTTTCACAATATCTCGTACGGCCTGATCATGCAGGTCACCGATTCCGTGCAGGTAGGCGACGTGGCCAAATCACCGGAGTAACCGCTCGTTGTCAGCCGCCGCCACCGCCCCGAACGATGAACTTGATCTGGCGCAGTGGATTCGGCTGACGCAAACGCATGGCATCGGCGCGATCACCGCGCAACACCTGTTGGCCGGCTTCGGATTGCCGGCCGCTGTTTTTTCGGCCAGTGCTGCGGCCCTGGCCGCGGTGGTCGGGACGGCCATCGCGCGCGAACTGACCCGGCCGGTTTCGTCCGGCCTCCACAACCTGATCGCGCGCACGCTGGACTGGTGTCGGCAGCCCGGCAATCATGTGCTTACCCTGGCCGACCCGCGTTACCCGCCAGCGTTGCTGACGATTCCCGACCCACCGATCCTGCTGTATGCCAAGGGGCGTCTCGACTTGCTGCGGCAACGCTGCGTAGGCGTGGTCGGCAGCCGCAATGCGACCGTGCAGGGAATCACCAACGCCGAAACGTTTGCCGAGGCATTGAGCCAGGCCGGGCTGACCGTTGTGTCCGGGATGGCGCTCGGGATTGACGCTGCTGCGCACGTGGGCGCCCTGCGCCATGTCGGCAGCGGCGCCACCATCGCCGTCATCGGCACCGGTCAGGATATCGTCTACCCGGCGCGCAATCGTGCTCTGGCGCATCGCATTGCCAGCGAGGGCTGCATTGTCAGCGAATATGCGCTCGGCACGCCCGCTGTCGCAGCCAATTTCCCGCGCCGCAATCGACTCATCAGTGGCCTGGCCTGCGGTGTGCTGGTGGTTGAAGCCGCCGAAAAGTCGGGCTCGCTGATAACCGCTCGGGTTGCCGCCGATCAGGGGCGCGATGTGTTCGCGATACCCGGATCGATCCATTCTCCGTTGTCGAAAGGTTGCCATGTGTTGATCAAGCAAGGCGCCAAGCTGGTCGAATCTGCGCAGGATATTCTGGAAGAGATCAGCGTCGGCGAGCGCAACACCCCCTCCGCATCCATGCCCGTTGTGCTGGCGCAGCCTTGCCACAGCGTCCTGTATGACCTGCTCGGGTTCGATCCGGTCGATGGCGATACGCTGGCCGCGCTCAGCGGACTTGACGCCGCCGCTTTGGCGACGCAGTTGCTGGAACTCGAGCTGCAGGGATTGCTCGAAGTGCTTCCCGGCGGCGCCTATCGGCGGCTGGGCTAGGCGATGGTATTGCCGCGCCGCCATGTCGCAGCTGCCATCTGTTGCATTGCCATCGGAGGGCCTTCCGCGCCGTCGACGCACGCTACTTGTGCCGGCGCGATTCTAACGCTACAGTACAGCCATGTTTGACGTCCTTGTATACCTCTACGAAACCTACTACCGCCCCGATGCCTGTCCTCCGTCGGCCGCCCTGGTAAAGAAACTGTCGGCGGTCGGTTTTGACGACGAAGAAATTTCCCGCGCCCTCGACTGGCTGACCGACCTGACCCAGACTGCCGGCAACCTGTTCGACCAATATCCGCAGCAAGCGGCGTTTTCCTTTGGCGTGCGCATCTATGTCCAGCAAGAGATGGATGCACTTGGCACCGCAGCCGTTGGTTTCATTCAGTTTCTGGAAGCTGCCAAGCTGCTTGATCCGGTCCAGCGTGAAATTGTCATCGAGCGTGCACTGGCTGTCTCCGATACCCTGATCTCGCTCGACAAGCTGAAGGTCATCGTCCTCATGGTGCTGTGGAGCCAGGGCAAGGAGCCAGATGGGCTGATGTTTGATGAGCTCTTTCTGGACGACGATGACCCGGAACCGCGCTTGTTGCACTAATCCGGCCACCACCGCCACAGTGTGGTCAAATCCCCGATTGCCATCGCTCGCCTTGCGGCCTTCCCGATAACGCGCTTATCATGACTCGCCTGTCGTCCTGCTCTGGTTGGGATGGACTCTGTGCAACATTGCTGGCGCGGGCTGTATGATGCGCACAATGACGCTTTCCGCCACGTGGCGGCCGTGCCTTTTTCGAGACCAACTCCATGACTAAAACCCTCATCATCGCCGAGAAGCCTTCTGTCGCGAATGACATCGCCAAGACGCTGGGCGGCTTCACCAAGCACGATGAGTATTTTGAATCCGACCAGTACGTGCTGTCCTCCGCAGTCGGACATTTGCTCGAAATCGCGGTGCCGGAAGAATTCGATATCAAGCGCGGCAAATGGAGCTTCGCGCATTTGCCGATGATCCCGCCGTACTTCGCGCTGAACCCGATTGCCAAGACCGAAGCACGTTTGAAAGTCCTGAACCGGTTGATCAAGCGCAAGGATGTGACGGCACTGATCAACGCCTGCGATGCCGGGCGCGAAGGCGAATTGATTTTTCGGTTGATCGCGCAAAACGCCAAGGCCAAGCAGCCGATCAAGCGGTTGTGGTTGCAGTCGATGACGCCGGGCGCGATCCGCGAAGCCTTCACCAATCTGCGTGACGATGCCGACATGCTGCCGCTGGCCGACGCCGCGCGCTGCCGCAGCGAAGCCGACTGGCTGATCGGCATCAATGGCACACGCGCCATGACCGCGTTCAATTCGAAAGAGGGCGGCTTCTATCTGACCACCGTTGGCCGGGTGCAAACCCCAACGCTGTCGATCGTGGTAGAGCGCGAAGAGAAGATCAAGAAATTCGTCGCCCGCGATTTCTGGGAAGTGCGCGCCGATTTCGTCTGCGCCGCCGGCATCTACGAGGGCCGCTGGCTGGACACCAAATTCAAGAAGGACGAAACCGATCCTGAAAAACGCGCCGAGCGGTTGTGGAGCAAGGCGGCGGCCGAATCCATCGTGGCCGCCTGCCGCACCAAACAGGGCACGGTCACCGAAGAGTCGAAACCGACCACCTCGATGGCACCGGGCCTGTTCGACTTGACCAGCCTGCAGCGCGAAGCCAATGCGCGTTTCGGCTTTTCGGCCAAGAACACCCTCGGCCTGGCGCAAGCGCTGTACGAGAAGCACAAGGTGCTGACTTATCCGCGAACCGACTCGCGTCATTTGCCCGAGGACTACATCAGCACCGTCAAGGAAACGCTGGAGACGGTCGCCGAAAACAATAACTATTACCAGTTCGCCGCGCAGATCCTCAACGGTAACTGGGTCAAGCCGAACAAGCGCATCTTCGACAACACCAAGATCAGCGATCACTTCGCCATCATTCCAACCACCCAGGCGCCGAAGAATCTGTCGGAGCCGGAGCAGAAGCTGTACGACCTGGTCACGCGCCGGTTTCTTGCAATCTTCTTTCCCGCTGCCGAATTCCAGGTCACCACCCGCTTCACGGAAGTCTCCGGTCATCAGTTCAAGACCGAGGGCAAGGTCATGACCAACCCGGGTTGGCTGGCCGTGTATGGCAAGGATGTGGTTGATCCGAAAGCCGCCGACGGCGACGGCACGCTGGTGCCGGTTGCCAAGGGCGAGAAGGTCCAGACCGACACCATCAGCGCCAACGGGCTGGTTACCAAGCCACCGGCGCGCTACACCGAGGCGACCTTGCTGTCGGCCATGGAGGGCGCCGGCAAGCTGATCGACGATGAAGACCTGCGCGACGCAATGGCCGGCAAGGGACTCGGCACGCCAGCCACCCGGGCCGCCACCATCGAGGGCCTGATCAACGAGAAATACCTGCTGCGCGAAGGCCGCGAAATGATCCCGACGGCCAAGGCGTTCCAGCTGATGACGCTGTTGCGTGGACTCGGTGTCAATGAACTGACTGCGCCGGAACTGACCGGCGAATGGGAATACAAGCTGTCGCAAATGGAACGCGGCAAGATCAGTCGCGAAGAATTCATGCGCGAGATCGCGCAGATGACGCAGATCATCGTCAAGCGCGCCAAGGAATACGACAATGTCACCATCCCCGGTGATTACGCGACGCTGAAAACGCCGTGCCCGAATTGCGGCGGCGTGGTCAAGGAAAACTACCGTCGCTTCGCCTGCACCAAATGCGAATTTTCGATGAGCAAGACGCCCGGCAGTCGCCAGTTTGAAATTCCCGAAGTCGAGGAATTGCTGACCAACCGGACCATCGGTCCGCTGCAGGGTTTCCGCTCGAAGATGGGCCGGCCGTTTGCCGCGATCCTGAAAATTTCGCGCGACGAAGAGATCAAGAACTTCAAGCTGGAGTTTGATTTCGGGCAGAACGACGAAGAAGGCGAGAACGGCGAAGGTGTCGATTTCACCGGCCAGACCGCGCTCGGTCCGTGCCCGAAGTGCGGCAATGGCGTATTCGAGATGGGCCTGGCCTATGTGTGCGAAAAGAGCGTCTCCAAGCCGAAGGAATGCGACTTCCGCAGTGGCCGCATCATTCTGCAGCAGGAAATCCTGCCCGAACAGATGGTGAAATTGCTCAACGAAGGAAGAACCGATTTGTTGCCTGGTTTCGTGTCGCAACGCACCCGCCGACCGTTCAAGGCGTTCCTCGCCAAGGGCAAGGACGGCAAGGTCAGCTTCGAGTTCGAGCCGCGCAAGGCCAAGGCACCGGCCAAGGGCAAAGCGGCTGCGGTCGAGGACGATGAGGTGGTCGACGGCGGCGAGAAAGTCGTCAAGCTGGCGACAGTGAAAAGCGCCGTGAAGAAGGTCGCCGCGAAACCGGCCGCCAAGCCGGCGGCGAAGAAAGCCGCGCCAAAGAAGGCGGCCGTGCGCAAGCCAGCGGTCAAGAAGGCCAGCGCGTAGTCCCGCTTTAAGCAGATTGCGTGGAGATGCCCGGTTTTGGCAGGCCGGCTTATGTTAGTGTTTCGCCACCTTCATTCAACGAAAGAGAACCGATGGACGACATCACGCAAACCGCGCCTTCCAAAGACGATTGCAATTTCGCGATGCTCGCGCACCTGCTGGGGATTTTCACCGGCTTCCTGGGTGCGCTGGTGATCTGGCTGATCAAGAAAGACAGTTCGGCGTACATCGCGAAGGAGTCTGCCGAGGCGTTGAATTTTCAACTCACGGTCATGATCGGGTACGTGCTGTGCTGGATTCTCGCGGTGATCCTGATCGGCTTTCTGGCGATCCCGATTTTGTATGTTGCCAACATCATCTTTTGCCTGCTTGCCGCAATCGCTGCTTCCAAAGGCACCGGCTATCGCTATCCGTTTACGCTGCGCCTGATCAGTTAAGGGCGTCCGGCCCGACGCCTTTGTCGGGCAGGTTCCGTTCTGTGTTTCGAATTCCCCTGCGGGCCGCCTGGCGGCCCGCTTCCACGTCAAGGCGCCGCGTCGCGCAGCACCGGCTTCTCGCGCTTGATCCGGCGTTTCAGATTCCCCAGCGCATGCTCCAGGTCATCGATGTACGTGAACACCGCTGGCACCACCAGCAGGCTCAGCAGCGTCGACGTGATCAATCCCCCAATGACGGCAATCGCCATCGGTGAGCGAAAGCTCGGATCGGCGCCCCATCCCAGCGCCAGCGGCATCATCCCGGCGCCCATGGCGATGGTGGTCATGATGATCGGCCGGCTGCGCTTGTGGCAGGCATCGACCAGCGCATCGAAACGATTCATGCCGGCCTCGCGCGCCAGAATGGCGTAGTCGACCAGCAAAATCGAATTCTTGGTGACGATTCCCATCAGCATGATCAGGCCGATCATCGACGGCATCGACAGCGCGCGACCGGTGATCAGCAGCGCCACGATGGCGCCACCGATCGACAGCGGCAGCGCCGCCAGAATCGTCACCGGCTGCATGAAGTCCTTGAACAGCAGCACCAGCACGCCATAAATGCACAGCACGCCGATCAGCATGGCCAGGCCGAAGCTGGCAAACAAGGACTGCATTTCCTGCGCATCGCCGAGTTCGGCAATCGTCACGGACGGCGGCAGCGTCATCATCGACGGCAGCGCGCGCGCTTCGGTGTTGAGCTCACCCAGCGCGCGGCTGCCAAGTTCAACATCCAGCGTGACATTGCGCTTGCGATTCAAGCGATCGATCTGCGCCGGACCGCTTTCCATGGTGATCGTGGCGACCGTGCCGAGCAGCACCGGACCATTCTTGCCGGGCACGGTGAGACGTTCTATGGCGGCCAGATCGGCACGCACCGCGTCAGGCAGCTTGACCCGGATCGGCACCTGGCGCTCCGACAGATTCAGTTTCGGCAGCGTCGTGTCGTAGTCGCCGGCGGTCGCCACGCGCACCGTTTCGCCGATGCTGGCGGCCGTCACGCCCTGATCGGCGGCGCGCGCCGAATCCGGTCGCACGATGATTTCCGGACGCACCAGCGAGGCGCTCGAATTGACGTTGCCGATGCCGCGCAGCGTGCGCAGTTCTCGCACCACGCGTTGCGCGGCGGCGGCCAGCGCGACCGGATCTTCGCTTTGCAGCACCAGTTGCATCTTGACGCCGCTGTCGGGCGGGCCGACCGTAAAGCGCGCGCCGGGAATATCGGCAATTTGATTGCGCAACGCCGTCTCGATCTGCGCCATCGATTCCTTGCGATCGTTGCGATGCACCGTGGTCAGGGTCAGCACGGCCTTGCGCGCCTCGGCCGCCGCGCCGGGAGCAAACGCATCGCCGCTGGAGCCGCCGCCAATCGAACTGAAGATGCCGGTAATGCCCTTGACCTGCATCGCCAATACGCGGGTGCGCTCGGCCACGGCGGCGGTTTCCGCCAGCGTGGTGCCGGGCGGCAGTTCGATATTGATCTGGGTCTGGGCCCGATCGGCGGCCGGCACGAAGCCGGTCGGCAGCAACGGCACCAGCGCGATCGAGGCAATGAAGAACACGCCGGCGGCAATGCCGGTGATGACACGATGGCGCAGGCACCACTGCATCGCCGTCATGTAATGGCGCATGATCCAGCCGTCCTTCTTTTCGGTCTCGGTGGTCGGCTTGAGCAGGTAGGCCGCCATCATCGGCGTGAGCAGACGCGCCACCAGCAGCGACGCAATGATCGCCAGCACCGCAGTCCAGCCGAACTGCTTGAAGAACAGGCCCGGCACGCCGGCCATGAAGGCGGTCGGCAGGAACACCGCGACCAGCGCGAAGGTGGTGGCGATGACCGCCATGCCGATTTCATCGGCGGCTTCCAGCGCGGCCTGCATCGGCGTCTTGCCCATGCGCAGATGGCGCGAAATGTTTTCGATTTCAACGATTGCATCGTCGACCAGCACGCCGACCACCAGCGCCAGCGACAGCAGCGTCACGGTGTTGAGCGTGTAGCCAAAATATTTCAGGCCGAGGAAGGTAGGAATCACCGACAGCGGCAGCGCCGCCGCCGCCACCAGCGTGGCGCGCCAGTCGCGCAGGAACCACCACACCACCAGCACCGCCAGCAGTGCGCCTTCGTACAGCAATTCCATCGAGCCATCGAAGTTTTCCTCGACCGGATGGGCATTGTCGATCACCTGCTTGAGCACGATGTTCGGATGGGCGGTGCGCAATTCGGCGACCGCCGCACGGGCGCCCCTGGCGACATCGAGTTCGCTGGCGCCCTTGGTGCGGAACACCTCGAAGCCGACCACGCTCTTGCCGTCCTGGGTCGCTTGTGCGCGCGGCTCGGAGACCGTATCGAGCACCTGCGCCACCTGGTCGAGGCGGATATGGCGGCCGTCTGCCAGCGGGAGATCCAGCGTGGCCAGCTCGGCAGCGGTCTTGACCGTGGCGATGGTGCGCACCGACTGCTCGGCGCCGCTGACATCACCGCGCCCGCCCGGCGCTTCCTGCTGCACCAGTCGCAGCCGGCGCGAGACATCGACGGCGGCGACATTCAGCGCCGCCATTTTTGCGGCATCCAGTTCAACCCGCACTTCGCGTGTGACACCGCCGACGCGCTTGATCGCGCCAACGCCGGGTACGCTGAGCAGGCGCTTCGAGACCGCGTCGTCAACAAACCAGCTCAGCTCCTGCTGGTCGACCTGCGCGTTGGACGCGCTGGCCGCAACGAAGGTCAGCACCACGCGGCCGGAGGTGGACGCCTTGGTGACGCTCGGATCGCGCAGCTCGCTGGGCAGGTCGGCGCGCACGCGCGCCACCGCATCGCGCACATCGTTGACTGCCTCGGCAATCGGCTTTTCGAGGATGAATTCGACCGTCACCGTCACGGCGCCATCGAGCACGCTGGTATAGATATTCTTGACGCCCTGCAGCGTGGCGACCGAATCCTCCAGTTTGCGTGCGACCTCGGTTTCGAGCTGGGCCGGGGCGGCGCCGTCGAGCGTCGCAGTGACGGTCACGATTGGCAGTTCAATGTCCGGGAAATCCTGCACTGCGCTGCCGCGGAACGACAGCAAGCCGGCCAGCGTCAGCAAGGCAAACAGCATGATCGCCGGGATCGGGTTCTTGATGGAGAGAGCGGAAAAGTTCACGCGGCTTCCTTATTGTGGGGTCGCGACGGCGGCGACGTTCTTGACCAGATCGCCGTCGTTGAGGAAGCCGGCGCCGTTGACCACGACCGGCGTGTCGACCGTCAGGCCCTGGAGGATTTCGACCCGGTCCGTCATGCGACGCCCCGGCTGCACCTTGACCTGGCTGACCCGGCTGTCGGCATTGAGCCGGAACACATAGCTGAAGCCGTCGCGCACCACCACCGCTTGCTGCGGGACCGTCAGTGCGCTGGATTTGCCCAGCTCGAATTCACCGCGGGCGAACATGCCGGCCTTGGCAGCGGCCTGTTTGCCGGGCGGTGCCAGCAGATCGACATACACCAGTGCAGTGCGCGTCTGCAGATCGACCGTGGGTGCAATCATGCGCACCCGCCCCTTGAGCGTGTTGCCGTTGGCGGCCACCACGCTGACCGGCATGCCGACCGCCAGGCGCGACAGCTCACCCGAGATCACTTCGGCACGCCATTCGAGCCGACCCTGGCGGATCATGCGGAACAACTCGGTGCCGGCCGGCACCACCGCGCCGACGGTCGCGCTGCGGGCGGAAATGATGCCGCTGTCCGGCGCCACCACCTGGGTGTGCTTCTGATGCAGCAGCTGCACGTCCAGCGCGGCCCTGGCAGAGGCCACCTTGGCCTTTGCGGTTTGTTCCGTGGTCAGGTACTGGTTGACCTGTTGGGCGCTGAGCGCGCCACTGTCCTGCACGGTGCGGGCGCGTACCGCATTGGCGCTGGCATCGGCCGCATTGGCTACCGCCTCGGCCAGGGCGGCGCGGGCCTGTGCCACATCGGCGGCAGTCGCCTCATCGGCGAACCTGGCCAGGATCTGGCCGGCGCTGACGCTGTCGCCGACATTGACCTTCACGTCGGACAGTCGCAGACCGTTCGACTCGCTGCCGATGATGGCTTCCTGCCAGGCGGTGATATTGCCGTTGGCGGCCAGTGCGATCGGCAGGCTGACCTGGCTGGGCCGCGTGGTGGTCACCGTCAGGGCCGGCTTTGGCGCGGTGGCCTTTTTGTCCTGGGCTGCCGTTGAGCGGCGCGACATCAGTGCCAAAGCCACGCCGCCGACGAGCAACAGCGTCAACAGGATCAGGGCGGCAGGTTTGCGTTTGAATTGCGTCATCGTGTCAGGTCTCTAAAGGTATCAGGGATGCCAGCCGCCACCGGCGGCGCGATACAGCGCCACCCAGGCAGTGCTGCGTTGTTGCTGCAGATTCACCAGCGCGATCTCGGCGGACAGGCGCAAACGGCGCGCTTCCTCCAGCTCGACCAGATTGGCCAATCCATTGCGGTAGCGGCTTTCGGTGCCGACGAACGAGGCGCGGTAGCCCTCGACTGCGGTGGCGGCGTCGTCTGTGCGCGAAGCGGTGCTGTCGAGGTTGACCAGCGCCTCCTCGACCTCACGCACCGCCTGCCGTACCTTGCCGCGATAGATGCTGACGGCCTCGTCATAACTGGCGCGTGCATTGTCGACATTGGCCGCACCGAGGCCGGCGTCATACAGCGGCACCGAGACCGCCAGCGGGCCGATCTGCCAGCTGCCGATGTTGGTGTATTTGCCGCCATGGCGGAACACGCCCGGGCCGACCGAGCCGCTCAGGGTCAGGCTCGGATAGCGCGCCGCCTGGGCGCTGCCGACCGCGGCGCTGGCAGTGGCCACGGCGCGCTCGGCGCTGAACACATCGGGGCGCTGGCGCAAGGTGTCGGCCGGCAGCAGGTCGATCGCGATCGGCGCCACTTGCGGCCAGACCTTGGTGGCGCCCGCCAGTTGCGTACGCAGGTCGGGCTCGGCAATGGCCGTCAAGGCAACCAGCGCCTTGATATTCAGATCGCAGGCGGCGCGCTGTTGCGTGACGCGACCGGCGGCTTCGGCGGCGCCCGCGCGCGCCAGTGCGGCGGTGGCCGGGGCGGTGAAGCCGGCGCTCGCGCTGATCTGATTGAGTCGGGCCGTCTCGGCGGTGGACAAGGCATCGGCAGCGCTGACTGTCTGCAACTGCTGGCAGGCGCGCAGGCTGTAATACTGGTTGGCGATTTCCGCCGCGACCGACACGCGGGCGTCGTGCCACAACGCCTGCGCACCTTCCAGTCCGGCCTGGGCGCCGTCGCGTGCCACGCGGTTGGCGCCGTACAGATCCAGTTCCCATGACGCCTGGAACAGACTCGTCAGGGTGGTACCGACCGGCACCCCCAGCGAGGCGCTGTCGCGACTGGCGCTGGCCGATCCTGTCACTTTGGGCACCAGTGCCGCACCGGTGCTGACACGCTCGAAGCGCGCCTGTTCGATGCGGGCGGCGGCGCTGGCGATGGTCGGACTGACGGTCTGGCCGGCCTCGATCCACTGCACCAGCAGCGGATCGCCCTGTTGCTGCCACCACAGCGACAGGTCGGTCAGGCGGCCGTTATGCGGCAGCGGCGCATACCACTGCGGCGCCGCCGGCGCCTCGACCTTGACCGGTGGTGGATTGATGGCGCAGCCGCCCAGCAGCAGCACGCCAAAGAGCTTCAACAAAGTCATGGTTTTTTCTTCTTCAAGGAGACGGTGGTGCGGCGGCGATCGGCTTCCCGGGCCACCATTGCGTCGGCAAAATCCACCATGGCTGCGGTCCATTGCTCGATCGCCGCAGGGGTCGCCAGCAGCTTGGGCCGGATTGCCTCGATCACGTCGCGCGCGACGAAAATGTGCAACGCAAGGCCGACCACGGAAAACGCCAACCTATGCAAATCGTCATCGGCGCGCGTGACGCCAAGGTGACGGCACAGTACCCGCACCAGCGCGCTGTGGGCAGGAACGATGCCATTGTCGATTTCTTCGGCCCAGATGCCGGTTGGCTCCACCATTTCGCGAAAGTGCAGGCGTACGCACTGCTGCATCAGATCGCCCTGCAGCAGCGGCGCCAGCATGCTGGAAAACAGGCCCTGCAGCGATTGCCGCAACGTGAAGTCGGGCTGGTCGTAGAGGGCAATGTCATCCTTCGGACTGCCCAGCGGTTCGGTAAACACCGCCCGATACAGCCCGGCCTTGTCGCCAAAGTAGTAGCTGATCGCGCCGATGTTGGCGCCGGCGACGCGGGCAATTTCACGCGTGGAGGTTTTTGTGTAGCCCTTCTCGGCGAACAGCCGCAATGCCGCAATCAACAGGTGGCCGCGCGTTTCGATGCCGTCGGGGCGGGCGCGGCGCGAGGTGGATACGGTGGTGGGCAAGGCTGTCATGGCGGCAATTAGAACACATAAGTCAAACGCTTGATTGAGTTAATTTTCGATCCGAATCGGCCGGTCCGCGCCGACTCGCTTACACTGGTATTTTTTCCAGGAGTGCCGCATGGCCGGTTCCAGCCTGTTTGCCCTGATTGACGATATCGCCTCGGTGCTGGATGACGTGGCCTTGATGGCCAAGGTCGCTGCCAAGAAAACCGCCGGCGTGCTGGGCGATGATCTGGCGCTCAACGCCGAACAGGTCGCCGGCGTGCAGGCGGCGCGCGAATTGCCGGTGGTGTGGGCGGTCGCCAAGGGATCGTTGCGCAACAAGGTCATTCTGGTGCCGACCGCACTCGGCATCAGTGCGGTCGCACCGTGGGCGGTGACGCCGCTGCTGATGGTCGGCGGCGCCTACCTGTGCTTCGAGGGCGTCGAAAAGCTGGCGCACAAATTCCTGCATGACGCCGCCGCTGAAGCGGCCGAGCACGCGCGGCTGATGGAAGCGCTGGCCGCGCCCGAGATCGATCTGGTGGCGCTCGAAAAGGACAAGATCGCCGGCGCGATTCGCACCGACTTCGTGCTGTCGGCAGAGATCATCGTGATCACGCTCGGGACCGTGGCCGAGGCGCCGTTCCTGTCGCAGGTGACGGTGCTGGCCGGGATTGCGGTGCTGATGACGATCGGCGTGTATGGCATCGTCGCCTGCATCGTCAAACTCGATGACCTCGGCTTGCTGCTGATGCGCCACGCCGGCGACAATCCGATGCGGCGCTTGCAGCACAGCGTCGGACGCGGCCTGTTGCTCGGTGCGCCCTATCTGATGAAATTGCTGGCGGTGGCCGGCACGGTGGCGATGTTTCTGGTCGGTGGCGGCATTCTCACGCATGGCGCACCAGGCGCGCATGCCGTCATCGAAGAATGGCTGGCGCAGAGCGCGACCGTGCCCGTAATCGGCGTCGTCAGCGACGCCATTGGCGCCATGCTGATCAATGCCCTGTGCGGCATCGTGGCCGGCGCCGTGGTGTTGCTGGTGGTCACATTGGGCAAGCGCGTGTTTCGCACGACGCGCGCTGCACATTGATCCGTGTCATTCCGATCGCCCTTTCGGGGCGAATCAAGTTGAACTTCAGTTAACACCCCCGGTCTACCAGCCTCGAAAACACACGCCGCCCAGGTTGGCGTCGTGCTGTTTTTTGTCGCGCGTGCTGCGCTTGCCGCAGCCACACCTCACCCAGACCGTTCTACATTCTGATCAGGAGTTCACATGACTAAATGGCTTATTTCCCTTACCTGCCTGGTAGCACTGACCGCCTGCGATTCGATGTCGCCCCGTTCATCGTCCGCACCTTCATCGACGTCCGGCAGCGCGACCAGCAGCCCGATGGCGCCGGATTCCCCAGGTGCTGCAAGCGCACCGGTGGCTCCGACTCAAGCGCCAAAATAGTCAGCGTCCGACTTCAAGCGCCAGCAAAAAGCGCTTGCGATCAAGTCCACCGGCATAGCCGTTCAGGCCGCCGTCTTTACCGACGACGCGGTGGCACGGAACGATGATCGAGACCGGATTGCGGCCGATCGCCGTTCCGACAGCGCGCACTGCCTGCGGTTTTCCAACCCGCGCGGCATGCGTGCCGTAACTTACCGTCTCCCCAAATTCAATCGCCATTAACTGCTGCCAGACGCTGCGCTGAAATGGCGTGCCGAGCAGATCGAGCGGCACGTCAAACCGTGTCAGCGTTCCGGCAAAGTACGCGTCCAGTTGCCGTGCCGCCGCCGTCAGGGTCGGGTGCGCCGGATTGTGCTGCCATGCGTTGTGGCCGCCGAAATATTTGTGCTGCTCGAAATAGATCCCGCACAGGCCGCGTGAAGTCGTGGCCAGCACCAGCGCGCCGAGCGCGCTCGGATGGATGATGTACTGAATGGCTGCATCAGAAGGTGTAGATTCGCGCATGATGGACTCGCAATCGGATTAGTGAACGACTGCCTCAGGCAGCCAGGGAATGCCACAGCAGCAGCGACGCATAGCCACGCCATGGCGACCAGTGTGCGCCGCGTGCGAGCAATTCCTTTTCGGTCAGGCGGGTTTGCCCGGCGCTGCCGTCGGCCGCGGCTTTCTGCAGGCCGAGATCGCCGGCCGGGAACGCATCCGGGTAGCGCAATGCGCGCAAGGCAATGTATTGCGCGGTCCACTCGCCGATCCCGCGCACGCTGCGCAATGCCGACACCGTATCGTCCAGCGATAACCCCGGCCGCATCTGCAAACCGCCCGCAGCGGCGAAGCGCGCGACCGCCTGGATTGTTTCGGCGCGGCTGCGTGGCACACCGATGGCGGCGATCGATTCGACCGTGGCGACAGCCAGCCGCTCGGCGCGCGGAAAATGGCAGGACACCGTGGCGAACGGCGTCTCGGCAGGTTCGCCGAACTGCGTCACCAGCCGCCCCGACAAGGTGGTCGCACCGGCGACGCTGACTTGCTGGCCCAGCACCGCGCGCAAGGCCAGTTCAAACGGGTCGAAGGCGCCGGGCACGCGCAGTCCGGGCAGGCGCGCGATCTGCGTCGCCAGCAGCGGATCGTGCTGCAGGTGGCCTTCGATCTGGGTCGGATTGGCATCGAGATCGAATTGCGTGCGCACCCGCGCCAGCAAGGGCATCAACACCCCGGCCAGCGACGGCGCGACTTCGAGCTGGATTTGATGTCGCAACGGCAGATGGGTCACGCGCAGCCAGCCACACACTTCGCCAAGGCGGACGCTGCGCAGATAGCCGGCGTCGTCAATCGCCTCCAGTCCCGGAATCGCCCGCCCCCGCAAATACGCAAGAACCGCCTGCCACGCATACGGCGGCCGATACGCCAGCCGCAGGGTCAAGGCATCGCCGCCGGTGCGATCGATGCGCGCCACGGCGCGTCGAATGGCGGTCGGCGCCATCGCATAGCGGCTGGCAAACAGGGCGTTGAAGCGGCGCACGCTGCCGAAGCCGGACGCATAGGCGACATCGGTCATCGGCAAGGTGGTTTCCTGCAGCAGCTTCTTGGCGAACAGCAGCCGCTGGGTTTGCGCCAGTTCGACTGGTGTGACGCCGAAGTGTTGCAGCAGCACGCGCCGCAATTGGCGCGACGACAAACCGACTGTTTCGGCGAGGCGTTCGATGCCGCTGTCGTCCTCCTGGTGGTTGAGTGCGCCGGCCGCGATCCGCTGCCATACCGCGTAGGCAAGATTCTGCTGCAACGCGTACGGCGCCAGTTCGGGGCGGCAACGCAGGCAGGGTCGAAATCCGGCCTGTTCGGCCGCGGCAGCGCTGCTGAAAAATGTGCACGAGGCGGCGTGCGGCGTGCGCGCCGGGCACACCGGCCGGCAATAGATCCCGGTGGTTTTGACGCCGGTAAAAAAGACGCCGTCAAAGCGGGTGTCGCGCGCGGCAAGCGCGCGATAGAAACTGTCGTGTGCGGAAGTGGCGCCGTGCGGCGCCGGAGTGAGGGTGTCCATGACGCCGTTATACGCGTCGCCGACAGTCTGCGTCTAGCCGTTTTCGGTCGTGGCAGTGCCGGGTGGATTGCGGCCGTGCATGCGCGTAACGCACCCGGCCGCGCCAGCGCTCAACTCATCGAATCCACAAGCGGATCGAATCCCACGCACGTCCGAAAATACCGGCCTGATTCACGCTTTCCAGTGCCACCACCGGAAATTCGGCAATCGCTTTTCCATCGACCATCATCTTGATGCTGCCGACCTTGCTGTTGGCGGCAATCGGTGCGACCAGCGGATCCTTGCGCTCCATCACTGGCTTCATTTTTGCCGTCAGGCCTTTGGCGACCGTGACGTAGACATCGCGGTTGAAGCCGATCTTGACGGTTTTTTCGGAACCCTTCCAGACCGGCGGCGTTTCGACCGGCACGTTTTTGGCGTACAGCTTGACGGTGTCGAAATTCTGGAAGCCCCAGTTCAGCAATTTCTGGCTTTCCTGGGTGCGGGTCTGGTCCGAAGTCGTGCCCAGCACGACCGACACCAACCGGCGTTCGCCGGTCCCATTCGGGCGCTTGGCGGAGGCGATGATGCAAAAACCGGCGCCCTCGGTGTGGCCGGTTTTCATGCCGTCGACGGTCGGGTCCAGCCACAGCAGGCGGTTGCGGTTCGGTTGGGTAATCTTGTTGTAGGTGAAGCTCTTGATCGAGTCGATCTTGTAGAACTCCGGATAGTCGGCAATGACATTGGCCGCCAGCGTTGCCAGATCCTGCGCCGAGGAATAATTCTCCTTGCTTGGCAGGCCGTGCGAGTTGCCGAACTGGGTGGCTTTCATGCCCATGCGTTGCGCTTCGCGATTCATCAGCACGACAAACGCATCTTCGGTGCCGGCGACGGCCTCGGCCAGTGCGACCGCGGCGTCATTGCCGGACTGGATCATCAGGCCATGCAGCAGATCGTCGACCGACACCGGCGTAGCCGGGTCAATGAACATCTTGGAACTGCTCGGATCGACCTTCCAGGCGCGCACCGACACGTTGACCATCTGTTTCAGATCCAGCCGCTTTTCCTTGATTGCCTGAAAGGTAACGTAGGCCGTCATGATCTTGGTCAGCGACGCCGGCTCGATGCGCATGTCCGGCTCCTGCGAGGCAAGCACCTGTCCGCTGGTGGCGTCGAGCAGCAGCCACGACTTGGCGGCGATGATCGGGGGCGGGAGGTTTTGGGCAAAAGCGGAGGACAACGAGAACACGGTTGCAGCGATGGCTGCGATAAACATTTTCATGGAATGGGTCTGTAGTGGAGCGCCGCGCCTGTCAGGCAGGCAACGGCAAAATGGAACGGATGACACGGATTATAGCCTCCGGCACGCGCGCCCAAGGTCAGCGATGCCACCCTTCGACTACGGCGGTCTTGATATGTTGCAGCTTGCGATGAAAAAAGTGGTCGGCGCCAGGTACCACCAGCACCGGAATGTCCTGCGGGCGCAACCAGTCCAGCACGGCTGCCAGCGGGATGGTGTCGTCCAGCTCGCCGTGCACCAGAATGGTGTCGGCGGGAATCGCCGGCATGGCCCATTTTCCGGCCGCCGCGCCAATCAGCACCAGCCGCTCGGCCGGCGTGCCGGCTGCCAGCAGACGTTGCTGCAATTGCGCCTGCACGAAGGTGCCAAATGAAAATCCCGCCAGCGCAAAGGGCAAGCCGGGCATCTGCTGCTGCAGGTGCAGTAAAAGGGCGGCCATGTCGTCGGTTTCGCCACGGCCTTCATCATGCACGCCCTGCGACTGGCCGACGCCGCGGAAATTCATCCTGGCTGCCGCATAGCCGAGCGCCACGAATGCACGGGCCAGCGTTTGCGTGACCTTGTTGTCCATGGTGCCGCCAAACAGCGGATGCGGATGCGCCACCAGCGCGATGCCGCGTGGCGTGGCGAACTGGTCGGAATCGGGCAGATCCAGCGCGCACTCGAGTGTTCCAACCGGTCCTTCGATCTGAAACGCCTGCGTATGCGCGTTCATTTAAATTTTCAGCCGATCAACGATGGTGCCGCCGACCAGATGGGTATCGATGATGTCGTCGATGTCCTGGGTGTCGACATAGGTGTACCAGGTGCCCTGCGGATAAATCACCAGCACCGGACCTTCGTCGCAACGATCGAGACAGCCGGCCTGATTGATGCGGATTTTTCCCTGCCCATTCAGGTTGAGTTCCTTGATGCGCTTCTTGGCATGCTTTTGCGCCGCCTCGGCGCCCTGTTCGCCGCAACAGGCACGACCGTCCTCGCGCTGGTTCATGCAGATGAAAACGTGTTGTTCGTAATACGGTTTGTCGCTCATGATCTCACTCGAAAAAATTGGGCACCGGGTGCCGATGATACGTCAGCTGCGTCGATGCACCGAATGCAGCAAAAACCAGAGTGCAAAGAACGGCCAGATCAATGCCAGGAATTGCGCCGCGCCGTTGAAACTCAGGAACTTCCCCTGCACCCACGCCTGCAGCGTCGCCACGAAATACGGGTTGGGCGGTATCAGATTCACCGCCAGCAGGCTCACCAGCAGCATCGCGACCGCCGCACGCCGCTGCACCCGGCGCGGCGTGAAACGCAAGCCGATTAGCATCAACACACCCAGCAGCAGGCCGCCACGCGCGCCCGGCGTGAGCCACACAAATGCATTTTCCGGTGTGAACAGCAGGGCGCTGGCAAGTGACTTGACACCGACCGCCAGCGCCAGCATCAAGCCGGCGAGCAGCCACAGCGGCGCCTTCTTGCGCAGCACGCACAGCAGCGTGAGCAGCGCGCCGCTCAGGCCGAATGCGGTAATGACGGTTTCGAAGGCCTGGAACTGTGCGGCGCTCAGTTGCAGTTCCGGGCGCAGCCAGCCACCCAGATCAATGGTGGTGCCGAGCCAGTCGGACAACCAGTCCGACAGGATCGGGATCAGCTGGCCGTGACCGAACAGGTAACCCTGCGGATAGACCTGCGCCAGCGGCCAGGCGCAAATGACGATCAGGCCGCGACTGGCTTCATGCGAGAACCACTGGCTGCGCAGCCGCAGCAGACGGCCGTGCTCCAGAAAGAATCCGGTGCTGCGCACGCCGATCAGTCCACCCAGCATTGCCCCGCCGACGTTGGTCAGCAAATCCAGATTCGACGCCACCCGCGTCGGCAGAAATGTTTGCACCGCCTCCATCGTGCCCGACCACAGCAGCGCGGCGACCAGCACCAGCGCCAATGCCGCCAGGCCGCGCACCATCGGATACAGCGCAAACACCAGCAGCATGCCCAGCGGCGCATAGGCCAGCACATTCGTGACAACGTCGAACACGGTCCAGTAATGCGGCAGCGGCGTCGTCAGAAATGCCAGCGGTGACAGGCCATTGTTTTGCCAGTCGGTAAACGGATACCAGCTGGCGTACAGAATCAGCAGTGCATAGCCGAGCAACGCCACCCGCGCCGACACCGACTTGCGCTGCGGCGCCAACGGGATGGGGTCGTGGCCGGCCAGATCGGTCATTGTTTGCGCGGTGTCGTGGTCGGTGCGGTGGCCAGTGGCAAGGTCGCCAGCCACTGCGTCAGCTCGGTGATCACCGCATCGCTGGCGTCGGCCAGCGCGCGCGCGCCGCCAGCGGCATTGGCAGTGGCGGCGGGTTGTTGCTGGCTAAAGCTTTTTTGCGCCAGCAACAACCGGCCCCGGTAGACCGCCGCCCGAATGGCAACGCGTGCATGGGACTGGCTGGGGCTGTCGAACAGCAGGGCGAAGTCGTCGGCTTCGATGCGCACCAGCGGCACATTGAGGGCGCCATCGAGTGCCGATACGGCGGCATTGCCGGCCTGCCCGAGCCGTGCCTTGACGCGCTGTTCCAGCAGCTGCGACGGCGGCATGGTCCAGCGGCTGTGCGCAAACGGGTGCGGCTGCTGATCGTTGACCCAGCTCAGACGATAGAACATTTGCGGGTTGTCCAGAAACGGCGACCCCACCACATCGGCAATGGCCAGCGGCGGCAGGCTGATGGCGTTGCCAGGCGCCGGCAACGACCCCAGATCGAACAGCGTCGGCGGATCGGCTTTGGTCGCGCATCCGGTCAGTACTACAGCAAGCAACAGGGCAGCGTATCGGTTCATGGCAGTCAATGGGAGGGGGCAACGAAGCCGGTTTCACCGGGGCCGGGTGCTGCGGTGCCGGTGCCAAACAGCAAGCTCTGCGGCCGGGCGTTGAGGGATTCCAGGGTGCGGTTCAGGGTGCGCATGGTGCCGCGCACGTCACTGGCCAGCGGCACCACTTCAAGTTCAATCTTGTTGGCTGCCGCGCCGAGCTGGTCCAGCGTCAATGCCAGGCGGTCGACCGTGCCGTCGGGCGCTTGCAGTTGGCTGGTCAGGTTGTTGATATTGCCGGCCAGCGTGCTGACCGACTGCAGCGTGCGATCAGCCTGGCGCGTGAGGGCCGGAATTTTCGCCAGTGCTGGTTCGAGCTGGCGCGGGATCGTTTCAATGGCGATGGCGGCCTTGCTGATATTGCCGAACGCATCCAGGATCTGCGTCTGGTTTTCCGGGGTCATCAGCCGGTTCATCCGCAGGGTTAATTCTTCGGTTTGTTTCAGGATCGCCAGGCCGCGTGTCTGCAGATTGTCGAACAGGCTCGGGCGCATCTCGATGCGGGCCACGTGTTCCTTCGAACTCGGCAGCCGGACCGCGCTGGTGCCATCGTCGTCGAGCTGGACATAGGCAATCCCGGTGACGCCCTGGTATCCCAGCACGCCGTAGGTCGAGCGCGTCATCGGTGTATCGGGCCGGACACTGAAGTGCACCAGAATCTGGCCCGGCACCTTCGGATCGAAAATGATGTCGTCGACCTTGCCGACGTCCAGTCCGCGGTAGCGCACATCGGCCTGCGGACTGAGCCCGGGAATCGACAGCGTGGTGACCATTTCATACGGCACCCGCACCACGCGGTCGCGGTTGAACCACATCGCCAGCAATACCGCGGCAATCAGCAACACCAGGGTGAAGACGCCGGCAATCAATGCATGTGCTTTATTTTCCATGCTGGTCCAGTACCTGAAGGGCGCGCCTGCCGCGCCCGCCAAGAAAAAATTGCTCAATGAAAGGATGCTTTACCGCGATCACCTCCGCGGCCGTGCCGAACGCGACCACCTTGCGGTCGGCCAGCACCGCGATGCGCGAGGCCAGTGCCAGCAGTGTATCGAGATCATGCGTCACCATCACCACGGTGAACTGCATCGCATCGCGCAGCGACCGGATCAGCTCGACAAAACTGTCGGCCAGGGCCGGATCGAGCCCGGCAGTCGGTTCGTCCAGAAACAGTAGTTCCGGCTCCAGCGCCAACGCACGCGCCAGCGCCACGCGCTTGACCATACCACCAGACAGATCGGAGGGCATTTTCAGCCCATCTTCGGCATTCAGTCCCACCATCTGCAGCTTGAGCAGCACCGCGTCGCGGATCAGCGCCTCCGGCAGCGTGCGCAGTTCGCGCATCGGCTGGGCGATGTTGTCGAAGGTGGTGAGTGCCGAGAACAGCGCACCGTGCTGGAACAGCATGCCCTCCCGATTGCGCATCTGTTGCAGCTGATTGGCGTCAATCTGATGAATGTCCTGATTGAACAGTTTGATGCAGCCGCTGGCCGGCGTCTCCAGCCCAAGCAATTGCCGCAGCAGCGTGGTCTTGCCCGAGCCGGAACCACCCACCAGCGCAATGATGTCGCCCTGCTCGACGCGCAGATTGAGATCGTCGTGCACTACGGTGTCGCCAAACTGGGTGCGCAGGCCGGTGACCTCAATGATCGGGGCCGCCATCAGAAACCGACGCCGTTGAAGACAATCGCGAACACGGCATCGGCCAGGATCACCACCGTGATGGCGGTGACCACCGAGCTGGTGGTGCCTTCACCCAGGCTCTCGGTGTTGGCCTTGATGCGGAAGCCGAAATGGCACGCCACCAGCGCGATCAGCGTGCCGAACACCGCGCCCTTGCCGAGGCCGATCCAGTAGTTGGCCAACGGCACCGCATCGGGCAGCTTGCTGACGAAATACTGCATGGACAAGCCCAGTTCGAGGCGCGCTGCGACCATCCCGCCCAGCAGTGCCATGGTATCGGTCCAGATCACCAGCAACGGCATCGCCAATGCCAGCGCCAGCACCTTTGGCAAAATCAGGCGGAAACCGTGCGGCAGGCCCATCACCAGCATCGCATCCAGTTCCTCGTTGACGCGCATGACGCCAAGTTGTGCCGTGATCGATGAGCCGGAGCGTCCGGCCACCAGGATGGCCGCCAGCAGCGGGCCAAGTTCGCGGATGATGCTCATGCCGAGAATGTTGACCAGATAGATATCGCCGCCAAACGTGTGCAGCTGCTGCGCCGACAGGTACGACAGCACCACGCCGATCAGCATGCCGACCAGGGCGGTGATGCCGAGCGCCTGGAAGCCGACGTGATACACATTGGCGGAGATCTCTTTCCATGGACCGCGTAACGGATTGCCGAGGAACTGGCGCAAATCGAGCACCACCTGGCCGATCAACCCAACGAAGTCGAGCAGATGTCCGAGCAGCTCGTGCAACGTTACGCCGATCGCCGCCAGCGAGATCAGCCGTCGCGGCGGTGCGGCGGGCAAGGCCAGCGTGCCGGCTTGCTGCAGTCGCTGGAAAAATTCCTCCTGCCCGTCGGCCAGCACCAGCCTGGCCGGGCGGGTTTTGCCCCAGGCGTTCCATAGCCATTGCGCGCCGATGTGGTCGAGCGCCGTGATATTGGTCAAGTCCCAGCGCGTTGCACCGGTCTTGTCGACCGCTTCCAATGCCGCCATCGCGGCAGGCTGCGCCAGCGCGTGCACTTGCCAGCTGCCGCTGGCGATCAGGGCAGACGGCGTGGCGGGATCGGGGTGCAGTGCCGGTATCGCGGGTTCATCCATCGGCGCAGTGTAAGGCAGAACGTCAGCGCCGTGGCTGCTGCCGCTACAATGCCGCCATGACCATGCTTTTTTCCCCGCAACGCATCGCCGCAGCCTGCCAGACCGCGGTCCCCGGACTGACCATCGAGGTCGTGGCCGAGACCGGCTCGACCAACGCCGATCTGCTGGCACGGCTGGACCAGTTGGCGGCGCCGCTGCTGCTGATTGCCGAGCAGCAGACCGCCGGGCGCGGGCGCGCCGGGCGCAGCTGGCAGTCGGCGCGCGGCGCCTCGCTGACGTTCTCGCTGGCGTGGCGCTTCCGGCTGCCGCTGCAGGCGCTGGCCGGGTTGCCGTTGGCGGTGGGGGTGGCGCTGGCCGAAACGCTGGCAACGTTGCAGTTGCCGGTGCAGTTGAAATGGCCGAACGACGTGTTGTGCAATGGCCGCAAATTGGCCGGCGTACTGATCGAGACCGCCCACGACCGGCAGTCCGGCGATCGACTCTGGGCGGTGATCGGCATTGGCATCAATCTGGCGGCCGATGCGGCGCTGACAGCGCGCATCGAGCAACCGGTCGCCGCGCTGTCCGACCTGCTGGAGATTGATCGTGAGCTGCTGCTGGCGGCGTTGCTTGACCGTCTGTGCCTGACCCTGCAGGAATTCGAACAGTTCGGCTTTCCGGCTTTTACGCAGCGCTGGAATGCGCTGCATCTGCATCGCGGTCAGCACATTGCGATCGTCGATCATGGCCAGCCCGTGCTCGACGGCGTCGCGCTCGGGGTCGACGACCAGGGCCGCCTGCTGGTGCAGACTGCCAGCGGACGCAGCGCGGTAGTAGCTGGCGATGTGTCGTTGCGCGCGGTGGCGGCATGACGCGTCTGCTGATTGATGTCGGCAATACGCGCGTCAAGTGGGCGCTGGTGGAAGACCACGTCGGCGTGCCGCGCTGGGATGGCGCGGTCGACGCCGGCTGGCTCGCCAGCGGCGCGGTGCTGCATGCGGCGTTGCCAACGCTGGAGCCGGTCTGGCGCGAAACTGGCGCCAGCGCGGCGGTGATTGCGCATGTCGCCGGTGCGGCCATGCGCGCCCGGCTCGAACAAGTGCTAGGCGCCCTGCCGGGCCTGCGGCTGAGCTGGTTTGCCTCGGTGGCCGCTGCCGCCGGCGTGCGCAACGGCTATCGCGATCCGGCCCAGCTTGGCTGCGATCGCTTCGCCACGCTGATCGGCGCGCGCGCGCTGTTTCCGCAGCAGGAGCTCATTGTCGCTACCTGCGGCACCGCCACCACCATTGATGCGCTGGACGCCGATGGCAATTTTATCGGCGGCATGATTTTGCCCGGACTTGGCTTGATGGCCACGGCGCTGGCGCGCAACACCGCCCAGTTGCCGCACATCGGGCAACAGATTGTCGCCCCGCCGCTGTTTGCCGATCACACCGATGCTGCCATTGTCAGTGGCTGCCTGAACGCGCAGGCTGGTGCGATCGAGCGCGCCCTGGCGGCACGCCCGGGAGCACGCTGCCTGCTTTCCGGCGGTGCTGCCGCGTGGATCGCACCGATGCTGACTGTACCCAACACTCTTGTCGATAACCTGGTCCTGCTTGGTTTGCAGGCCGCCACCACCCGACCGCCATGCTGAGAACTTTTTTCTGGTTGTTGCTGTTGCTGAACGTTGCGCTGCTGGCGCTCAACGGTGGCTATCTTGATGCGTTGCTGCCTGGTGGCCATGAGCCACAGCGGCTGCAACAACAGCTCAGTCCGGACAAGTTGCGCTTGCTGGGCGCGGCGGATCTGCTGCCGCCACCGGCGGTGCTGGCCCAAGCCGAGCCGGCGCCGGTGCCGGCCTGCGTCGAACTCGGCGATTTCACCGACCTCGACGCCGGCCGCTTCGAAACCCGGGTGGCGGCGCTGTCACTGCAGCAGGGCATGACGCGCCGGCGCGTGGTCGACAGCGCCAGCTATATCGTCTTCATCCCGTCGCAGGGCGACAAGGAAGGCGCGGAGCGCAAGGCCGGTGAATTGCGCCGGCTCGACATCAAGGATTTTTTTGTCATGCAGGGCGAGGGTGAGCTGCGCTTCGGGATCTCGCTGGGTATCTTCAAGACCAAGACGGCGGCCGAGGCCCATCTGGCCGAGCTGATGAAAAAAGGCGTGCGCAGTGCCCGTATCGGCGGCCGCGGCCCCGGCAGCAGCAAGGTGGCTTTCCTGTTGCGCGGCGTTGGCGAAGCGGATCTGGCAAACGTGCTCAAGATCGCCGCCAGTATCAGCAAGGTCGACAGGCGCGATTGCGCTGCGTCCTGATTACTTGTTGTCAGGCGGGGTGGCTGAACGCAGCCGTTCGGCCAGGCAACGCGGGCACAAACACGCACCCTGCGTGAGCGCCGTCGCCGGTAAATTGGGCAAGGCGGTGCACCAGCAGGGCTCGGCGGCATCCGCATCGGCCATCGCGCAGCCAAAAGTGGCGCCGCACTGACTGCACTGGCTCATGGCTTGTCTGCCGGCGCGGGCGGATCGGCCGGGATCTCGAACTTGCGAATGGCCCGGCGCAGCAACTGCATTTGCGCCGTGAAGTTGGTGCAGGATTCGCACACGATCAGGTGGATGCGCACGCGCAATTGCTCGATCACCGACAAATGGCGGTCCAACCCTTCCGAGGTCAGACGGTGTACTTCCTTGCAGGTTGGTTTCAATCCCATGGTGTGTTCTTTCAACGGCCTGTGGCTGATGGCATGTTGCCAAACCAGTTCAGCTGCAGGCATTCGCGCAGGCGAAGCCGGGCGCGATACAACATTACCCAGGCATTAGACGTCGAGATGTCCAGTTCCTTACAGATTTCATCGGTGTCGAGCTCCAGCCACTCGCGCATCAGAAAGATCCGCGCAATCTTGCTGGGCAATTTTTCCAGGCACAGCTCCATGACCCGGAAAAAGTCCTTTTGCTCCAGCGTGGCATCCGGACTACCCCAGTTGCGCGCCGTGTCGATGGTATGGCCCTTGGCGTTGAACAATGCATCAATGACATCATCTTCGGATTCGTCGTCGGCCACGTCGAACTGACGGGTGCGGCTGGCCGCGCGCAGGGCGTCGATGATCTTGTGCTTCATGATGCCGGTGACATAGGTGCGCAGACTGGACTGGCCGGCGAACCGGTCGGGCTTCTCCAGCACCGCAATCAACGCATCCTGCACCACGTCCTCGGCCAGGGTTTCATTGCGCAATTGTAAGATCGCAAAGCGCAGCAATGCCGGTCGGAGTGCTTCCAGCTGCCTGTGCATGTCGTTGTCCATCGATCCCGCCCGGTGGAAATGGCCGTTCGCAGCCGTTGTGGTTTTGCCGCAAGACTATCCGAACGGACAACTAAATACAATAAATTGGCAGCGACCGGATTCGCATCCAGTAGTAAAATCGCCGAAATTCATTTCAGGAAATGCCATGTCTGATTCCAATGCCGATTTAAGCGCGGTTTCGCCCCAGATCAAAGCCGAAATCCTGGCTGAGGCGCTGCCTTACATTCGCAAGTTTCATGGCAAGACCATCGTGGTCAAATACGGTGGCAACGCGATGACCGAAGAACGCCTCAAGCATGGCTTCGCGCGCGACGTGATCCTGTTGAAGCTGGTCGGGATGAACCCGGTGGTGGTGCACGGCGGCGGACCGCAGATCGACAATGCACTGAAAAAAATCGGCAAGCAAGGCAGCTTCATCCAGGGCATGCGCATTACCGATGAAGAGACCATGGAAGTCGTCGAATGGGTCTTGGGCGGCGAAGTGCAACAGGACATCGTGATGCTGATCAATCATTACGGCGGCCAGGCGGTCGGTTTGACCGGCAAGGATGGCGGTCTGATCCGCGCGCGCAAGATGAAAATGCCGGACCGCGAAAAACCGGGCGAATTCCTCGACATCGGTTTCGTCGGCGAAATCGATGCGATCAACCCGGCAGTGGTCAAGGCGCTGCAGGACGACGCCTTCATCCCGATCATTTCGCCGATCGGCTTTGGCGAAGACGGCCAGGCCTACAACATCAACGCCGATCTGGTTGCCGGCAAGATTGCCGAAATCCTGAAAGCCGAAAAGTTGATCATGATGACCAACATCCCCGGCGTCATGGACAAGAACGGCAACCTCGTCACCGACCTGTCGGCGCGCGAGATCGATGAGATGTTCGCCGACGGCACCATTTCCGGCGGCATGCTTCCGAAGATTTCGTCGGCGCTGGACGCGGCCAAGTCAGGCGTCAATACCGTGCACATCATCGACGGCCGCATCGAACATTCGCTGTTGCTGGAAGTGTTGACCGAGCAGGCCTTCGGGACGATGATCCGCTCGCACTGATCAGCCGCCAGCGCGTTTGGGTTGATGACCCTGCTTGCGCAGGGCCTCCATGATCAGCTCGCAATGGTCGCCCTGCACTTCAATGACACCATCCTTGACCGTGCCGCCGGACCCGCAGGCGGTGCGCAGCTGCTTGCCCAGCGCCGCCAGCATTGCGGCATCGAGTGCCAGGCCCTTCACAACGGTCACGCTCTTGCCGCCCCGGCCCTTGGTCTGGCGCGAAACCCGTACCACGCCATCCCCTGCCGGGGCCGCCTTTGCGGCAGCCTTGCACTGGCACTGCGCCAGCGCATTGCGGCACACCGGACACATGCGCCCCGTCTCGGTGAAGTAGACCAGGCCGCTGCCGGACTGGTTTTTCATGGCACCTGCCCCGGTGTGAAGCTCAGTCTCGGAATCCACAACAGCGCAATAAACGACGCCAGCGCAACCGTGCCGGCGGCCCACAGCGCGACCGGATTGCCACCAAGCTGGGCCGGATAGATCTTGACCGCAGCCAGCAATCCGACCAGGTTGCCACCCAGCACCAGCAGGGCAGCGGCGTAATCCTGGAACTGGCGCGCATGATTGGCACTGACCGACCAGATCGGATTGGCGTTATAGCTTGGAATCGCTTCGTTGGCGTTGCCCAGCCGTTCCAGCACGCACAGGAAATGGCGCAGATTGGTAATGGCGCGCTCGGCCTTGTAACTCATCAAGGCCAGAAACGTCGATGCCAGCGGAAAACCCATCACCAGCCATTCGATCGGAATGCTCGCACCGGCGCTGCTGGGTTTGAGCCCGACCAGCACCGCCAGCAGGCTCAGCACCAGCGAGACATAGATCGTCAAGGCCTGCTGGCGCTGCGCAATGCGGGTGTTGACCTCCTGGTACGCGCCGACAAAGCGGTAGTTTGCTGATACCTGTGCTTCTGACATAAACCCTCTTTCGATTATTGCGCACCGCTGCGTGTGCCGGTCCTGTGCGGCGGATTGTAGCGCACCGCGAGCGTGGCCAGCCGCCGCCAAATCCCTCCAATTGCGCACTTCAGGCTGCCAATTTCGCACTCCGTCGCATTCCGTTGGCGTCACCCCTGTGCTTTACCTACAGTGTCATCACACCAAGCCCACACCGAAAGGAAGCATCATGAAAACGCTCCACTCCCTGCAAGTCGCTACCGTCGTCACCCTCGCTTTCATCGCTGCCGCCAGCTTTCTGGTGACCAACCCGCCGACACCCGATACCATTGTCCTGGCCCAGGTGGTCGTTACCGCCAAGCGCCTGCCAGCGGTGCAACAATTGCCGCAAGTCGTTGTGACGGCAAAGCGTCTGAACACCGAACAAAAAGCGTTGCTGGCCGCTGGCAACACCGCCGTGCGCAATTCGTAATACCCGACTCCCGATTTCTCAATCCAGTCCTTTGCCATGACCAGAACCGATTACCTTGCCGCCCTGACCCGCGCGTTGGTCGATTTGCCGCCCGAAGCTGCGCAGCGCATCGTCGCCGAGTATGACCTGCGCTTTATCACCGGGCTGGCGGCCGGCCAGAGCGAGGACGAGATTCTGCAAACCCTGCCCGATCCGGGACAGGTCGCGTCAAGCCACTGGTCGACCGTGCAGGAAACGGCGCTGCGGCCGCGCTTCGATGTGGCGGCCTACACCCGTGCCGCGCGGCCCATGTCGGTGCTGCCGAACAAACGCGTCAATACCGTTGGCAGTTACCTGACGTCGGTGCTGGGGCTGTCGGTGCTGAACCTGGCGTTGCTGGTGCCGGCAATCATTGCCACCGCGATGTTGTTTGCCATGTTCATGACGGCGATGGCGCTGTATGGCAGCGGTATTGCGGTGACCGCCAGCGGCCTGGCGGGTGTCGACAGCCTGATGATTGGCGGCCCCCTCGAGTACGTGCAGATTGGCCGCTCGCAGAGCCTGGTCGAGCACCCTGGCGCCGTGCGCAGCAGCATGATGATTACGCCGACCGGCATCGAAGTGTTGAATCAACGCGCCGGCAAGCATTCCTCGCTCTCGGTGGGCAGCACGCGCCTGGACCTGTTTGGCGGCGACGGTGACGATTCGCGCACGGTAAAGACCGCCAAGGGCGTCGCCGCGACGCTGGTGGGGATCCTGTTGCTGCTGTTCTGGCTGGTGCTGGTCAAGTACTGGGCCATCGCCATCAAGCGCTACGCCAGATTCAACTACGCCACCTTGGCCAACCGTCGTACTGCCTGATCAGGAAATCACCATGCGAATTCTGCGCAATGTATTTTTGTTTTTCTTCGTGCTGGCGGTGTTGCTGGTCGGTGTCGGTTACAGCGTGCTCAAGGCCCAGGCGACCCAAACCGGCGCGGCGGTCACTGGCCGCAATCTGATTTCCGAGACGCGTCCGCTGAGTGCTGCCGTGCTCAACATCGACTTGCGCGGCGCGGTCGATCTGACCTTGCGCCAGGGGCCGGTGGCAGGCATCGTCGTGTATGCCGAACAACGCATGCTGCCCAAGATCACCACCGAAACCGATGGCGCCACGCTGCGCATTGATACACGTGGCCTGATCATCGGCAACCATGGTCCGATGATGATCACGGTGACCCTGCCGACGCTGGAAAATGTCGCAGTCAGCGGCAGTGGCGATGCAAACGTCGAGGGTTTTTCGGGTAATGCGGCGGCGCTGACGATGGCTGGCTCCGGCGACGTGCTGTTCAATGGGCAGTTCAAGAAAATCGTTGCCCAGCTCGCCGGCAGCGGCGATCTGCACCTTGCCGCCAGCAACAGCGAGCAGGTCGAGATCCGGTTGCTTGGCTCCGGCAATGTCGATGCGGTCGGTCAATGCCAGACCGTGCAGGCCACGCTGGCCGGGTCGGGCGATCTCGATGCCGGACGGCTGCAGGCGGAGCAGGTCACGCTGGCTCTGGCCGGATCAGGCAATGGCACGGTGTTCGCGCGCAAGCTGGTGACAATCAGCCTGAATGGCAGCGGCGACGTCGACGTGCGCGGAGCGCCGGCGCGACGCGAAGTGCATAAGTCGGGCTCCGGGGATGTGCGTTTCGAGTGAGGGTGTCAGGCGCCCGTGCGCGCCCGATACAGCGCCTCGAGCTGTTCGCGCGCCCATGGCGTGCGCCGCAAGAAGGTCAGGCTTGACTTGATGCTCGGGTCCGTCTTGAAGCAGCGCACATCAATGCGCTGCGCCAGCCCGTCCCAGCCATATTGCTCGACCAGCGCCGTGAGCATGGCTGCCAGCGTGACGCCGTGCAGCGGGTCAGTCATCGAGCGGCGGCATGTCGGGCAAGGCTTCTTCCGACTGCACGGTGCGATTGCGTCCCTCCGCCTTGGCTTTGGCCAGTGCCTGTTCGGCGCGCAACAGCATCTGCTCGGCGGTGTCGCCGGTGGCGTTGGTGGTCAGGCCGGCGGAAAAGGTCACGCTCATGCCGGGCGTGATGACAGCCCAGTCGCAGGCGGTCACGGCGGCCCGCAAGCGGGTCATTGCGATGACGCCGCTGTCGAGCCAGGTGGCTGGCAATACGATGCCGAATTCCTCGCCGCCGAGGCGGCCAAAACCATCCAGCGCGCGCAGCAGCTTGAGCGATGTGTCGGCCACCGTTTGCAGCACCAGATCGCCCACCGCATAGCCGAACCGCTCATTGATCTGGCTGAAGTGGTCAAGGTCGACGATGGCAAAGCAGAACGGATGGCCGGTGCGATGCGCGCGCAGCAATTCGCCGCGCAGGGTTTCGATCAGGGTGCGATGGTTCATCACACCGGTCAGCGGATCGTGCCGGGTCAGCGTGGCGACTTCCTCACGCAGCGTTTGCAGTTGACGGTCCTGCTCGGCCAGCTGGGCCCGCAGGGTGACGATTTCATCGGACGGGTCGTGCGGTGCAGTCATGGATACCGGCTCCGGTTGATTGGCGGGAATGGCCAGCGCTCAATATGCCACAGCTACCGACTCTTACCGACAATTATCGACGCCGTTGCTCGGCCGCGATCCACAGGTCAATCTGCTGATCGAGCACGTCCAGCGGCAGCACGCCGTTGTCGATCACCGCGTTGTGGAAGCGCCGCAGATCGAAGCGTTCCCCCAGCGCCGCTGCGGCCCTGGCGCGCAGCGCCTTGATGCGTAATTCACCGATCTTGTAACCCAGCGCCTGGCCCGGCCAGACAATGTAGCGATCGACTTCGGCCGCGGCAAACGCCGGACTGAGTGCAGCGTTGGTTTCCAGATACGCAATCGATTGGTCGCGGCCCCATCCCATTGCGTGGATGCCGGTATCGATCACCAGCCGGCAGGCACGGTGCATCTCGGCTGACAGCTGGCCGAACTTGGCATACGGATCGCGGTACATGCCGATCTCATCGCCCAGGCTTTCGGCATACAGCGCCCAGCCTTCGCCGAAGGCGGTGAACCAGGCATTGCGGCGGAACTCCGGCAGCGTGGTCAATTCCTGCTGGCGCGCGATCTGCAGATGATGGCCCGGTACCGCTTCGTGCAACAGCAACGACTCCATGGTGGCGCTGCTGCGGCGCGACAGGTTGATCACGTTGGCTTCGAAATAGCCGGCGCGGCTGCCGTCCAGACTGCCGCGACTGTAATGCTCGGCGTTGTCGCCTTCATACGGTTGCATGGCCCGGATGCCGTACGGTACCCGCGGCAGTTCGGCAAACAGGCGCGGCAATTCCGCATCGACGCGCTTGGCGATATCCCGATAAGCCGCCAGCATTTTTTCGGAGCTGGTGAACAGGAACTTCGGATCGGTGTTGATGAACTTGATGAACTCGGCGCGGCTTCCCTTGAAGCCGGTGCGGCCGACCACGGTTTCCATTTCGGCGTTGATGCGTGCGACTTCCTGCAAGCCGATCTGGTGGATTTCCTGCGCCGTCAATCCGGTGGTGGTTTGCTGCGCCACCATCAGCTGATAATAGGCCGGGCCGCCGGGCAAGGTCGATGCACCCAGCGCCACGCGACTGGCCGGCAGATAGGTATCGACCATGAAGCTGCGCAGTTTGCCGAACGCCGGCAGCACCGATCTTTCGATGGCCTGCTTGCCGGCGTCGCTCAGACGGCGCTGTTCACCGGCGCCAATCGCGGGCGGGAATTTGTTGAACGGCTGGTAGGCCAGATGCTGCGTGACGTCGCTGCCAAGCTGAGCGGCAATCTGTTCCGGCACCTTCTGCATCGCCGCTGCCGGCGGCATCCAGCCGCTGGCGATGCCCTGCTGCATGCGCGCAATCATCTGATCGATCTGACGCGGGAACGCGGCCAGTCGCGCGAGATAATTGTCGTAGTCGCGCACCGTCACGAACGGTGTCTCGCGCACCAGTTGCGGCAACTCGAACTGCGGTCCGAACATCGGCGACACCGGCAGCCAGCTGTCGGCCGCGCCGAACGGCAAGGCACCATACATCGCATCGAGCCGGGCCGCCTGCTTGTGGGTGGTGGCAAACACGGCATACGAAATCTTGTCCTGGCCGCGCAGCTGCGTGCTGTCAATGCGCGCCAGCTTTTGCAGCACGCTGGTGTCGTTGGCCTTGCGGCGCGCCACGGCCTCCGGCGACAGGTCGGTCAGCCGGTCGTTGTAACGCTGGTCGCCGCGTGCCGTGGCCGCTTCGGGAAATTCGCGCCCGTCCAGTTCCCACTGTTCCGCCAGCAGCGCGTGAAAGGCACGGGTGCTGTCGGCTGGCGCAGCCTGCAATTGGGCGCTGCACAGGAGCAGCAGGAGGGTGCTGCAAATTCGGACTCGGGTTTGCATGGTGTCGCTTTCCTGGTGGTGAAATCAGCTTGCCGTTTTTTGTTGTTGCGCGATCCACAGGTCGATCTGCTGATCCAGCACATCGAGTGGCAAGGCGCCATTGTCGAGCACGGCGTTATGGAATTTACGCAGATCAAACCGCTCGCCCAGTGCCGCACTGGCTTTGGCCCGCAGTGCCTTGATGCGCAACTCGCCGAGCTTGTAGCCGAGCGCCTGGCCGGGCCAGACGATGTAGCGATCGATCTCCGCGACGGCTTCTTCGTGCGAGGCTGCAGCGTTGGTTTCCTTGTAGGCGATGGCCTGGTCGCGGCTCCAGCCGAAGGCATGAATTCCGGTATCGATCACGAGCCGGGTGGCGCGCCACATTTCACCGGCCAGCTGGCCGAACTTGCTGTACGGGTCGGTGTACATGCCCAGCTCGCCGCCCAGGCTTTCGGCATACAGCGCCCAGCCTTCGGCATAGGCGTTGAAGTTGCTGTTCTTGCGAAACTCGGGCAGACCCTGCAGCTCCTGCGCACGCGCGATTTGCAGATGATGGCCGGGCACCGCCTCGTGCATCACCAGCGATTCCATGCCGTACCAGGTGCTCTTGGTCGGATTGTTGACATTGGCTTCGAAGTAGCCGGCGCGGCCACCCTTGGCGCTGCCGGAGGTGTAATGCGCGGCATTGTCGCCTTCGTAGGCTTCCATCGCCCGGATGCCATACGGCAGGCGCGGCAATTCGGCAAAAAAGCGCGGCAGTTCGGCGTCGGCGCGCTTGGCGATATCGCGGTAGCGCGCCAGCATGTCGCTGCCACGCGTGAAGGTGAACTGCGCATCGGTATTGATGAAATGCTGGAACGCGGCGCGGTCGCCCTTGAAGCCGGTGCTGCGCATGGTGGCGTCCATTTCGGCATTGATGCGGGCGACTTCCTTCAGGCCGAGCTCATGGATTTCCTTCGGCGACAGGTTGGTGGTGGTCTGGCCATTGATCATCGCCTGATAGAACGCTGCGCCGCCGGGCAGCGTGGTCGCGCCCAATTCGGTGCGGCACGCTGGCAGATACTTCTCGATCATGAAGCGCTGCAGCTTCGTGAACGATGGCACCACCGAATCGGCAATCGCGCTGCGTCCGGCCGCCTGCAGACGCGACTGCTCGGCCGCGCTGATGGTCGCTGGCATGTCCAGGAACGGCCGGTACAGGATCGCTTTTTGCGGATCGGTTTCGAGGTGCGTGGCAATCTGTTCGGGCACCGCGCGCAAGGCAATTGCCGGTGGCATCCAGCCGCTCTGGATGCCTTGCTGCATGCGCAGCGTCAGTTGCGCCAGATGCGTCGGCAATGCCGCCAGGCGCTTGAGGTAATTCTCATAATCACGCACCGTGTTGAACGGCGAGGCCTTGGCCAGCGCCGGCAGCGATTGGTGAATGCCATCCATCTGCGACAGCACCATCCAGTCATCGCTGGCGCTGAACGGCAGCTTGCCGTAGATGCGCTTGAGTCGTTCGGCTTGCGCATCGTTACTGTGCAAGATCTCCAGCGTGATCCGGTCCTGGCCGCGCAGCTGGTTTTCCGCAATCGACTGCAATGCCAGATGGAAGGCCTGCTGATGGGCGCTGCGGCGCGCCACGGCGGTGGCCGACTGGTCGGTCAAGCGATCGTTGAAGCGGTTGTCGCCGAGCGAGGTGGCGAATTCCGGATACTCCTGCAGTTGCCACTGCCAGTCGGCATCGACCAGTTGATGCAGGCGCCGGCTGGCGGCATTGGGGGCGGCATCCGCGGCGAGTGCGGTGAACGAAACGGCGCACAGCGCCAGCGCAGCAGCTGTGCGCGAAAAAGTAGGTCGCAAGAGAATCCTGTGTGGTTAGAGTGAATCTGGCTCAGTGGCTGCCGGCAGCGCGCTGGAATTCGGCATTGGCACGCCAGCTTGGCGCGGCGCCGCCCTGGGCAATGTCATAGCCGACCGCAAACAGCAGTTGCGCATCTTCCACCGCGCCCGACAGGTCCCAGCCCGGCTGCACCACGTCATCGACCTTGTGATACGCATGTGCGGTGTAGTCCGCGGCCTTGTCCTTGCCGAAATCGGTCGGCTTGCCGATGAAGTCGGTGCCGCCGCCGATATACACGCCCGGCACGCCGACCTTGGCGAATTCGAATTGATCGGCGCGATAGAAACTGCCGTTTTCCGGACGAGCCTCGCCCAGCGTGACACGTCCCTGCCTGGCGGCGTAACGGGTGACCAGTTCATCGGTGCTGGACTTGCCGGCTCCGGTGATGCGCAGGTCGCGCGTGCGGCCCCAGGGATTGACGCCATCCATGTTGATGTCCACCAGCGTGTTGGCGAGCGGATACAGCGGATGCCGGGCGTAGTAGCGCGCACCCAGCAGGCCCTGTACTTCGGAAGTGGTGGCGATGAACAGGATGGTGCGCTTGGGCGCGACCGGCAACGCCTTGAAGGCCTTGGCCAGTTCGAGCAGCGTGGCGACACCGGAGGCATTGTCGAGCGCGCCGTGATAAATCTGTTTGCTGCGCGCACCCGGCAGGCCGGTATCCATGCCCAGATGATCCCAATGGGCCGAGTAGATCACGACTTCGTTTTTCAGGATCGGATCGCTGCCTTCGATCTTGCCGAGCACGTTGTCGGAGGCGACTTCCGTGATCGTATTGCCGATCTTGAAGCTGGCCCTGGCGGCCAGCGATACCGGCTTGAAGTCTTTCGACAGTGCCGCTTTTTTCAGCACATCGAAATCCATGCCGGAAGCCTTGAACAAACTTTTTGCCGTATCGAGTTGCAACCAGCCCGGCACGGCCGGAAAGTCCGGATTCGCACCGGCGGCCTTGATGCTGAAATTCTCGCGCGACCAGCTGTTGCGCACTACTTCATACGGATACGCGGCCGGCCCGGTTTCGTGCACGATCAACGCTGCTGCGGCGCCCATCTTCGCCGCGATCTCGTACTTGTAGGTCCAGCGGCCGTAGTAGGTCATCGCCTTGCCGCCGAACATGGCCGGATCAAGTTTGGACGGATCGGCCGGATCGGGTATCGGTGGATCGTTGATCAGCATGACGATGGTCTTGCCGCGTACATCGACGCCCTTGTAATCGTCCCAGCCAAACTCCGGCGCCTGCACGCCGTAGCCGACAAACACCAGCTGGGACTGGTCGATCTTCACTTCAGGTTGATTCAACGCCGAGAATGCGACGAAGTCATCCGGAAACCGCAGCGGCATTTTCTGGCCGCCGGCCTCCAGAGTCAGCGCTGGTTTCGAGTGCACGCCCATCAGCGGCACATGCTGCAGATAACTGCCATCGGGATTGCCCGGCGCCAGGCCGAGCTGCTTGAACTGCCGGGTCAGGTAAGCCACGGTCTTCTGTTCGCCGTTGCTGCCGGGTGCGCGTCCTTCGAACTCATCCGACGACAGCACCTTGATGTGATCGAGCAGCGCGCTGCTGCTGATGAGGCCGAGTTGCGGTGGTGCGGGTTGGGTTGCGCAGGACAGCAGCAATGTGAGCGACGCAACGCACAGCGTGCGCGCGACTATTTTTTTTGTCATGACGGCATCCGTTCAATGGGGTGCCGAAAGTCTGCCACGAAAGCCTCGGCGGTATCGACCTATTGTCTACGGAAAATCAATGGAAAACACGAATAGGCTACGGTCAAACCGGATGGTGCGCTGCACAGCGCAGCGCCGGCGTTGCCGCACCGGGAGTTTATTTTTTTGCGACTGCATCCGGTTGGCGGGCTTGGGCGTAGCGGAGAGTGGGTAAGCGATTTATCCCCATTTGACGTCAACCACTTTAGGAGAAAAACCATGACCACCACCAATACCGTTCTGCTGCTTGCCCTCGCCACCGCGCTCGCGGCCTGCGCCGGCATGACGCCGATGGCCACCCCCGAAGCCCCGGCCGCCGTGTCTGTACCGGCCGGGAACAAGGTTGCAATGACGGCCGTCGGCAGCGGCGATCTGGGTTATGAATGCCGCGCCAAGGCTGCCACGCCAGGCGCATTCGAGTGGGTCTTCACCGGCCCGAATGCCATGCTGCTCGACAAGAACAAGACACCGATCGGCAAATACTATGCGGGCCCGACGTGGGAATCGAACGATGGCAGCAAGGTCACCGGCAAGCAGCTGGCGGTTGCTCCGGGCGTCGCTGGCGCAATTCCATTGCAACTGGTGCAGGCCAATCCGGCCACCGGCAACGGTGCGATGAGCGGCGTGACCTACATCCAGCGACTCAAGACAGTCGGCGGCGTGGCCCCGGCCGAGGCCTGCGCCGAAGCCGGTGTCGGCACAAGGAAGACCGTCAAATACCAGGCCGACTATGTGTTCTACAAGGCGAGCTGATTCGCGCGCGGGAATCGTTTGAACTTTGCGGGATTCAACGGTAACGTTGGGGCCCGCATTCCATTTGGCGAGCCCCATGCGTGATGTCGAGTTCGATTACGAAGCAGCCCTGTTTGCCTGCGCACGCGGCGAGCAGGCCGCGCTGCGGCGGCTGTACGAGCGCGAGGCGCGCTGGCTGATGGCAGTCGCCTTGCGCATCGTGCGTCGGAATGAGCTGGCCGACGAAGTGCTGCACGACGCCTTTCTGCGCATCTGGCAAAAGGCCGCCAGCTACAGCCCGGTGCTGGGCTCGGCGCGCGGCTGGATCTACAGCGTGGTGCGCTACCGTGCGCTCGATGTGGCGCGTGCGCACCGGCACGAAGCGGCGGCGCCGGACACCGTGCCGGACGAACTGGTCGCCGAGGATGCCGATCCGCTCGATCATCTGACCCGCGAACGCGCCGCCAGCGCACTGCATGATTGCCTCGCCCATCTTGACGAATCAAAGCGCGCCTGCATCTTGCTGGCGTATCAGGATGGCTATTCGCAAACCGAAATCGCCAGCACGCTGGCACGTCCGCTGGGCACCATCAAGGCCTGGACCCGGCGCGGCCTGCTGGCCCTGAAGGAGTGCCTGTCATGAATCCGAACGATCCTGACGAGCTGACTGTATTGGCCGGCGAATATGTACTGGGCGTGCTGGCGCCGGCCGATCGCGCCGTGCTGGAGCGTGAACTGACGCGTAATCGCGCGCTCGTCGCGGCGGTCGCGTTCTGGCAGGACCGCCTGCTTGAGATCGTGCCGGTGGAGCCGCCGGTCGCACCTGCGGCCGGCCTGTGGGCGCGTATCGAACGCAGCCTGCCGCAGGCGCGTCGCGCGGGCGGCCTCTGGAACAATCTGAATTTCTGGCGCATCGGCAGCATGGCCGCCATTGCCGCCTCGGTGTTGCTGACGCTGCGCCTGCTTGGCAGCGCACCGCAGCCACTGACGCCGCAGTATCTGGCGGTGTTGCAGGCGCCTGCTGCCGGCGCGCACTGGCTGGTCGAAATCGATGCCCGCGCCGTACATCTGCGACCGCTGGCGCCGACGGCCGTGATGGCCGGCAAGTCGCTGCAGTTCTGGACCAAGCCGGTCGGCGCCGCCGGACCGACCTCGCTTGGCCTGGTCCCGGCCGACCGGCCCACCACGATTGCCCTGAACCGCTTGCCTGCGCTCGGCGTCAACCAGTTGTTCGAGGTGACGCTGGAGCCTGCCGGCGGCTCGCCGCTGGATCGTCCGACCGGGCCGGTGCTGGCGGTCGGTCGCACGGTGCATCTGTAGCGCGGCACGATGCGCTACACTCTGGCGCTGCGGTGCGCCAATGCGCCGGCAGATCCAAATCAAAAATAACGGAGACCCCATGTCGATCAAATTGTGCAGCGTGCTGTTGGCGTCCCTGGTAACTGTTGCGCTGGCCGTTCCGGCGGCGGCGCAGATCAAGGTTGGCGTCACCGTCTCGGCCACCGGCCCGGCAGCGTCGCTCGGCATTCCCGAAAAGAATACCTTTGCGCTGATGCCGAAAACCATCGCCGGCAAAACCGTCGAGTACATCGTGCTCGACGACGCCACCGATACCACCACCGCCGTCAAGAACACCCGCAAGCTGATTACCGAAGACCATGTCGACCTGATCATCGGTTCGACCATCACGCCCAATTCGCTGGCCATGCTCGACATCGTCGCCGACGCCGAAACGCCGATGATCGCGATGGCAGCCTCGGCCTCGATCGTCGAGCCGGTCGAGGGCAAGCGCCGCTGGGCCTTCAAGACGCCGCAGAACGATTCGCACATGTCAACCGCGATCACCGGCCACATGGCTGACAACGGCATCAAGACAGTGGCCTTCATCGGCTTCAACGACGCCTACGGCGAAGGCTGGTATCGCGAGTTTGCCAAGCTGGCCGAGCTGCGCCATATCAAGGTGCTGGCCAACGAACGCTTCGCCCGCGCCGACACCTCGGTAACCGGACAGATCCTGAAGATTCTCGCCACCAATCCGGATGCAGTACTGATCGCCGGCTCCGGCACCCCGGCAGCGCTGCCGCAGAAAACCCTCAAGGAGCGCGGCTACAAGGGACAGATCTATCAAACCCATGGCGTGGCCAACAACGACTTCCTGCGCGTGTGCGGCAAGGATTGCGAAGGCACCTGGTTGCCGGCCGGCCCGCTGCTGGTGGCCGAGCAACTCGACAATGCCAATCCGGTCAGGCAGTCGGCACTGGCCTACAAGGCCGCGTATGAAAAAATGTACGGCGCCGGCACTGTCTCCACCTTTGGCGGACACGCGTGGGATGCCGGTCTGCTGCTGGCTGCCGCAGCGCCCGAGGCCTTGAAGCACGGCCAGCCGGGCACCAGGGAATTTCGCATCGCCCTGCGCGACGCGATCGAGAACACCAAAAACCTGGCCGGTGCGCACGGCATTTTCAATATGGGACCGAAGGATCATCTTGGCTTCGACCAGCGCGCCCGGGTGATGGTGAAAATCGTCGACGGCAAGTGGAAACTGGCAGGCGCCGCCAATTGATTGCTGCCTGAGATGGATTTTTCAGTCGCCGCCATTCTGGCGCAGGACGGCATTACCAGCGGCGCAATCTATGCGCTGCTGGCACTGGCGCTGGTGCTGGTCTTTTCCGTCACGCGCGTCATCTTCATTCCGCAGGGCGAGTTCGTTGCCTTCGGCGCGCTGACCATGGCGGCGCTGCAATCGAACCAGTTTGCCCAATCCGTCACGCTGCAGGTTGCACTCGGCGCGGCGGTGTTCGTGCAGGAAGTGGTGGCACGCTGGCGCGGCGGCGCGACCAACCTGCCCTGGGCCTTCATCAAATTCATCGTGTTGCCGCTGGCCTTGTTCGGTTTTGTCCGTAGCGTCGGCACGGCGCAGTTGCCAATCCTGGTGCAGGTCGCGCTGGCGCTGGCGATCGTGGTGCCGCTGGGGCCGATGATTTACCGGCTGGCGTTTGCGCCACTGGCCGAAGCCAGCACGCTGGTGCTGCTGATCGTCTCGGTCGGCGTGCACTTCGCGCTGCTCGGGCTGGGCCTGGTCATGTTTGGCGCCGAAGGGGCGCGCACCACGCCGTTCTCGGATGCGCACCTCAGTTTCGGCGCGCTGCAGGTGTCGGGACAATCGCTGGTGATTCTGGCAGTGTCGCTGAGCCTGATTCTCACGCTGTATCTGTATTTCGATCGCACCCTGTCCGGCAAGGCGCTGCGCGCCACCGCCATCAACCGGCGCGGTGCGCAACTGGTCGGCATCGGCACCACCCAGGCCGGACGGCTGGCGTTCACGCTGGCGGCCGGACTGGGTGCGTTGTGCGGCGTGTTGATTGCGCCGCTGACCACCGTGTATTACGACAGCGGGTTTCTGATCGGACTGAAAGGCTTCGTCGGCGCGATTCTGGGCGGGCTCGGCAGTTATCCGATTGCGGCGGCGGGCGCGTTGCTGGTCGGCCTGCTGGAATCGTATGCGTCGTTCTGGGCCAGCGCCTTCAAGGAAGTGATCGTGTTTACGCTGATCATCCCGGTGCTGCTGTGGCGTTCGCTGACCACCAGCCATGCCGATGAGGGCGAACAATGAGGCGCCTGCCGCTGTTCGCGTTCATCGCCGTGCTGGTGTTGCTGCCGCTGCTGCCGACGCCGGAATTCTGGATCACGCTGGGCAATTACATCGGCCTGTACGCGCTGGTCGCGCTCGGGCTGGTGCTGCTCACCGGCGTCGGCGGCATGACCTCGTTCGGCCAGGCCGCGTTCGTCGGACTGGGCGCGTATGCCACCGCGTATCTGACCACCCAGCTCGGCTGGTCGCCGTGGCTCGGGCTGCTGGCCGGCCTGCTGGTGACTGCCGCGACGGCGTTCGCACTGGGTGCGATCACGATGCGGCTGTCCGGCCACTATCTGCCGCTGGGCACGATCGCGTGGGGGCTCTCGCTGTTCTTCTTGTTCGGCAATCTGGAATTCCTCGGCAAGTTCGATGGCTTGAACGGCATTCCGGCGATCTCCCTGTTCGGCCTCACGCTGCAATCGGGACGGGCCATGTTCTGCCTGATCTGGCTGATCGTGATGCTGGCGTTGCTGGCCCTGCAGAACCTGCTCGATTCGCGCCCCGGTCGTGCCATTCGCGCCCTCAACGGCAGCACCCTGATGGCTGAAGCGATGGGGGTCAATACGGCCTGGCTGAAGATGGTCTGCTTCGTCATCGCCGCCTTGCTGGCGAGTGTCTCGGGCTGGCTGTATGCGCACCTGCAGCGCGCCGTCAATCCGACGCCGTTCGGACTCAATGCCGGCATCGAGTACCTGTTCATGGCGGTCGTCGGCGGCGCTGGCCATGTCTGGGGCGCGCTGCTCGGTTCGGCCCTGCTGACGGTGCTCAAGGACCAGTTGCAGTCGATCCTGCCAAAGCTGCTCGGCAGTGCCGGCAATTTCGAGATCATCGTGTTCGGCGTGATGATGGTGCTGCTGCTGCAGAACGCCCGCGACGGCTTGTGGCCGCTGCTGCGCAGCTGGATGCCACGCGCCGCGGCGCCGGACATTCCGGCGACCGCCGCCAGTTTGCCGCGACGGGCGAAGCCACTTTCCGGCGCCGTGCTGCTGGACGTGCAACAGGTCAGCAAACGCTTCGGCGGACTGGTGGCGGTCAACGAGATGGGTTTCCAGATCCGCGCCGGCGAAATCGTCGGCCTGATCGGACCGAATGGCGCCGGCAAATCGACCATGTTCAATCTGCTCACCGGCGTGTTGCCGGTCAGTTCCGGGCAGATCCTGTTTGCCGATGCGCGCATCGACGGCTTGCCGTCGCGCGAGATTGTCCGGCGCGGTATCGGCCGCACCTTTCAGCATGTGCGCTTGCTGCCGGCCATGTCGGTGCTGGAGAACGTCGCGCTGGGCGCGCATCTGCGCGGCAGCTTTGGCGTCGTCGCCAGCATCGTGCGCGCCAATCGCGGCGAGGAGCAACGGCTGCTGTTCGAGGCCCGTTGCCAGCTGGAGCGGGTCGGGCTGGGCCAGTTGCTGCAGGAGGAAGCCGGCAGTCTCGCGCTGGGCCAGCAACGCCTGCTCGAAATCGCCCGTGCGCTGTGTTGCGATCCGACCCTGCTGCTGCTGGATGAACCGGCCGCCGGGCTGCGCCATCAGGAAAAAGCGGCGCTGGCTGCGTTGCTGCGCAAACTGAAAACCGAAGGCGTCAGCATTTTGCTGGTCGAACATGACATGGATTTCGTGATGACGTTGACCGATCGCTTGGTGGTGATGGAGTTCGGCAGCCGCATCGCCGAAGGCACGCCCGCCGAGATCCAGAACAACGCGGCAGTGCTGGCTGCCTATCTGGGCGGGGTGGACTGATGGCGCTGCTGGAAGTCACCGATCTGCACGTCGGCTACGGCAAGGTCGATGCGCTGCACGGTGCCACTTTGCAGGTCGATGCCGGCCAGATCGCCACCGTGATCGGACCCAACGGCGCCGGCAAATCGACGCTGCTCAACGCCCTCGCCGGCGCACTGCCTGGCAACGGGCACCAGCGTGGCGCGGTGCGTTTCATGGATCAGGATTTGCACAAGGTCGCCATCGAAGCCCGGGTCGCGCGCGGGGTCTCGCTGGTGCCGGAAAAACGCGAGCTGTTCGCCAGCATGAGCGTCGAAGACAATCTGCTGCTGGGCAGTTACCGACGCTATCAGGCGCGCGAACGCAACCATGCGGACCAATTGCCGGTGGTGTTCGCGCTGTTCCCGCGCCTGCACGAACGGCGCCGGCAACAGGCCGGTACGCTGTCGGGTGGTGAACGGCAGATGCTGGCGCTGGGACGCGCGCTGATGGGCAAGCCGCAGCTACTGATGCTGGACGAACCAAGCCTTGGGCTGGCGCCGTTGATCGTCAAGGAAATCTTCCAGATCATCGTTCAGCTCAAGCAAACCGGCGTCGCCATCCTGCTGGTCGAGCAGAATGCGCGGGCCGCCCTGCAGGTGGCCGATCATGCCTACGTGCTGGAAACCGGCGAGATCGTGATGCAGGGTCCGGCCGCGCAGCTGGCACAGGACCCGAGAGTCGTCGAGACCTATCTGGGTCTGGCCAGGACACAGCGATAACCGCGCTCAGGCGCGCCGGTTCACTCGGATTCCAGTGCCCGGACGATGGCAATCGTGGCGGCGTCGCCGCTGTGTTCGGCGGCGGCCAACAGGGTTGACCCGTCCGGTGCGGGAGCCAGCAACCCGAGGCGTTGCTCGATCGGCACCAGATCGCGCAGTTCGGTGAACGCCGCGATTGCGTCGGCTTTTCCCTGGGCAGCAGCGATGAACAGGCCGGATCGCCCGATCCCATCCTTGGCTGCCAGCAAATCGAACCGTTGTTCCTGTGGAACCAGTTCCAGCAACGCGCGCCACGCCCTGACGGTTTCGGCATGCCCCTCCGCGAGTGCGGCGTGAAGTGCCGGTATGCCGTTGCTAGCGCAGGCCGCCACCAGCGCCGCACGGTGCTGCTCTGGTACTTTGATCAGCAGACCGGAAAATGCACGGACCGCAGCGTGATTTCCTCCAAGAGCGGCGCGAAACAGTCCAGGTGAGCCGTCGGGCGAGACTGCCGCAAGCAACGCTTCCCGTTGTTCTTCCGGCACCGTGTCAATCAGTTCGCCGAAGGCTTCGATCACCTCGGCATGCCCTAAACGCAGTGCAAAATGCAATGCCGGCGAACCGTTGTGATTGTTGGCGGCGACCAGTTCGGCGCGAGCCGAGGGCGGGACCTGTGACAACAAGGGGGCGAACGCGCGGATCGCAGCGAAATTGTTTTCGTGTGCGGCAAAAAACAATCCGGGTACGTTGGCTGACGATCGCGCCGCCAGCACCGTCAGTCGGTCAGCCTCGGGCAGAGCCTCGATCAAGGATTGCATTGCGCGCATTGCATCGGGCAGGTTTTGACGCATCAAAGAGTACAGCATGGGCTGCGCTGTCGTCCGGCCGGACGGACTTAACAGCGGCCTGCGCTCTGCCTCTGGTACAAGCCGCATCAGCTCGGCATACGCCCGCACAGCCTCAAAATTTGATTTCTCCAAGGCCGCCATCAAGTAAGTCTCACCGCTACCTTTCAGATCGGTGGTGTCAATCAATGCGGCCCGAAGCGCCTCGGGCACTTGTCCTAATAACACGCAGAATGCACGGATGGCATCGGCGTGCCCCGCCAGCATGGCAAGATGCAGTCCGCGGTCGTCGTCGAAGCGGCGCGCCGTCAGCAGCGCGATTTTCTCGTCCACCGACATGCGCCTCATTTGTTCTGAAATAGCCCGGATCTCTGCGCCGAAATTTTCGATCATCAGCCGGAATAACAGCCCGCTATCGGGCGTGCATTCCTGGCTCATCAGGCTGCGATCGCGGTGCGAGGCGGCGGGTGCGTCGGCGCCCCCGGGCTCGCACACGAACAGCATCGTTGCCGGTTCCGCTTCCTGAAAGTACTGGGCGACCAGGCGCGCATCGTCGATAAAGGAACCGACGCTGAAATGCTCGAACGTCGCCAACGACGACGAACTGGCACGGGCGTGATGCAAGGTGCGGTTCGGGTCAAAAAACTTCACGACGAAAACCGGCGTTCCGTCGGGATCCTTCTTGATGCGCAGTCCGACACTCATCGCATGATCGCTGGAATTGGCGAGCAACACCATGCTGGTCGCGTCGCTATCAAGCATTTGCCTGAATTTTGCGCCAAGAAACCTCCCGAAATGTTCATTCCTGATCAAATGTACTTCGGTTGCACTGGCCTTCAACGCATCAAAACGATCTGTACTTTCCGGTTTGACGCGCGCTTCAATGCTGGGAATATCCTTGAAGTTGTTGTAGTTGAATTTTTGTTGTGGATCTGTGTTCCATTCATCGATAACGACCGCAGCCAGATTCGCGCAGACGGCATTTTTCCCTGTCGCCACGCCATCACTGCCGATCAGCCGGGCGCGCCCGTTGAGACAGAGCATGTTGCGCGCTGCATCAACACGATCTCCGTCTTCCGTTTTCGGGGCGCGATAGGGGTAGCGCTTGATGACCGCTTTCAATCCGTCGTCGACCAAACCAGGTTTCAACAAGGCTGCCTGCAACAGCGAATCATTAAAAGGCCGTGCCAGAACCCGCTCGATATGGTCGTCGCTGAGTAACAGGGCGAAGCCGCGCAGGGAGTCTCTCCTGTCATTCTGGATTGCGTGTACCACCGCCTGTTTGAGTTGGGTGTCCATGGGCACGAGCGAGCGATGTGCGACTGCCGCCGGGTGAAACAGGCTTGAGAGCAACTCTTTTCGCTTGGCGGCGCCGTAACGCGGCAGATCGCGCAACTTGCGGTCGAGCGGCGTCATCTGACCGTGTTGCGGGCCGTCGACGCCGGCAGGGTAGAGCGTGGCGATGAGCTCGGCGAGCCGTTGCTGATCGGTTGGTCCGGTCACAGGGCGGACGGGCGTCCCTTTAAAGGTGTTGGCTGAACTTCGCATGACGATGTTTCATTGAAATAAAAAAGTCCGCGTCGGATAAGCGAGCGGGTGCTTTGGCGCACACGATTGTGCGATGTCGCCAATTGGTGGCATTGCGTATGACATCGTTCCATGTGATGGGTGGCGATTGAACACTTCGCGCGTGCCAAGGCATGAAAAAACGGCCATTGCTTGATGCAATGGCCGTTGTCGGATGGCGCCAAAGACGTCAGGTTTAACGCTTGCCGTCACCCATCGGCCCCATGTGTTCCATCCGGTGCTTGAAATGCTCGGCGGCCTTTAGGCGCTGGGCTGGCGTGAGCACCTCGGCGATGTCGGCCAGTGCGGTCGTCATGCGGCGCGACATCTGGTCGGCGTTCTGGACCTGGCTGGCGCGCACTTTTTCGATTGCAGCGCGATCGATGGTGGGTTGGCTGAGGAGCGAGACCATCTGTTCGTGCGCGGCACGATGCTGATCACGCAGGGTTTTCATATCGGCCGCCGCCGCGGTGGCGATCACCTTGACCTTGGCTTTTTGCTCGGCAGTGCCGTCGGGCAGGACATGCTCGATCATCTTGTCGATGTGCTTGGCGGTCATTTCCGGCGTCATCGGCCCGTGCATGGAACGGTGATGGCCGCCACGGCCGGGCGCGTCGTCAGCGTAGCTCAGACCTGCCAGCGCGGCGCTGCCCAGCAGCAGCGCGCTGACGGCGGTGATGGCCCAGCGACGGGGCCTGGATGAAAGGCGAGTAATGCGGGATTGCGTGGACATGATGGTCTTCCTCAGTGTGGTGGGTGCAGACAGGTTTCTGTCTGCATCTCCGCACTGTAAAGACCGGATGTAGTGGCAGCGTGTTGGGCAGGTAAAGTTTTGTAAAACAACGTTGCCGTCTACTGCTTCGCCGCTGCCTTGATCTTGCCCTGATCGCCGGCCAGCACGACGCTCAGCCGGGCCGGGTCGATCGCCTTGCGAAACGCCGCATTGACCTGCGCAGCCGTCAGCGCCGCGATGTGCGCCTCGAACTGCTTGCTCCAGGCAAAGGTGCGGTCAAGGTACAGGTACGTATTCCAGCCGCTGGCAAGGCTGCCGTCCTGTGCACGCGTTTGCACGCGCTGCTGCAGCAAGCCGGACTTGGCGCGGGCGATTTCTTCGGCGCTGAAACCCTCCTTGAGCACGCGCTCCAGTTCGGCGCGCACCGCCGCATCCACCTTGGCCAGATTTTGTGGGGCGGCGATGGCGCTGATGCTGAAGCTGCCGGCGCGGTCGATCGTTCCGGGGTTGAGGGACGAGCCGCCGCCATACGACAAGCCGTCTTTTTGTCGCAGCCGTTCCATCAGGCGCGAGTTCAGCCCGGCGCCGCCGCCGAACAGATAATCGGCCACCGCCAGTGCCGGATAGTCGGCGTCGTCATCCCGCAAGTCGAGGTTCAGGCGCGCGCTGTAATAGCCGTTTTCCTTTTCCGGGGTGTCGATCATCTTGCGCAATGGCGTGACATCGAAATTGCGTTGCGTCAGGCGCGTGTAGGGTGCCGCGCTGCGCCAGTTGGCGAATTCCTCGGTGATGAGGCCGGCGGTTGCATCGGCATCGAAGTCGCCCACCACCGAGATTTCGGCTTGCGAAATGCCGTAGAACTTCTTGTGATACGCCTTGACCTGGTCGAGGGTCGCAGCCTTGAGCTCGGCAATCTGCTCGTCGATGCTCTGGAAGGCGCGCCAGTCGCCCTTGGGATACTGGTTGAAGTGACGCGACATGACTTGCGCGGCCAGCACTTGCGGTTCATTGCGTTGCGCCTCGATCCCGACCAGGCTCTGGCTGCGCAGCTGTTCGAACTCGGAGGCGGGAAAGCTCGGTTCCTTGAGCACATGGGCCACCAGTTTCAATGCCGCCGGAAGATTCTCGCGCGTGGTCTGGAAGCGGAACAGGCTGCCGCTGAACTTGAGCTTGTCAAACGCATCGCTCAGTTGTGCACGGCTGTATTTGCTGGTGCCGCGCATGAGCATGCTGGAGGTCAGGCTTGCAATGGTCTGCTGGCCGAACAGCGTTTGCTCGTCACCCCAGTGCAGATTGATGGCCACCGAGACGGTTTCGCCACGGGTTTTCTTCGGCAGCAGGGCCAGCTTGATGCCTTCCGCATTGCTGAGCCGGGTGCGCTTGAGGATGTTGTCCTGGTTGGGTTCAAAGGCTTCGCCCGCATTGCTGTCGGTCTTCGCGACATAGTCCTTGAGCAGTGCTTGCGGCGACGGCGCGACAGGTATCTCGGCACGTTGTGGATTGTCTTCCGGCAGAAACATGCCGGTGGTCCGATTGTCGCGTTTGAAGTAACGCGTGGCGGCGGCAGCGACTTCGGCACTGGTGACCTTGGCCAACTGGTCGCGGCTCTGAAACAGCAAGCGCCAGTCGCCCAGGGCGATGGCTTCCGACATCCCGACACCGATGCGCTGGTGATCGTTGAGCATCTTTTCGATCTGATTCGCATTGTCGCGCCGCACCCGCTCCATTTCCTCGTCGGTGGGCGGCGTTTGCCCGAACGATTCAACCGCTTCGATCAGCGCATCGCGCACCGGCTCGATCGGATCGCCCTTCTTGACCACCGCGCCGATGATCTGCAATCCGGGCGCAAGGCCGCCGATGGATTGGCTGAATACCTGCGAGGCCTTGCCGGTTTCCACCAGCAGCTTGTGCAGCCGCCCGTTCGGCACATCGGTCATGATGTCGGCCGCAAACGACAGCGCATCGCTGTCCGGATGCAGGCCGCTCGGCATCTTGTAGCCGAGGCTGACGATCTGGATGTCGCCCTTGCGCCGCACCGTGAAGCTGCGTTCGCCATCCTGGGTCGGCTCCACTGTCCAGAATACCGGCAGCTTGCGCTTTGGCCTGGGGATGACGCCAAACGATTTGCTGATTTGCGCCAGCGTGCCGTTGACCTCGAACTTGCCGGCCACCAGCAGCACCGCATTGTCCGGCTGATACCAGGTGCGATAAAACGCCTGCAGGTTGTCGATGCCGACGTTCTCGATATCGCTGCGGTTGCCAATGGTCGGATTGCCGTAATTGTGCCAATCGAAGGCCACGCTTTGCATGCGCTTGTGCAGCACTGCGCCGGGCGAATTCTCGCCGCTCTCGAACTCGTTGCGCACTACAGTCATCTCGGAATCCAGATCCTTGCGGGCGATGAACGAATGCACCATCCGGTCGGCTTCCATGTCCAGCGCCCACTTCAGGTTGTCATTGCTGGCCTGAAAAAATTCATAGTAATTGGTGCGGTCGAGCGAGGTCGTGCCGTTCATCTGCATGCCGCGCTGGTTGAATTCCTTGACCACGCTCGGGTTCTTCGGCGAGCCCTTGAACATCATGTGTTCGAGCAGATGCGCCATGCCGGTTTCGCCGTAATTTTCCTGGCGCGAGCCGACCAGATACGTGACATTGACGGTAATGGTGGGTTTCGACACATCCGGGAACAGCAACACCTTCAGGCCGTTGGGAAGACGGTATTCGGTGATGCCTTCGATGCTGCTGACGCGGGTCACGCCGGCGGGCAATTCCGCCGCTTGCGCGCCATGCGCCAGCAACGTGACAACAAACAGCGTGCCGATCAGTTTTCTGCAGCGTTGCAACATGATGATTGCCTTGTCATTAAAAATTCGGGGAGGGGTGCGCGCAGACGCTGCAGGCAGGATCGCGACGCACCTTGACGCTGTTCCATTCCATCGCGCGGGCGTCGAGCATTTGCAGCGTGCCGGCCAACGAGGTGCCAATGCCGAGTATCAGTTTCAGCGCTTCGGCCGCCTGCATGCTGCCGATGATGCCGACCACCGGGGCGAACACGCCGAGCGCCGAACACAGGGTCTCTTCAAATACGTGATCGGGCGGGAACAGGCAAGCGTAACAGGGTGACAGCGGGTCGCGCGCATCGAACACGGTGACCTGGCCATCAAAGCGGATCGCCGCGCCGGACACCAGCGGCACACGATGCGCCACGCAGGCGCGATTGATCGCGTGGCGGGTGGCGAAGTTGTCGGTGCAGTCGAGTACCACGCTGGCGCCCGGGATCAAGGCATTCAGGTTCGCCGCCGTGCCCGCCAGATCCAGCGCGATCACCTCGATGTCCGGGTTGATGCCGGCCAGCGTATGCCTGGCCGAGTCGACCTTGGCGCGACCGATATGGGCGGTCGTGTGCACGATCTGGCGCTGCAGATTGGTCAAGTCGACCTGGTCATGATCCAGCAGCGTGATCTTGCCCACGCCCGCCGCCGCCAGATACATGGCGGCCGGAGAGCCAAGGCCACCGGCTCCGACGATCAGCACCTGAGCCGCAGCGATGCGCCGCTGGCCGTCGATACCGATTTCGTCGAGCAGAATATGGCGCGAGTAGCGCAGCAGTTGATCGTCAGTCATCCGGCGTTGGTTTCGAACAGGAGCCACCAATGGAAAAGGCCGCATTGCTGCGGCCCCTGATGCATGCGCCGACGGTCATTTCTTGTCGTTGGCTTTCTTGTCTTCTTTTTTATCGTCCTTCTTGTCTTCCTCACTGTCCTTGCGCACTTCAGGCTTGGCCTTGGATATCTGCACCGGCAAGCCTTTCAACTGGTTCAACGCCTGTGCCAGCTGGAAATCATCCTTGCTGCCAAATTCGAGCGGCTTGCGCTTTTTCTCGATGGCAGCGATGCGACGGGCTTCCTCAACTTCGTCGAAAGCCGGTTTGGCGGCCTCGATGGCAGCCTTTTCCTTGTCGTTGATCAGATGCTTTTGCAGATCGGCTTCATGCAACCGGAAGCTGTTGAGGCCATCGCCGTCGGCGTATTCATCCACCATCACGTCCGGAACGATGCCCTTGGCCTGAATCGAACGGCCATTTGGCGTGTAGTAACGCGCGGTAGTGAGCTTGATGGCGGTGTCGGCGGACAGTTGACGGATCGTCTGGACCGAGCCCTTGCCGAAGCTTTGCGTGCCCATGATCGTTGCGCGCTTGTAGTCCTGCAACGCGCCGGCAACGATTTCGGATGCCGATGCGGAACCGGCATTGATCAACACCACCATCGGCACTTTTTTCAGGGCTTCAGGGAGCTTGGCCAGTGGATCGCCGAACCCGCGAGCTCCGTAGAACTCACGTCGTGCGTAAAAGGTTTGCTTGGAATCGGCCAGCTGGCCGTTGGTCGAGACCACCACCGATTCCTTCGGAAGAAACGCTGCCGAGACGCCAATCGCACCGGGCAGCACGCCACCCGGATCGTTGCGCAAATCGAGCACCAGACCCTTGATGTTCGGGTCCTGCGCATACAGCGCGGTGATCTTCTTGGCCATGTCTTCGACGGTCGGCTCCTGGAATTGCGCCACCCGCACCCACGCATAGCCAGGCTCGACGATTTTCGATTTCACGCTTTGCACGCGAATTTCCTGGCGAATGATGGTGACGATGATCGGCTTGTCTTCGTCCTTGCGGGCAATCGTCAGCGTGATCTTGCTGTTCGGTTCGCCGCGCATTTTCTTGACCGCTTCTTCCAGCGTCAAGCCTTTGGTCGGGGTATTGTCGAGACGGGTGATCAGATCACCGGCCTTGAGTCCGGCGCGGTAGGCCGGCGAATCCTCGATCGGTGAAATCACCTTGACGAATCCGTCTTCGACGCCGACTTCAATGCCGAGGCCGACGAATTTGCCCTGGGTGCCCTCACGCAGCTCCTTGAAGGCCTTCTTGTCCAGATAGGCCGAATGCGGATCAAGCGACGCGACCATGCCGGAAATGGCTTCGGTCAGCAGCTTCTTGTCTTCGACATTCTCGACATAATCGGACTTGATCAGGCCGAACACATCGGCAAGCTGGCGCAACTCTTCAATCGGGAGCGGGGAGCCAACGTTTTTTTGCGCCAAGGCGTCGAACTGCATCGAGCCGGCAATGCCGGCAACCACGCCTAAACCTATCAGACCGATATTCTTGAGTTTGATGCTCATGTTTCACCTGGTAGTTACCCATGTCGATGGGTCGAACGCGCGGCCCTGATGCCGCATTTCAAAGTATAAACCTGTTTGTTCATTGCCGCCGCTATTCCCTGCGGTAGCAATGTTGTCGCCAGTTTTGACAAGATCGCCGGCACGTTTCAGGACCGACTGATTGTTGCCATAAATGCTTAAATACTGTTCGCCATGGTCGACAATGATCAGATTGCCGAAGCCGCGCAACCAGTCGGCGAAAACCACCCGTCCGGCTGCAATGGCGTGAATTTCCGTGCCCTCCGCGGCGCGGATGAATAATCCCTTCGAATTCGGGCCCTCGCCGCGTGCGGAACCGAAGCGGGCCACGATCTCGCCCCGCACCGGCAAGCGCAACTGGCCGCGCAGCGCTGCAAGGCCGGTACCCGCGGACCCCGGTTCGACTGGCGCAGCTGCATTCGGTTCATTTCTCGTGGCAAACTTTTTTGGCGCTTCGTCGTCGTCGATTGCATCGGCGCCGCTGACGGGCGCTCGCGGCGCCGGCTTGATGGGGAGGCTGCGGTCGCGTTTTTTGTCCAGCAACGCCTGCTTGCGTTCGCGTTCCTGTTTGGCGCTGGCCAGCTGCTTGAGGCGCCGTTCCTCGGCGGCGGCGACTTCGGCCTTGCGTTGCTCTTCGATCAACTGCTCGAGTTTCGTGACCAGGCCGCTCAAACGCTGATCGTCGCGCTGCAGATCCGCAGCCTGCTTGCGTTGGGACGCCAGTTTGGTCGACAGCGACGCCAGCATTGTCGCGCGGCGGGTTTTTTCGTTTTCGAGGGCGGTGCGCTGGTCGCGCGCATCGCTGGCAATTTCGAGCAGGGCCTGGCGCGCTTCCTCGGCGTCGGCCTTGTTGTGTTCGATGGCTTGCAGGTTGTCGCGCAGCGCGCCGATCAGCTTGGCTTGCGCTTGCGACACGTAGCCGAGGTACTGCAGTTCGCGGTTGATCCGGCTCGGATCGTCGCCCGACAGCAGCAGCTTGATCCGGTCTTCGTTGCCGGCCATGTAGCGCTCGCGCAGCAGCGTCGCGAGGCGGGTTTGCTGCTGTGCGACGAGCTTGCTCAGGCGGGCCTGTTCGGCGGTCAGCAGCGCCAGCTTTTTCTCGGTGGCGGCCTGCTCTTCGTCCAGTTCATGCAGCGAACGGTTGGCCTGCGAAATCGCCTGCGCCGACTTGCCCAGTGCATCGGCAGCCTTGTCGGTCGCAGCTTCGGTCTGGTCGATCGCGCTTTTGAGGGTGTCCAGGCGCCGTTGCAACTCGGCCCGTTCGGCCACTGCCGCTTCCTTTTCGCGGGCGCGCTCGCTGACCCGCGCCGCCTCGGCCGGCGGCAGGGTCAGTACGAGCAGCAACGCGGCTGTCAGCCCGAGGAAGTGGCGCATCAGCTGGCGCGGTCAGCGCGCCTTGCCCTGACTGGCAACGGCGTTGAGCGCCGCGGCAATGGCGTTGGCGTCGCCCAGGTAGTAGCTCTTGATGGGTTTCAGGTCGGCGTCAAGTTCATACACCAGCGGCTGGCCGTTCGGAATATTCAAGCCGACGATATCGGAATCGCTGATGCCATCGAGCGATTTGATCAAGGCGCGCAGGCTGTTGCCGTGGGCCGAGATCAGGATCTGTTTGCCGGCCCGGATCGCTGGCGCAATCGTATCGTCCCATGCCGGCATGACGCGCTCGACCGTGTCCTTGAGACATTCGGTCAGCGGGATTTGCGCACGGTCAAGTGTTGCGTAGCGCGGATCGTGATACGACGTGCGCGGATCATCGGCCGCCAGCGGCAGCGGTGGCGTGTCGTAGCTGCGACGCCAAACCAGCACCTGCTCGTCGCCGTATTGTGCGGCGGTTTCAGCCTTGTTCAATCCCTGCAGGGCGCCGTAATGGCGCTCGTTCAGACGCCAGTCGTGGACCACCGGAATCCACATCAGATCCATTTCGTCGAGCGTCAGCCACAAGGTGCGGATGGCGCGCTTGAGCACGGAGGTGTAGGCCAGATCAAATTGGAATCCGGCGTCGCGCAGCAGTTTTCCCGCCTGGGTTGCTTCGGCGCAGCCTTTGTCGGTCAGGTCGACATCGGTCCAGCCGGTGAAGCGATTGTCCAGATTCCAGGTGGATTCGCCGTGGCGCATCAATACGATTTTGTACATGGTGGAGTAGTCAGGAAGGAGAAAGGGGTGGATCGTTTCCATGATTTGGAACGACCGGACTGCTTCTATTTTATAATGCGCCGATTGTTTTAAACCATTGGACCCCTGTGAAATTCTTCATCGACAATATTTTCCTCATTGCGCTCGTCATCATTTCCGGCGGCGCGCTGCTCGTGCCCCTGCTCCAGCGCAGCGGCAGCAAGGTCTCCGTGCTGCAGGCAACCCAGCTCATCAATCAGGGCAAGACACTGGTTCTGGATGTGCGTGATGCCACCGAGTTCGCGGTTGCCCACGTGCGCGATGCAAAAAACATCCCGCTCAAGGAACTGCCTGCCCGCATGGGTGAAATCGACAAGTTCAAGGGCAAGACGGTCGTCGTCGTATGTCCGTCCGGCGTGCAGTCGTCGAAGGCGACCGCGCAACTCAAACGTGCCGGTTTCAATGACGTGCACAGTCTCAACGGCGGCCTGACCGCCTGGCAAACGCAAGGCTTGCCGACCACGAAATAATCGGGGAACCCACCATGACCGCACACGTTCGCATGTACAGCACCGGCGTTTGTCCTTATTGCACGATGGCCGAAAGGCTGTTGAAATCCAAGGGCATCGACGACATCGAAAAAATCCGCATCGACCTCGATCCGGTGCAACGCGCCGATATGATGCAAAAGACCGGCCGTCGCACGGTGCCGCAGATTTACATCGGCGAAACGCATGTCGGTGGATTTGACGATCTCAGCGCGCTGGACCGGCTTGGCCAACTTGACGCCCTGCTGCAAGGTGACTGACCTGTTTCTCCATTTTACGGCGACCAGTTCGCCGTTTTCTCAATCTTAATGAAGGTGCACCATGGCTGACGAAACCCTGCAACCCATTTTCCAGATCCAGCGCGTTTATCTGAAAGATCTGTCGCTCGAACAACCGAACTCCCCGGCAATCTTTCTTGAGCAGGACGCACCGGCCATGGAAGTCGCTGTCGATGTCGGCGTTGAAGCGCTGGCTGACGGTATCTTCGAAGCGACCGTCACCATAACCGTGACCGCCAAGATCGGCGAAAAAGTCGCGTTCCTGGTCGAAGGCAAGCAAGCCGGTATTTTCGAGGCGCGCAATATCACCCAGGAACAGCTCGAACCGCTGCTGGGAATTGGCTGCCCGAACATCATCTATCCCTACCTGCGCGCCAACATCGCCGATGCGATCACCCGCGCCGGATTCCCGCCCGTGCATCTTGCCGAAATCAATTTCGAACTGTTCTACCAGCAGCGCCAGCAGGCACTCGCCGAGCAGAACGCAGCCGGTCTGGTCATGCCCGACGCGGCTGCCGCAAAGCATTGATCAGGCTGGTCCACCGGAGTCACGCATGAAAGCTGTATCCCTGCACGGCGCCTTCGCGGCGCTGTTGCTGTCCGTGGTCGGCAGCGCCCACGCACTCGATTACAAGTCTGTTGGCGCCACGCCTGCCGTGCTGTACGACGCCCCATCGCTGCGTGGCAAGAAGGTGTTCGTAGCGCCGCGCAACATGCCTGTCGAGGTCATTCTCACGTATGGCGAGTGGAGCAAGGTGCGCGACGCCAGCGGCGGTCTCGCCTGGGTCGAGTCGAAGGCGCTGGCGGCAAAACGGTACGTCGTTGTCAAGACTGCCAATGCACGCATTCATGCGGCCGCCGACGAGGCGTCGCCGGCGGTCTTTGTTGCCGACAAAGGCGTGTTGCTGGAGCTCAGCGAGGCGGCTGTGCCGGGTTGGGTCAAGGTCAAGCATCGCGACGGCCAGACCGGATTCGTCAAGGCCGCCGATGTCTGGGGCGAATAGAGCGGTCGGCAGGGCACGTCGATCATGAATATTTCGATTCTCGGCCCCGGTGCCTGGGGTACGGCGCTGGCGGTATCGCTGGCCGAGCGCCACGCCGTGATGCTGTGGACGCGCGACCCCAAGGCGTTGCAGGCCTTGGTCACGCAGCGCGAGAACACCGCCTACTTGCCTGGCATTGCCTTGCCGTCGTCGCTGCTGCTGAGCGCCGATCTGAATGCCGCGTTATCGCATTGCACGCCGGTTGCGGGCGTCGCCTCGCTGTTGATCATCGCCACCTCGGTGGCCGGATTGCGTCCGATGGCAGAGCGCCTGCAATCCGCACCGATTCCGTCGCTGGTCTGGCTCTGCAAGGGCTTCGAAGAAGGCACCGGTCTGCTGCCACATCAGGTAGTGCGGGCTGTGCTGGGGCCGGCGACAGCCTGTGGCGCCCTGTCGGGGCCATCGTTCGCACTCGAAGTTGCGCGCGGACTGCCGGCTGCGCTGGTGGTTGCGAGTGCCGACCTTGCCGTGCGTGACTGCGTGGTGCAGGCGATCCATGGGCCACGCATGCGGGTCTATGCGACCGACGACGTAATCGGAGTTGAAGTCGGCGGCGCCGTCAAGAATATCCTGGCGATCGCCACCGGCGTGGTCGATGGACTCGGTCTCGGCATGAATGCGCGTGCCGCCCTGATTACGCGTGGCCTGGCCGAGATTACCCGTCTTGGTGTCGCGCTGGGCGGGCGCGCCGAAACCTTCATGGGGCTGGCGGGCATGGGTGATCTGCTGCTTACCTGCACCGGCGACTTGTCACGCAATCGTCGTGTCGGCCTGGGCTTGGCGCAAGGAAAACCACTGGACACAATTGTGCAGGAACTCGGGCACGTGGCCGAGGGCGTGCGCTGTGCTCAAACCGTACACAGCCTCGCTGTTCAGTTGCAGGTCGACATGCCGATCACCGCCGCGGTGGCCGGTGTCCTGTTTGATGGACTGAAGCCGCAGGAAATGGTGACGCGGCTGCTGGCGCGCGATGCGCGTAATGAAGTTGCCTGAAGACATGTTTAACTGTCATTAAAAATGCCTGCAAGAAATACAATAAAAAACAACGTTAAATACTGTTAAATCGTGTGTTATTAAGCGCCTGTGTGCGCTACTACACTGTTAGACTCCGGCCGAACGCTTATCTTGTTGACAAGCACATTTGCTATCCCGGAGACAACATGAAGAAGTTTATTATTGGTTGTGCACTCGCGCTGGCAAGCGTGATGGCGCAAGCAGCAGCACCGCTGGTTATCAACGGCACCTTTGAAAACGGCCTGACCGGCTGGACGCAAAGCGGCAACACCGCCTATCAGTCAGTCTTTGCACAAAAATCGGGAAACCATTCGTTCTCGGACGGTGCAATCGGACAGGTCGGCTATCTGAACAAGCTGATTACCACCATCGCCGGGTCACACTATGACCTCAGCTTCGATTTGCGCAGCACCACCGAAAACGGCGTGAACCATTCCGAGGTAGTGTTTGGAGATCTGGTGGCCGGATCGGTAAAAGATAATTTCTACCTGCCGACGTTCCAGCACTTCACCTTTACCAATTTGCTCGCGACCGGCAACGCGACATTGTTGCAGTTTGCGTTCCAGAATTCCGAGAGTTTCATTTTGCTCGACAACGTCGCGCTGCAGGTCAGCGCAGTGCCTGAGCCGGTTACCTATCTGATGTTGCTGATGGGGCTCGGACTGATTACGCTGGTCAAGCGTCGTCGTTCACGCTAAGCATCGTCGCTCCGATGACCCTGAAATCTTTCAGGGTTTTTTTTCGTCTGCAGCGATCGTTCGGCAGGCGCCGCACTGGACGCCGGGAGGCTGATCCTGTTGCTGTCCCGAGACTTTTGTTGCCGAATCAATGACCCGACACAACTTCCTGACACAATCCGGCTACAAGGTTTCGCTGGTGTCGCCACAGGCTTCCCTTATACTCAAGCAGTGTGACATCTACTTTTCCAATTCTTACCCAACCATTCCTATGCAAACTGCTGTTCAAATGCCGCTGCGGCGGCCGGTTCGCGCGGCACTTTCGCGCGGCTTTACCCTCATTGAAATCATGGTGGTCGTTGTCATCATGGGTATTCTGGCGGCGCTGGTGGTGCCCAAGCTGATGGGCCGCACCGACGATGCCCGCGTGACTGCGGCGCGCCAGGACATCGCGACGATCATGCAGGCATTGAAGCTCTACAAGCTCGACAATCAGCGTTACCCCACCACGGATCAGGGCCTCAAGGCATTGATCGAAAAGCCGACCACCGGGCCGGAGGCGCGTGGCTGGAAAGGCGGCGGCTACATCGACAAGCTGCCCAAAGACCCGTGGGGAAACCAGTATCAATACCTGGCGCCCGGCATCAAGGGTGAGGTTGACGTGTTCTCGTTCGGTGCGGATGGACAAAGCGGCGGTACCGGCAACGATGCCGACATTGGCTCCTGGGATTTGTAGTCAGCGATGAGGCGGCAAGACGTGCTCCGCAGTCGATTCCAGGTGCGCGGCTTCACCCTGCTGGAGCTGTTGGTGGTGATGGTGATCGCCGGCGTCATGCTCGGCATGGTGTCGTTCAACGCCATGCCCAGTCCGCGCCAGGTGCTGGAAAACGAAGCGCGCCGGATCGCCTTGTTGCTGCAGCTGGCACGCGACGAAGCGATTGTGCGCAACACTCCCGTTGCATTTGAAGCCGACAGCGAGCGCTACCGGTTTCTGGTGCGTACCAATCAGACCTGGCAGGCCATCGAAAAAGACGATCTGCTGCGCGAACGCGAGTTCAAGCGCACGCCAATGCTCTTGCAAATCGATCCGCCGCTGCCGCCGGGCTCCGGCCCGATGCGTATCGTGTTTGGCCGCGAGCCGGTCGACAAACCGTTTCTGCTGACGCTCGCTGCCGACGAAGCGCAGGTTGCGATCCGTGCCGATGGCGTCGGCCATTTTGTCGTCGAATGAGGATGCCAATGACACTGCGGCGAAGTCAATCCGGCGGTTTCACGTTGCTCGAAGTGCTGGTGGCGCTGGTCATCGTCGGCACGGCGCTGGGTGCGAGTTTGCGGGCCGTCGGCAGTCTCACGCAAAACAGCAATGACTTGCGCGCCGCGATGATGGCGACGTGGTCGGCCGAGAACCGCTTGACCGAAATCCGGCTCGCGCGCAGCTATCCGCCGCTGGGAAAAACCGCCTTCGAGTGCCCCCAGGCTGAACTGCGGCTGGTGTGCGAACAGGAGGTGCTGAGCACGCCAAACAATAACTTCCGGCGCGTTGAGGTCAGTGTCTATGACTCGCGGGCGCCGGACCGACGCATCATCAAATTGAATCAGCTTGTCAGTGCCTGAGCCTCGTCAACAGCGCCGCGCCGGATTCACGCTCATCGAGCTGCTGGTCGCGATAACGATTCTCGGCGTCATCGCAGTGCTGGGGTGGCGTGGCCTGGACAGCATCGTGCGCGCGCGTGTCGCATTGACCGATGACCTGGAGCAGACGCGCGGGATGCAATTGGCGTTTGCGCAGATGCAAAGCGATTGCGGCCAGCTGGTGGAAGCCAGTGTGCTCGGCAACCGCGCCAGCGTCGTCTCCGATGCGGGGCGGTTGATTGTCGTGCGCAAGGTGTACGCCGACAACCAGCCAACCCGGCTGCAGGTCGTGGCATACCGCTTGAAGGATGGGGCGCTGTTGCGCAATGAGTCGGAATCAACCCGCAATCTGGATCAGATCGACCAATTCTGGCAAGCCGCGATGGCCGACAACAGCGGCGGCAGCACGGTGACCCTGAAGACCGGGATCGACGCGATGACCGTCAAGACCTGGGATGGCGCGGGCTGGAACGCGCTGGCCCAGTCGACACAGGGCGCGACGCCGCCGCCGATGACCGGCTTGCAGGTGACGTTGCAGTTGCACGACCAGCAGGCCTTGCTGGTCAAAGCATTTTTGTTGGGGGCGACATGAGCATGCCAAAGCGACCGGCACGGCATCAGCGCGGCGTCGCGGTGATTACCGCATTGCTGCTGACGACGCTGGCGGTGACGATTGTCGCCAGCCTGTTCTGGCAGCAGCAGGTGCAGGTGCGGTCGATTGAAAATCAGCGCACCCAATTGCAGAAGCAATGGATCCTGCGCGGCGCGCTGGACTGGGCCAAGCTCATCCTGCGCTCGGACTTCAACAACGTCGATTACGCCGGCGACCCCTGGGCGATTCCGCTGGCCGATGTGCGGCTCGACGAGTTCGTTGAAAACGGGCGGCAGGATGCGGAAGCCAGCAGCGCCGTGTTGTCCGGCTATATTGTCGACGCGCAGGCGCGCTTCAACGTCAACACGCTGATCCGCGGCGGCACTGTCAGCCCGAAAGACGTCGCCGCCTTCACGCGCTTGCTGACCAATCTGCGGGTGGCGCAGGCCGCGTCGCTGGCCGATGCGACGGCGTCCTATCTGCTGGCGGCACGTCAGCCCGGCGCGCTGCAACCCGGCGCCGGCAGCCCCGCCGGGGGCGGCAGCACCGCAGTCATTCCCGGCGCCACCACGGCGACAACTCCGGCCACGCCGAACCCGCCCGCCGCCGCCACTGGCTCAGCCTCCGGCGCCAGCCCCGCCGGTCCGCGCATGATGCCGCTGACGCAGTTCGATGACCTGCTCGCCGTGACCGGTTTTTCGAGCGACATTCTGGCGAGGCTGAAGGACTTCGTTACCGTGCTGCCGGAAAACGATACCAAGATCAACGTCAACACCGCGACCGCCGAAGTGCTGTCGGCGGTGGTCCCCAGTCTCGCGCTGTCTGACGCGACCACGCTGGTGGCATCGCGTGATCGTGCTTACTTCAAGGATACGGCGGACTTTACGAATCGCTTGCCCGCAACAGTCCAGACTGCAGTTGCGGCCGGATTGGGTCCTTTGGATGTAAAAACGGAACACTTCCTTGTCAACGGTAAAGTGAAGCTCAATAATGCGGTACTCGAAATCCAGTCACTGGTCGAGCGTCCGTCCATTAACGGCCAAGTAAAAATCATCTGGACCAGAGAAACCTGATAAGCGAACGGACCCACTTGAGCACACTCTATATCCGCCTGTTATCCCATGCTTCAGCGCTGCGTCTGGACGATATCGGCCAGCTCAATTGTCCGTTTGCGCTGGTCACCGACGGTGGCGCCATCGTGCGCGAAGGCGAGGCCGCACTGGCGGATCTGGGGCCGATCATCGGCCAGTCCCAACGGGTCACCTTGTTGCCGTCGGCCAGCGATGTGTCGGTGCTGCGGATTCGCGTGCCGCCATTGTCGCCGGCGCGTTTGCGTGCTGCGTTGCCGAACCTGCTCGAAGAAAAGTTGATGACCGACCCGGCCGACTGCGTGATGGTCGCCGGCGACACCGTCGATGGCCTGCGCACTATTGCGGTGGTGCAGCGCGCCTGGCTGGAGCAGCTGGTCGGAACGCTCACCGGACTGGGCGCGCGCGAGCTCGCGGTGCTGCCGGCGCAGTTGTGCGTGCCGCATCAGGACGGCGTGGTATCGGCGGCGATTGCCGAGCACAGCTCGGACCTCGAACTGGTCATTCGGCTCAATGCCACCGAAGGGATCGGCATTGCGATCCTGCCCGAACAGGCCGCCAGCGCAGCGCAGGAAGCCATCGAGGCACTGTGCGCGATCGTGCCGGAGGCGCCGATTGCGTTGTACGTGCCGCAGGCCAGCGTGCCGGCGTATCGCGAGGTGCTCGAGCATGCTGCCCTGCACGAACGGGTTTCGCTGTTCGCCGACAACTGGTTGCGCTGGATCGCCGGGGCGCGCAGCGTCAACCTGAATCTGATGAGTGGCTTCGGCAGCGCCGGCGGTGGCGGATTGAACTGGCGGCCGTGGCGCTTCGCGCTGGTCTGTGGCGTGCTGGCGGTGCTGGTCAACGTCATCGCGCTGAACATCGACTGGTTGCGCATGCGGCGCGAAGCAGCGGCGCTGCAGAACGGCATGGTGTTGGCGTACAAGACGACCTTCCCGAAAGAGACCATCGTGCCGGACCCGATTTTCCAGATGCGCCAGAAGATCGCCGCCAGCCAGCGGGCCTCCGGCCAGGCCGCGCCGGATGACTTCACCACCATGCTGGCCGCATTCAGCGAGGCCTGGAGCAGCGTGATGCAGGGCAACCAGGCACTGATCATTGCCGGCGTCGAATACCATGACCGCGGACTGGTCATCAAGCTCAAGCCCGATGCGACCGCACCGATCGACCAGATCAAGACGGCACTGGCGAGCCACCATCTGACGCTGTCCCAACCGAATGCCGGCGTCTGGCAAATCAGGAGTGCCAAATGAGTGCCTCGGCGAATCTGTCCCGTGCGCGTGACGCTACAGCGGCATTCTGGAACGACCGCAGCGTCAAGGAACGCAAGCAATTGCTGGTGATCGGCACAATCATTGCGCTGGCGCTGACCTTCCTGTTGTTTATCGATCCGGCGCTGTCCGGACGGACGCAATTGCGCAAGAATTTGCCGGTGCTGCGTCAAAACGCCGCCGACATGCAGCAGCTCACGCGTGAAGTGGCGACGATGCTGGCGAGCGTCCCGCCACCGCCGCCGGTGCTGACAAAAGAAAGCGTCGAGGCCGGACTTTCCGCGCGCGGCCTCAAGTCGCAAAGTGTTGTCGTCACCGATGAAGTGGTGCGGATTCAATTGCCGGTGGCGTCGTTCGCGGCACTGGTTGACTGGCTCGACGAAATGCAGAAAACGGCCCGGTTGTCGGTGATGGACGCCAGCATCACGGCGTTGCCGGCCTCCGACAGCGTGAGCGCAACCTTGACGTTGCGTCAGCAAAAAAGCGAGTCGGCGCGTGAATGAAGCCGGCCAGCACAGCGGCGGGCGCTGGACCCGCGCCGTGCTATGGTTGGCCGCCGCCTTGCTGACGGTAGCCATCACCGTGCTGGCCAGCTGTCCGGCCAGCTGGATGGGCATCCTGCTGGAGAAGCAGACCGCCGGCCGCCTGACACTGGGCGACCCGCAGGGATCGTTGTGGCGCGGCTCCGCCTTCGTCGGGGGCGCCGCCGGAAAGAATGAGCCAGTCACGCCGCTGCTGCCTGGACGGTTTGCCTGGCAGCTGTCGCCACTGGTGCTGATCGGCCGGGTCGATCTGCTGCTGGAAAATGCGCAGGCGCTGACGCAGCCGGTGCAAGTGCAGGGCAGCTGGAGCGAATGGCATGTCAGTGGCTCGGCCATCACCCTGCCGGCGGAACGTCTGTCCGGGCTCGGCGCGCCACTGAACACGGTGCAGCCGTCCGGCACCATGCAGTTGTCATGGGGGCCGCTGCAGATTACGCGTGAAAGCGCTGCCGTTGCGCTGGTGGGCCAGACGACGCTGGCACTCAATGATGTCGCTTCGCGCATGTCGCCGGTGCGACCGTTGGGCAGTTATGTCGTCAAGATGGATTGGCAGGGTCTGCAGGCCGGATTGCAATTGAGCACCGTGCGTGGACCCATGCTGCTGTCGGGTAGCGGCAAATTCGCAAACGGCCGGATGCAATTTTCCGGCAAGGCAGAGGCTGAGGCAGGGCAGGAAGACAAGCTGGCAAATTTATTGAATTTGCTGGGGCAACGCCGTCGTGACGGCGATAAAAACAGCATCGCACTCGAGTTCAAATAATGAAAAATCACAACGTACAACATTCTCCTTCCACTTTTCCGACCACCTCCAGATGGCGTCGCATCAGTGCAGCGGTCATGCTGTTATGTGCCGTCGCCAGCGTGCCGCAGCCATTGCTGGCGGCCGACCCGCCAGCCGGATCGGCGGTGATGAATTTTGTCGGCGCCGACATCGAATCGGTCATCAAGGCGGTCGGCCAATACACCAACATGACCTTCATCATCGATCCCCGCGTCAAGGGCACGATCAATCTGGTGTCAGAAAAACCGGTGACCAAGGCGCAGGCCTTCAATCTGCTCAGCTCGGCCTTGCGGCTGCAGGGCTACACCGTCGTGATGGGCGAGAATTTCGCCAAGGTGGTGCCGGAAGCGGATGCCAAATTGCAGGCCGGTCCGGCGCAGGACCCAAAAATCCGGGGCGATCAGATTGCTACGCAGATCTTCCGTCTCAATTACGAGTCCGCCGCCAATCTGGTGACGGTGTTGCGGCCGCTGATCTCGCCCAACAATACGATCAATGCGAACCCCGGCAACAACACGCTGGTGATTACCGATTACGCTGACAATTTGCGACGCCTGTCGAAGATCGTCGCGGCGCTGGATGCGCCGGCCAGCGGCGACGTCGATATCGTGCCGATCCGCTACGCCATCGCTACCGATCTGGCGCAGGTCGTGTCGCGTCTGCTGGAACCCGGCACTACCGCCGGCGCGGCCGATTCCGGCAAGGTCAGCGTGCTGGCCGATGCCCGCACCAATGCCCTGATCATTCGCGCGCCGTCGCTGGCGCGCGGCAACCTGGCCAAGTCATTGATTGCCCGTCTCGACCAGCCGACGGCTCAACCCGGCAATGTGCATGTGGTGTACCTGCGTAACGCCGACGCGACCAAGCTGGCGCAAACGCTGCGTTCCGTGATGACCAACGACACCTCGGCGCCTGCCAATACGCAGTCGTCCGCGCAGCAGCAACCGCAACAGCCGCAGGGACAGGGCGCTGCCGGCGGCGCGCTGCAGTCCTTGCAGCCGCTGCAGGCCAGCGGCACGTCAGGTACCCAGGGGTCGCTCGCCAGCGGCGGCGCCGGCGGATTCATCCAGGCCGACGCCACCACCAATACCCTGATCATTACCGCCAGCGAAGCGGTCTATCGCAATCTGCGCATTGTCATCGACCAGCTCGACGTGCGTCGCGCACAGGTTTACATCGAATCGCTGATCGTCGAAGTCTCGGCCAAGAAAGCCGCCGAATTCGGTATTCAATGGCTTGGCCTGAGCGGCGATTCGACCAGCAAGTACCGTGTCGGCGCAGCCAGCACTGCGGCCACCGACAACATCATCGGTCTGGCCAGCGCTGCCAAAAGTAACACGGTACCAACGGTCGGCTCCGGGCTGACGCTGGGTATCTTCAAGCAGATCAATGGCGCGCTCGGGCTTGGCGCGCTGGCGCGGGTGCTTGAATCCGACGACGGCACCAACATCCTGTCGATGCCAAACCTGATCACGCTCGACAACGAAGAGGCCCGCATCATCGTTGGCCAGAACGTCCCGTTCATTACCGGCCAGTACACCACGCAGGCATCCGGCGGCTCGTCCGGCGTGAATCCATTCCAGACGGTCGAACGCAAGGATGTGGGTTTGTCGCTGCGGGTGCGTCCGCAGATTTCCGAAGGCGGCACCGTCAAGATGGCGATTTACCAGGAAACCTCGGCAGTGCAAAGCACCACCAATACGGCCGGCATCATTACCAGCAAGCGCTCGATCGATACCAACGTGCTGGTCGATGATGGCCAGGTCATTGTGCTGGGTGGCCTGATCGAAGATACGGTCGACGACGGCAATGAGAAAGTGACCGGGCTGGGAGATATTCCCGTGATCGGCAACCTGTTCAAATACCAAAAACGCAATCGCACCAAAACCAATCTGATGGTGTTCCTGCGCCCCACCATCATTCGCAGCAATGAGCAAAGCCTCGATGTCTCGGGCGACCGTTACGACTACATCCGCAAGGTCGAACAACAGTCGCAGCCAAAGGAAACGGCGGTCTTGCCGAACATGACGGCGCCGACCCTGCCGCCACTGGAGAATGGGCGGCCGATGGGTGGGGCAGCATTGCGGCCGATCGCCCCGGCGCAAGGGATGCCGCCCAAGGTGTCGCCCGAGCCGGCGCCGATTCCAAACTGATCCTTACGACAACGAGCTGCCATGATTGACGCCCGACTCCTGCCTTTTGCGTTCGCCCGCGACTTTGCGTTGCTGGCCCACCGCGCCACGCCCGAGAGCGCCGTCGAGGTCTGGATTTCGAACGCGACCCAACCCGGCGCCGTGGCCGAAGTCAGCCGGCGTTTCGGCCGCATCAAGTTGCGTTCGATGGCGCATGCCGAACTCGAAGACGCGATCGCCAAGGCCTATGCCGGCTCCGGCGGCGATGCCGCGCAGGTGATCGACGAGTACGAGTCCGACCTCGATCTGAACAAGCTGTTGCTCGACATGCCGGCGGTGGAAGATCTGCTGGAATCGGCCGACGATGCGCCGGTGATTCGGATGATCAATGCACTGCTGACGCAGGCGCTGCGTGAAGGCGCATCGGATATTCACATCGAACCGTTCGAGCAGATTTCGGTAGTGCGGTTTCGCATCGATGGCACCTTGCGCGATGTGGTGCGCCCCAAGAAAGCGATTCACGCGTCGCTGATTTCGCGCATCAAGATCATGGCGCAACTCGACATTGCCGAAAAGCGGCTGCCCCAGGATGGCCGGATCACCTTGCGCGTGGGCGGCAAGCCGGTCGATGTCCGGGTCTCGACGCTGCCGACCGGGCACGGCGAGCGCGCGGTATTGCGCTTGCTGGACAAGGAGGCCGGTCGACTCGATCTGGAACATCTCGGCATGAGCGAAGCGGTGATGCCCCAGTTCGATGAGCTGATCAGTCAACCGCACGGGATCGTGCTGGTGACCGGGCCGACCGGGTCGGGCAAGACCACCACGCTGTATGCGGCACTGTCGATGCTGAACGTGTCGACCACCAATATCCTGACGGTCGAAGATCCGATCGAATACGAACTCGCCGGCGTTGGCCAGACCCAGGTCAATGCGCGTATCGACATGACGTTTGCCAAGGCACTGCGGGCCATCTTGCGGCAGGATCCGGACGTCATCATGATCGGCGAAATCCGCGATCTCGAAACGGCGCAGATTGCCGTGCAGGCGTCGCTCACCGGCCATCTGGTGCTGGCGACGCTGCATACCAACGATTCCGCGGCCGCGGTCACGCGCCTGCTCGACATGGGCATTGAGCCGTTCCTGTTGTCCTCGTCCTTGCTCGGTGTGGTGGCGCAGCGGCTGGTACGCAAGTTGTGCACGCATTGCCGCGTCTTCGACGGCGCCAACTGGCAGGCGGTGGGATGCGAGAAGTGCGGCCACACCGGTTATCAGGGACGCGTCGGCGTCTATGAACTGTTGCGCACGACCGAGGCGATTCGGGCGCAGATTCACAACCAGGCTTCCGAAGCCGACATTCGCAACGCGGCACTGCACGATGGCATGCAAACCATGCGCGAAGACGGCGAGCGCTGGCTGGCCAACGGCACCACCACGCGCGCCGAACTGCTGCGCGTGACCAAGGATTAACCCGTGCCAGCCTTTCGCTATGAAGCCGTCAACGATGACGGCCACACAAAAAAGGGCGTGCTCAATGCCGACAGCGCGCGTGCCGCGCGTGCCGACCTGCGCAGCCAGGGCCTGACGCCGATCTCGGTTGGCGTCATTACGTCGCAGGTCGATGAATCCGGTCAAACCAGGGCGCGCAGCTTCGGCGACAAGCTGTCGACCAACGAGCTGGCGCTGTTCACGCGTCAACTGGCCAGTCTGCTGGAAGCAAGCCTGCCACTTGAGCAAGCCTTTTCGGCCTTGCTCGAGCAGGCCGAGCGTACCTATCTGCGCGACCTGATTGCCTCGATTCGTTCCGAGGTCATGGGCGGCGCCGCATTGTCGGATGCGCTGGCGCACCACCCGCGCGACTTCGCCGATATCTACCGTGCGCTGGTTGCGTCCGGTGAGCAGATCGGTCAACTGTCGAAGGTGCTGTCGCGCCTGGCCGATTACATCGAGCGGCGCAATGCACTGGTGCAGAAGGTCAAACTGGCGTTTACCTACCCTGCCATCGTCACCGTGGTGGCATTTGCCATCGTGATTTTTCTGCTGACCTATGTGGTGCCGCAGATCGTCTCGGTGTTCGCCAACACCAAACAAAAACTACCGTTGCTCACCGTCCTGATGCTGGCCGTGTCGGATTTCGTACGCAATTTTGGCTGGATGGTGGCGGTCGCAGTCGTCGCACTGGGATTCGCCTGGCGCAGTGCGCTGAAGAATCCCGACATCAAGCGGCGTTGGCACACCTGGCTGCTCACCGCGCCTTTCTACGGAAAATTTGAACGCAGCCTGAACACGGCGCGTTTTGCCAGCACCCTTGCCATCACCACCGGTTCCGGTGTGCCGATCCTGCGTGCCTTGCAAACCAGCCGGGATACCCTGTCCAACGTGGCCATGCGCGAGCAGGTCGAGGAAGCGGCCAACAACGTGCGCGAAGGTGTTGGTTTGGCGCGCGCGTTGTCGGCCCGCAAGCACTTTCCGCCGATGCTGATCCACATGATCCGGGCCGGCGAGATTACCGGCGAATTGCCGGCCATGCTGGAGCGCGCTTCCAACGCGCAGGAACAGGATCTGGAGCGACGTGCGCTGACCATGGCAGGCTTGCTGGAACCCGCGCTCATTCTGGCAATGGGGGTGGTGGTATTACTGATCGTGCTGGCGGTGCTCATGCCGATCATCGAAATCAATCAACTAGTGCGATAACCATGTCAATCAACAGAGCAGGAAAAACCCCATGAAGCGCCGGCTACCGTTAATTGTCAGTGTTCTGCTGTTCATTGCGTTGTGCGCGTCGGCGACCTATTGGACGCTGCAATTGATGACCCCGCCGCAGCGTCCCGTGGCCCCGGTGTCGCAAGCGATCAAGACGGATGTGTCACTCGATGTCGCGGCCGGCCTGTTCGGCGGACGGATGGCCAAAGTGGCGCTGGCCAGCAACTACCAGTTGCGCGGCGTGGTGGTTGCGGGGAATGCCGCCGAAAGCGTCGCCATTCTCGGCGCCGACGGCAAGCCCACGCAGGCCAGTCGGGTCAACGCCGAAGTCATGCCCGGCGTGATCGTCAAAGAGGTGCACGGCCAATACGTTCTGCTGTCCGAAGGCGGGATGATCAAGCGTGTCGAGCTGCAGGAGATCGCCAAGTCAACGATGCAGTTGCAGCCCTCGGCCGTACCGCCGCAACTGTCGCAGCCGCCAGCGCGGATGGAAGTCGTACCACAGGCGCCGCTGCCGGCGCGTGTCGCCCCGTCACAGCCGACCACCATGGTCTTGCCTGGTCAGGCACCGATGGCGCCGATACCGCCGAGTGAAGTGAATGGCCAGCCACTGATGAATCCGCAGCTGGCCAACCAGCCGCCGCCAAATCAGCAGCCACAGAATCAACCCGTCCCGAATCAACAACCGCCGATTCAGCAACCCCAGAATCAGCAGCTGCCGACACAGGCGCCACCGCCACGCCAGAATTAAAGGACGTAGCGCGACAAGTCTTCGTCAATCGCGAGTGCACCCAGACGTTCGTCGACATACGCGGCGTTGATCTTGACGGTGACGCCCCCGCGGTCGCCAGCATCGAATGACATGTCTTCGAGCAGTTTCTCCATCACCGTGTACAGGCGCCTCGCGCCAATATTTTCTGTTTTTTCATTGACCGAATGCGCTATCTCGGCCAGTCGCCGGATGCCGTCGTCGGCGAACTCGATGACCAGGTTCTCGGTCGCCAGCAGGGCCTGGTACTGCTTGGTCAGGCAGGCATCCGTGCCGGTCAGGATGCGTTCGAAATCGGCAATCGACAGCGACTCCAGCTCGACCCGGATCGGAAATCGCCCTTGCAACTCGGGGATCAGGTCCGATGGCTTGGCCAGATGAAAGGCGCCGGAGGCAATGAACAGGATGTGATCGGTGCGAATCATTCCGTAGCGCGTGTTGACGGTCGTGCCTTCGACCAGTGGCAACAAATCGCGCTGCACGCCGGCCCGCGATACGTCGGCCCCACCCATGTCGGAGCGGGTCGCAATCTTGTCGATTTCGTCGAGGAATACAATGCCGTTTTGTTCGACATTGGCGATGGCTTTTTGCTTTAGCTCATCTTCGTTGAGCAACTTGCCAGCTTCTTCCTCGATCAGCAGCTTCAGGGCGTCCTTGATCTTCACCTTGCGCGGTTTCTTGCGGGTGCCGCTCACGCCCGAAAACATCGATTTGATCTGCTCGGTCATTTCTTCCATGCCGGGAGGGGCCATGATTTCCATCTGGGGCCCGGCTTCGGCGAGTTCGATTTCAATCTCGCGGTCGTCCAGCACGCCCTCGCGCAGCCGCTTGCGGAAGGTCTGCCGCGCAGTGCCTCCCGCCCCCGGTTCGCCGTCCGGCGTTGCCGTGGCATTCGGATGAAACCCGAAATCCCGCGCCGGCGGCACCGGAATATCGATGATCCGGTCTTCGGCGGCATCTTCGGCGCTGGCGCGCACCTTGCGCATTTCCAGTTCGCGCGTTTGTTTGATCCCGATATCGATCAGATCACGGATGATGGTGTCGACGTCGCGTCCGACGTAGCCGACCTCGGTGAATTTGGTGGCCTCGATCTTGATGAACGGCGCATCGGCCAGCCTGGCAAGACGCCGCGCTATTTCGGTTTTTCCGACGCCCGTGGGCCCGATCATCAGGATATTTTTGGGCGTGATCTCGTGGCGCAGCGGCTCGGCAACCTGCTGACGACGCCAACGATTGCGCAAGGCAATCGCCACCGCCCGCTTGGCCTTGTCCTGCCCGACGACATGCTTGTCAAGTTCAATGACGATTTCTTGCGGAGTCATGTTCATGGTTGGTCCAGAAGTGAAGAAGAGCGCGAGTTACTCAAGCGTCTCGATGGTGTGGGAGAGATTCGTGTAAATGCACAGCTCGCCGGCGATGGTCAGGGACTTTTTGACGATGTCGAAGGGCGACAGCTGCGTATTTTCGGCCAGCGCCTTGGCGGCAGATTGTGCGAAAGCACCGCCCGATCCGATCGCCCCAATGCCGTCTTCCGGTTCGAGCACGTCGCCATTGCCGGTGATGACCAGCGTTGCGTCGCGATCGGCGACCAGCAACATGGCTTCGAGGCGACGCAGCATGCGGTCGGTACGCCAGTTCTTGGCCAGTTCGATGGAGGCGCGCATCAAATTGCCCTGATGCTTTTCCAGTTTTGCTTCGAACAGTTCAATGAGCGTGAACGCGTCAGCTGTTCCGCCGGCAAACCCGGCCAGAACCTTGCCATTGTGGAGCTTGCGGACTTTGCGGGCGGTGCCCTTCATCACAATATTGCCGAGTGTGACCTGTCCGTCGCCACCGAGCGCGACCAGATTGCCGCGCCGTACCGAAAGTATGGTCGTGCCGTGAAATTGCTCCATGGATGCGTCTCCCAATTCGATGGTGGCGACGCTGGCAACGATTTGCCTGCGTCGCACTACGAATAACTGAAATGGGGTTGGCCGCCGCGAATGCAAGCAGGGCGCCGGGAGATGTGCTTATTGCTTGCGAGGAAGAATGCGGGCGATCTCGCGCAGTCCCATGACATTGAACAAGGCAGTGACAAGCTGATTGACGTTGTGCAACTCGATAACGCGATCGTCACCGATTAGCGGGGCCAGGCCGCTGAGCAATTGACCGGCCGCACTGAAATCAACCCGGGTCAGACGTGAGCAGTCAATGATCGCCGGATTATGTTGCTTCGCGAAGCGCGTAATTTCGTCAATCAGACCGGTTTTTCCATCGACCACGGATGGCATCGAAAACACGTTGGGCGGTGGCGCTTGATCGAAGTCCGTGTCGATGACACTCGTCACGGTTGACTTCGGCATGATGAACGCGGGAGGGGAGACTTCGAACGTGACGCAATAGTCGATGCTGGCCTCTTCGAAATCCTGCTGGCGATTCAGGAGTTGCAGAATTTCGAGCAACAGCAACCAGGGCGCTTCCGTTTCATCACGGCGACCGACTTCGAGGGTCGCACGGACCTTCGTGGCAAATTCGCTTGCACTGATGAGCATCAAGTCGCAACCGGATCGTTGCAGCTTTTTCAGGGCCGTCAACATCAAGGCGCAGCCTTCGGGCGTCACCTCGCCGATGCGTGAAAATTCGAGTCGCAGGAGCGGATTCGTTTCACCGAGCTTTTGCGCGCGGTCGAGCTGTTTTTGAATCGATTCGTCAAGCTTGCCAGAGAAAGCGACAGTCGTGCCTGCGCCAGCGGTGTTGCCCCGGGGGTCGTTGGCGCCGTCCTGCGTTGGCGTTACCCAGGTCGGCGGCGAGGTTTCGAACTTTGCGGCGTACCGTAAGGCGAGATTCTCGAAAGAGAGCTGTTTGTCGGTGATCTGGTACAGATCGAACAGCATCCACCAGGCGGTGACGGTGGATTCGCCGAGGTCGCCATCGTCGATGGCGCCCAGCAGCATCGCCTCGACCATTTCATTTTGATCGTTGGCGAACAGGATCGCCGCTTCATCGATGACAGGCGCGGTTTCGGTCGCCGGAATGGCTGCATCCTTGGGGTTGTAATCGCCGCCAAGCATGAAATCGGTCGACATGCCCATCGCAGGCAATGTCGCCAGAAAGGCATCGCCGGGTTCGGTTGTCGTGGTGGATTTTGCAGCCTTGGAAGGCTGGGGTGTAGCGCCGCGGCCTGGCACCGACGGCGATCCGGCTATCGACTGTGGCCGGGACAATTCGGATGACATTTCCGATTCGATCTTGTCGATCTTCAGGGCAGTTTCGCGTGCGGCATCGCGTTGGACGATCTGGGAACTTGCTGTGCGCTCCGCATTGGCCGCAGTGTTACTGCGGGCGGGGCGATCTTCAGGGCGCCGACGGGGCGCATCAATTTCCGACAGAGGCGCGTCCTCTCGTCGATCTTTCTTGCCAAGAAACGAAAAAATCCCCACGGTTTTCCTGAAAGTTGAATGCCAGGCTGTGATCAGCGAATGCTGAACACATATCCAGCAGCCTGTCTCGGCCACGATATCACATTGCACGCAGGCATTTATTTTATCGCCCCTGCGTGTCGCCCAAACTTCGCATCGGCATGGCGTGGCGCCTGGTTCAAATGGCGCTTGTCAGTCCAGCGCTATGACATGCCCTACCGTAAGCCGGTTCAGTCGCCGTACAACTTTTGTTTCAATTCGCGTCGTTGCTGGGCTTCCAGCGACAGCGTTGCAGTTGGTCGTGCCAACAAACGGGGAATGCCGATCGGTTCACCGGTTTCTTCGCACCAGCCATACTCACCGCCATCGATGCTCGCAATCGACTGTTGTACTTTCTTGAGCAACTTGCGTTCACGGTCGCGGGTACGCAGTTCAAGCGCATGTTCTTCTTCGATGGTTGCGCGATCGGCGGGATCCGGGACCAGTACTGTTTCACGCAAATGCTCAGTGGTTTCGCCAGCATTTTTCAGCAGATCTTTTTCAAGTTGCTGCAAACGGGCTTTGAAAAAAGCCAGTTGCGCCTCGTTCATGTAGTCCTTCTCGGACATCTTGAGAAGCTGGGCTTCGGTCAAGATTGCTCCGTCAGCAGGCACAGATGTGTTGGTTTTCGGTGTTTTAGTTGCCACTTCGATTACTTTCGAGACTGCAGTGCGATGAATTTTATCCTCAAATCCGCCACTGGCGTTGTTGCTGCTCAGTGATGTGCGGGTTCGTGGTGCTTTGGGACTGGCGGCGGACGGTGGCGTGCTTGCGCATTTCGCGCCGGTGCCGGGTTTTCCGCCAGTCTTCGTACCGCTGGCGCTGCTTGGTCTGGAATCCGGCGCGGTGCTGTACACGTCCCCCAGACTTTTTTGGTTCCTGCCAACTGCTTGTTTCTCCAGCCTGGCGACACATTCGCCCGATGCATTCTCAGACCCTGCCGCGACCGGCGCGGCATGCGATGTCTTGGAGCCTGATTTTACAGCCGGAGTTTCAGCTTTAGCCTTTTTCGCGGATTTCGTAACGGTTGCGTTCATGGCCCTTGTCCTGAAAGAATGCCGACGCATTGCTTCAAACGGCTTTTACAGCGCCACTGCCCGGCTAATGATGGCAAATATGCTAGCTTTGGCCTAAATTTTCCACACGTAGTTTATACCAAACATTGTTCGAGGCCGCGAATAAAAATGTCCTCGGGTAAATTCGAGCCAATAAATACCAATTTGCTTTCGCGCTTTTCGTCGGCGCCCCACCTTGCACCAATGTCGCTGCCCATCATTTGGTGAACACCCTGGAAGACCACCTTGCGCTCGGCGCCGTCCATTGCGATGACGCCCTTGTACCGCAACATGCGTGGTCCATACACCTGGACGATCCCGCCGAGGAAGTCATCGAGACGGGCGGTGTCAAAACTGCGCCCGCTCCTGAATACAAATGCCTTGATGTCGTCATCGTGGTGCGAATGGTGATGATCATGGCTGGCATGGCCTGGCGGACATTCATGGCCGTGCGGTTCCGCCTCGTCTGCCTGCAGAAAGGCGGGGTCAATGTCGAGTTTGTCGTTGAGGTGAAATCCGCGAATATCGAGGATTTCAGCAATTGGCGCCTTGCCGAATGCCACGTCGCCAATGGCGGCGCGCGGGTTGATGCGTTTGATTCGGGACGTCAGAGCGAGCCGCTCCAGCTCGGAAATCAGGTCGATCTTCGAGATCAGTATGCGATCGGCAAATCCAACCTGACGTTGTGCCACCTCATGGGCATCGAGCTGCTGCATGGCGTGCTTGGCGTCGACCACGGTAATGACCGCATCCAAAACGTAGTGGCTGGCAACTGCATCGTCGACAAAGAAAGTTTGTGCCACCGGGCCAGGGTTCGCCAGGCCAGTGGTCTCAATGACCAGATGGTCGAACACGATCTCTCCGGCATCGCGACGGCGGGCAAGCTCGGTCAGGCCAACGATCAGATCGCCACGGACGCTGCAACAAATGCAGCCGTTGTTCATTTCAATGATTTGTTCGGTACTGTCCTGCACCAGAATTTCGTTATCGATATTTTCCGGGCCGAATTCATTTTCAATGACGGCGATGCGAAAACCATGGGGCTCTTGAAGAATTCTGTTGAGCAGAGTGGTTTTTCCAGCTCCAAGGAAGCCAGTCAGGATAGTGGTTGGAATGCGTGCCATGTTGGATCGTGTGGTGACATTGTGAAGTGAAGTTGCCCAGTGAAGTAGCGCTGTAGGTTGAGGTGATTCGTCTTTCTTCAATGGCTGGACGCGGCGGCTATTTTTTTGCGCGGGGATGGGCCGCGTCATACACCTGCGCCAGGCGTTGAAAATCGAGCGAGGTGTAGATTTGGGTAGAGGTGATCGATGCATGGCCAAGCATTTCCTGCACCGCGCGCAAATCGCCGGATGATTGCAGGACATGCGATGCGAATGAATGACGCAGCACATGAGGATGAACGTTTGAGGGGATGCCGATCAGCAGCGCGCGGGCTTTCAGGCGCAGCTGGACCAGCCGCACCGAGATCCTGGTACCGCGTGCGCTCAGGAACAAGGCGTGCGGGTCCGCGGGCTGCAGCGACAGGCGCACCGCGATCCAGTCCCGTAATGCTGCAACTGCAGCTTGCCCCACCGGTACGGTGCGCATCTTGTTTCCCTTGCCGGTAACCGTGACCTCGCCCGCATCGAGGTCAACCCATCCTGTCGAGACATGACTTGCGGTCTTCGCGTAGCGCACGTCGAGGCTGGTCATCTCGGAAACGCGCAGTCCACTTGAGTACAGCAGCTCAAACATGGCGCGATCGCAAGCGAGTCGCGGCGAGTCGTCGAGGGTGTCGCTCGTGGTTTGGGTAACCAGACGCACCGCATCGTCTGTCGATAAAGCTTTCGGCAATGGCTTGCCTTGCTTTGGGGCCTTGATGCCGGCGACGGGATTGCTGGTAATGACTGCGTGCTCGCCGAGCCAGCCAAAAAAGCCGCGCCATGCAGATAACTTGCGCGCAATTGACCGGGGATTGAGGTCGCGGGAATGCATTTGTGACGCGAAACGCCGCAGCTGAAGGTGTGTCAATTCGGCGAGCCGGGGCGTCGGGTCGAGTGCTGCAGCAAATTTTGCGAGGTCCTGCAGGTCGCGACGGTAACTGCCAATAGTCGCTGTCGAGAGGTGTCGCAGATTGCCTAACTGGGCAAGATACGCGTCAATATGGCAGTCCTGCTCATTCGGCGTCACGGAAGTAATCCCGGATTATGCTAGCAGACAAGTCAGCGCTGCGCTGGAGGTCTGTCCAATATTGGCCAGAAAATCCGTTGCCATGTCGGGCCGAAAACGCTCGGGGTCGGGTGAGCCAAGCACCAGCATGCCGAACACCCCGGTGGCGCCAGGCACCCGTAGCGATAGCATTGCAATCGACTGCACATGCGTTGGATCGTCGAGCCAGGATGCGGCTTCAAAGTCGTCATTTCTGCCGCAAAATGGCGCATCGAGGCCGCAAGCAAACAGGCGTGCATCGTCGGATACCGGTGCGGCAAACCATGTATGAGAAAAATCGGGTGCGACGTTCCACATCCGTAACGTCGCGTTGGGCACGGCGAAGAATTTCTTCATTCCGTCGACCAGCACGTGCGGCAAGTCGACGTCGTTCCTGCCCAACAGCAAGGACCGCGTCCATTCCTGAAACTTATCCGCAATGGAATGGTTTTCCTGGGCCAGTCGCATCAAGTCTGCAAGTCGCATTTCCAGCGCATTGACCTTGTGTCGCAGGACTTCCATTTGGCGTTCCTGCAACGACAATGTGCGCCCGCCCAATGCGCTGCTTAGTTTGATCTTGCCAAGCAGTTCAGCATGCTCTTCAAAAAACTTTGGCGTGTCTGCAAGGTATTGCGCGATCGCGCTGGAATCGAGTGTGCGTGTCATGGGTAAGGTCGCGTTCATTGATAAATCACAGGATTGCAAATGTTTCCGGCTTTGTGTGAAGCCGGCGTCCATTGCGTGGAGATGAATATTACCCGACAAAGGCGGTCATTCTTTGGATTAAAGACACTGCGGCGGCAATTTTCTCCGCAGTGTTCGTCCATCCGGGGGCAGGGAAAAGTCTAGAACACGTGACGCACGCCGAGGTTGAACGCCTTGTCGCCCGACCCGGTCTCGATAGCACTTCCGACAGTAAAGGCGGCGCCGTTTTTATTGTCGATTCGAGCGTACGACGTGTAGAAGTTGGTGCGCTTCGATAGCGCATAGGTGTAACCGATTGCCAGCTGATGCGCGTCCTGATTGGCGGCGGACTTGTCATCCTTGCGTATGTAAGACGCCATCACCGTGCTCGGGCCGAATGGCACACTGACGCCCGCCAGCCAGTCGCGGCTGTCGATCGTGGAGAAGCCGGTGTTGCGGTTATAGGCAAAGCTGGCTTTGACGACCTTGAAATCATAGGTTGCTCCGACAATGGTGTTTTTTGCCGTGCCCGACGCGATCGCGTCTTCGCTCCGGTGATGTCCAAGGCGCACGTACAACGGTCCTGCTGCGTAGCCGAACGAAGTACCAATTTGTCGATTTGCATGCGAACTGCCGGCAACCTCCCCGAAGCCATAGGCGAGGTCCGCCGAGAATCCGGCCAGCTCTGGGGTCGCGTAAATGATCGTATTGTTCATGCGCGTCGGGCTGGCGACCAGATTCTGCGAATCGCCTGCCAAGCCGGTGCCGAACGGATCAATCGTGGTCAATACCAGATAGTGCGGCGTGTATTGGCGCCCCATGGTTACTGCTCCAAAGTTGCCGTTCAGGCCGACATAGGACTGACGTGCGAAGGCCGTATTGCCCTGGTTGAAGCCGCCCGTATCGACGGCGATACCTGTTTCAAGAACGAATTTTGCGGAGAGTCCGCCGCCGAGATCCTCGGTGCCGCGAAACCCAAGGCGTGAACCGGATTGCACGCCACTGGTCAGTTTGGTCACGCTCCCTGCCGGGCCGCCGCGCTCGGACACTATCCCCGCGTCAACGATGCCATAGGCAGTAATCGAGGTCTGCGCCTTTGCGGTGCCGGTTAGCGCTACTGCCACCGCAAATGGAATGAGCGGGATAAGGGTGTTTTTCATTGCCAGATTTCCTTGAAAGTAGATGTCTTGTTGAGAATCCGCCGCTTCGAAAAATCGGGAAGCGCGATGCGGATGGGACGAACAATAAGCCCGGTCCAGTCCCTTCGTGAACGGTTTTGTCCTGCCCGGGCGCGTGGTTTTGATGCGCGATCCGACAGACTTATTCGTGTTGTTTTTATGTCACCTGGACGGGACATGTTCTCCCTGGGGATCGATCTGCCATCGCTTGGAAAAGTGTTTCTGCAACAGAAAATCTTGCTTCTTTTTGTAAGTTTTGGTGATAAGCTTCAGAAAAAATAGCGACAAAAAATTGCAAAAACGTTGTTAAAAAATCTGTAAATGCAAGGATGTTAGACAAGGTTGATATTGATCAGGGCCTGATGCCTGTTCGTGATGAATCCTCGCACTGGGCACTAAACATTCAACACTCTCAATTTCAAAAATATGGCCAATCGGGAAGAACTGTTAGTTATCCGCGCCGCACGTGCGGGCGAAGCATCGGCGCAACTTGCGCTTGGGAAGCGCTATTTGTTCGGCGGCGCGGGATTGCCAAAAAGTGAGCCGACGGCGCTCTATTGGCTCGACCGCGCCGCGCAACAGGATGAGGATGAGGCGTGGATTTTAATCGGCAGTCACATTCAATTTGAGGCCGCCGCTCGATCGGCGCAACCGGCTTCCCTGTGTCGATGGTACGAACGTGCCTTCGACGCCGGGATATTGCAGGCAGGTTTGGTGCTGGCAAAGCTGGTGTTGATCCAGACGGCCAGCAGCACGACCGCCGTATTGCGCAGAAAGGCCTGGCTGGCACTGGAGGCGGTTGCGCATGCGGGAATAGGCGAGGCGCAGTGGTTGATGGCGCAACTGATTGATCAATCTCAGGAGCGTGAAACAGGCGCCGGCCGGCAGTCGGTGGCATTGGTTGCCCGCGAGATGGGGTTTTCGTCGCAGTCCAGACTGTCAGCCACTGATCAGACCGAACGTGTCGTGATGGAATGGACACAACGTGCTGCCGACGGCGGTGTCAGAAGTGCGCAGCACGCACTCGCCGAGCATGCATGGCAGGCAGGCGATCACGATACCTTCCTGCAATGGGCGATTCCGTTGGCGCGTCAGGTCGTCACCCGTCGTCTGGCAAATTCCAGCGACGAGAATGCTTGCGCACTTTCAAGCGAAGAAGTTTCATTGCTGGCGCGCTGTGCTGCAACCATGCCCGCGCGTAGCCACTTCGACAGCATCGAGTTTGAGCGCTTCCTTGAAGCTGCGGCCGAAGGCGGCGACACCCCGTCCGCACTCTCGCTCGGATTGTGGTTCGCCCGGCTCAACCCGGCGGGCATGCGTACGAGCGGGGTCCGTGCCTTGGCAAACTATAAAAAGGCATTGCGATGGTTGAATTTGGCCGGAGAGCATGGATTGTCCGAGGCCTGGTATGCAATTTCGCGTATTTATCTGCGCGCTGAATTTTCGCAGCGCAATCTGTCCGATGCACATTTCTACGTGCAAAAGGCGGCTGAATCAGGGCATGCAATTTCCCAGCTTGAACTTGGCATGGCGGCATGGCGCGCGCGCCGGGATGAGCCGATCCGGGATGTCGAGGCTGCATATTGGTTGCAACGTGCTGCGGCCCAGAACCAGCCGGAAGCGATAAGACTTGTGCAAAAGCTGTCGGCGCCAGCGGGACCGGTCGGGTGGGCCGCCGAAGCGCGCAGTAAATTGACCCGGGAACAAGCAAATTCATACCCGCTTCTGGTCGCGCGGCTTGAACTGGCGGAAGCCTTCGGGCTCACCCGAGCTGAGACACTGCTCCTGAACGTGAGCGCGGCCGATTGCGGGCACTGTCTGTTGATTGATATTCGCGACATCCATCCGCGAAGCAGGCGTAGATTGACTCTGATTCAGACCAACGAACAACGCCATTTGCTGCAACGAATCGTCCGCCTGTTTGAGGATGTGGATTGTGGCCCACAGGGTCCGGAAGGAAACTATCGCCAGCGCTTGTATCGATTGCGCAGGCTCTTAAAGCACTGACGCAACAGAGATGGCTTGAGCAGGCTTCTTGAAAGATCTCAATCTGGTGTGATCGTGGCGGGAGTGCGGCTACAGCGTGATTTCGCCGTCGAATACGCTTACGGCCGGGCCAGTCAGCATGACGTGCGACGAGCCTCCGCTCCAGGATACTGTCAAATTGCCCCCGCGCGCCTCGACCAGAACTGGCGACGTCAGTTGGTCGCGTCGTATGCCTGCGACCACTGCCGCGCAGGAGCCTGTGCCACACGCAAGGGTTTCGCCCGCGCCACGCTCAAAAACCCGTAGCCGAATGTGGTGGCGATCAACGATCTCCATAAAGCCGGCGTTCACGCGCTTGGGAAAACGCGGGTGGTGTTCGATCGCAGGGCCATCCACCGACACGTTCGCTTCTTCCACACTGGGAACGATTTGCACCGCGTGCGGATTGCCCATCGAAACCACGGAGATGAAAATGGACCTGTCGCCGAGGGGCAGTGGCCATAGTGATTCATTGGCCTCCGGCAGCGAGATCAGGCCTGCCGCATTGAATGGGACACGCTCTGGCATAAATTCCGGCGGCCCCATATCAACCGTAATCTCACCACTGGCTTCAAGGCGCGGTTCAATGATGCCGCTCATCGTCGTAACGCGAATGGCTGTCTTTGCGGTCAGGCCCTTCTCCGTGACGAAGCGCACAAATGCGCGCGCGCCGTTCCCGCACTGCTCGACTTCGCCGCCATCGGCATTGAAGATACGGTACCGAAAATCAATGCCCGCCTGATCGGATGGCTCAACGATCAGGATTTGATCGGCGCCAATACCAAACCGTCGGTCCGCGATTTTGCGACACACCTCGGAGGACAGATCGATTTTCTGGTGGATGGCATCGATGACGACGAAGTCATTGCCGGCACCCTGCATTTTCGTGAATTTGATTTTCATTGGTCGATTATATAAGGGCATCGTGCTTGTCCAGACAATGGCCATGCGACAGCCTCATCCTGGCAAGTCAGTCGCCATTTGCGGCGCGCTTCGCATACAGCCCAGGCTCGCCTGCGGGGCGTGTCTTGAACCTCTTGTGAGTCCAGAAGTATTCGTCGGGCGTCTCGCGGACGCGGGCCTCGATGAACGCATTCATGGTCCGGGTCGCTTCGAGAATGTCGTCTCCGGGATAATTTTCCCACGCCGGGTAGAAGGTCACCTTCCAGCCGCGATAATTGGGTAAAAATGTGGCGACAACGGGGATCACCTTTGCACCGGTGCTTGCCGCGATGCGTGCGGGAGCGGTTAGCGTTGCTGCGGAAACGCCGAAAAACGGAACGAATTCGGCGTCGCGCGCGCCGAAATCCATATCCGGCAGCATGAAGAAAGGCAGCGGTTCACGCATTGCGCGCATGATGGGCTTGATCCCCTCCCCGCGCGAAAATAATTTTATCGGACGAAAGCGCGAGCGCCCCTTGAGCAGCGCGTCATTGAATGTCCGGTTTTGCTGGCGCGTATAGATCGAGCACAGCGACGACTCAAGCAGAACCGCTACGCCAGCAACGTCAAGACAAACAAAATGCGGGCATAGAAGGATGGTTGGCCCCGCCTGAATTAACTCCATGGGCACGCGTGGCTCGACAACAATCAGGCGTTTCAGGCGTGCCTCCGACGCCCACCACAACAGGCTGCGTTCGAGCACGGCACGTGCATATCCCTGAAAATGTTTTTTTGCGATGCGAAGGCGCTGCGCCTCATCCAGCTCCGGAAGACACAGGCGCAAATTAATCAAGGTAATGCGACGGCGGCTTCGCACCAGGATGAACAACACACTTCCCGTGACCTCGCCAAGTCTGCCGAGCAAGGGCAGTGGCAGCCAGTGCAATAACCACATCAAACCAAGCACCAGTCTCACGTCATATCCTCGGCCGAACCATCTGATGAGGCGCCATGCGGCGACTTGTACCGGTTATAGCTCCAGAAGTATTGCGCCGGGCAGCGTGCGATCAATTGCTCCATCGCCGCATTGATTGCACGCGCCTGCTGCTGCGGATCGTCGGTCAACTCTTGCTCGAACGCCGCGAAGCGAATCACGAACCCCGCGCCATGCGGCTTGCGCTGCGCGTACGACAGGATCAGCGGCGCCCCGGTCATCCGGGACAACTTCGCAGGCAGGGTCATGGTGTAAGCCTTCATGCCAAAAAAATCGGCCCATACCCCCTCGCCCTGGTGCGGCACCTGATCCGGCAGCAAACCAATTGCACCGCCCGATTTCAGCGTCTTCAGCAAGCTTCGAACGCCTCGCAGATTGGCGGGAGCAAGGTTCAAATTGGGGCGGCGACGTGCACCCTCGATCAGTGGTTTGAGCGCCTCCTTGCGGGGCGGTCGGTACAGGGCAGTCAACGGCATGCGGGCTGCGATCGCCTGGGCAATGATCTCGAAGCAGCCAAGATGGGGTGTCAAAAAAATAACGCCGCGGCCCTTGTCGATCATTGCTTGCGCTATATGCCAATCTTCGACTTGTGCGGTGGCGAGGACCCGGTCCGGCGGGGCACACCAGATAAACGGCAGTTCGAAGATATTCTTGCCCGCCTCCTCGATGGCAGTCGGGAGCACTTCGATAAAGCCGGCACGCTCGATATTGTCGTGCAATCGACGTCGATAGCCCGCTGAAAAACGATACACCACGCGACCGAAAAACGCGCCGAGCACGTGCATTGCCGACAGCGGCAGGATGGAGAGCAGACGGAAAAGAGTGACGAGTATAAAGGCGGGGAACAATGATTTTGCTGAATTATTTCAAGAGGCGTAAAATATCACGGAAGCAGCACCCGCCGAGTTAACACAGACAACTTGCGAGGCGGTCTATAAATTTCGCTAAAGCGTCGCAGGCTCATTGGATTGGCCGCGACAGGGTCATCGTCACCGCAATCACAGGAGCCACCATGGCACATGAATATCTTTTTACCTCCGAATCCGTCTCGGAAGGCCACCCCGATAAAGTCGCTGATCAGATCTCGGACGCGATTCTCGATGCAGTTCTGGCCATTGATCCCCAAGCCCGCGTCGCCGCCGAAACCTTGTGCAATACCGGTCTCGTCGTGCTGGCCGGCGAAATAACAACCCACGCAAACATTGACTACATTGGCGTCGCGCGCGACACCATCAAACGTATCGGTTACGACAATGCCGACTACGGCATCGATTACAAGAGTTGCGCTGTCATGGTCTGCTACGACAAGCAGTCGCCGGATATCGCACAGGGTGTGAACGAAGGCAGCGGTCTCGACCTCGACCAGGGCGCCGGTGACCAGGGCCTGATGTTCGGTTACGCATGCGACGAAACGCCTGAACTGATGCCGGCAGCGATTTATTATGCGCACCGCATCGTCGAGCGGCAGTCGCAATTGCGCAAGGATGGCCGTTTGCCATGGTTGCGTCCGGACGCGAAATCGCAAGTAACGCTGCGCTACGTCGACGGCAAGCCAGTGGGTATCGATACGGTTGTGTTGTCGACACAGCATGCTCCCGAAATGGAGCACAAGGCGATCGAAGAAGCCGTCATCGAAATGATCATCAAGCCGGTGGTCCCGCAAGCGTGGTTAAAAAATACACGGTATCTCGTCAATCCAACAGGGCGCTTCGTAATTGGTGGTCCGCAAGGCGATTGTGGGTTGACTGGGCGCAAAATTATCGTGGACACTTATGGTGGCGCCGCACCGCATGGCGGGGGCGCGTTTTCGGGCAAGGATCCCTCGAAGGTTGACCGTTCTGCGGCGTATGCCGGTCGTTATGTGGCGAAGAATATTGTCGCTGCCGGACTGGCCACGCGATGCCAGATTCAGGTGTCATATGCAATCGGCATCGCACGACCAACTTCGGTGATGGTAACCACCTTCGGCACAGGCGTGATCAGCGATGAAAAACTGGCTGAGCTGGTGCGGGAACATTTCGATCTGCGCCCGAAAGGCATCGTACAAATGCTGGACCTGTTGCGCCCAATCTATCTGAAGACCGCTTCATACGGCCACTTTGGCCGCGAGGAGCCAGAATTCACCTGGGAGCGCACCGATAAAGTGGCGGCACTGCGGGCAACGGCAGGTCTTTGATCGATGTCGGTGCCGACCGGTGCCGAGATCAACCTGAAGCTGCCTGAACGCAGTTACTGTCCGTGGAAAAATAGTGCTCTCGTCATTCACCAAAGTCGTGGTCGTTACCGGTCTGTACGTATCCGCGAACGTGTTTGCTGCGACAGCGCCCATTCGATCTGGCGCCGTGCAATCTACTGCCCATCAGGCGGGGTGGTGCGGGAAGCTCGCGGCACGTTTGCCCGGGATTTCCGCCGCGGCCTGTAATGCCAGCAACTTGAGTCCGTCTGGCGCGGTCTCCACTAACGGATTTCCACTGCTGACGCGTCACATTCAGGGAGCGCCCGCCAAAGACGGCCGCAAGCCCTTGCGCGTGTTGCTGTTGGGCGGGATACATGGCGACGAGTTGACCGCATCGGCTATCGTTTTCAAGTGGATGCAACAGGTTCAGACGCCGCTTGCCCAGGAGTTCGTCTGGGAGGTCGTCCCCGTCGTCAATCCGGACGGACTGCTCGCCGAAAAGCCCAGCCGCGTGAATGCCCGGGGTGTCGACCTCAATCGCAATTTTCCGACGCCCGACTGGAAAAAAGAGGCGCCGCGTTATTGGGAAAAAGTCACTGCCAGCGATCCGCGCCGCTTTCCTGGTACCGGCCCGCTATCGGAGCCCGAGACACGCTGGCTGAATGCCGAAATCGCTCGCTTCAAGCCGAACGTGATCGTGTCGGTCCATGCGCCGTTCGGCGTGCTTGACTTTGACGGCCCGGCGCCTGAACCGGAGCATTTCGGCCGACTCCAGTTCAACCGGGTTGGTGTTTATCCTGGCTCCCTCGGCAACTATGGCGGCCGTAACCAGAATATCCCCGTCATCACCATTGAATTGCCGAATGCGTTGGCCATGCCGCCAGAGGCCGAAATTCAACGAATCTGGCAAGACATGCTGAGCTGGATGAAGCACAACGTGCATCGACCGGAGTCCGCGCCGGATCGACGCAACGCGGCGCGCATTGCCAGCACTCGCTAATGCATTTTAAATTGACGCGGCGCACGCTGTTGGTCGGGTTCAGGCTATAATCCGCACTCCAAGGAGCGTTGCAGCCCGATTGCGAGAGCATTCGGCGCCAGGCTTGGAGGCAACACACAGCAACTGCGCTCACGTTTCTTTTTTTCTAACGAAAGGAGGGCGTGATGAACGCCGCAGTAATAACCCCTCAAGCAATCCCCGTAACTTCCCTGCCAAACGATTATCTGGTAGCCGACCTCAGTCTCGCCGATTGGGGCCGCAAGGAAATCCGCATCGCGGAAACTGAAATGCCCGGCCTGATGGCCATCCGCGAAGAGTTTTCCGCTGCCCAGCCGCTCAAGGGCGCACGCATTACCGGATCAATCCACATGACGATCCAGACTGCCGTGTTGATCCAGACGCTCGAAGCCCTTGGTGCGCAAGTGCGCTGGGCGTCCTGCAACATCTATTCAACCCAGGACCATGCGGCAGCCGCAATTGCCGCCGATGGCACCCCGGTATTTGCCTTCAAGGGCGAAACGCTGGATGAATACTGGGAATTTACCCACCGGATCTTCGAATGGCCAGCCACGGCTGCCGGTGCCCAGTACTCCAACATGATTCTCGACGACGGTGGCGATGCAACCCTGTTGCTGCATCTCGGTACCCGCGCCGAGCAAGATGCGTCCGTACTGGACAATCCGACCTCGGAAGAAGAAATCTGCCTGTACAACGCGATCAAGAAGCGTCTTGCAACGAAGCCGGGTTGGTATTCGGCCCGCCTGGCCGAGGTCAAGGGCGTGACCGAAGAAACGACCACGGGCGTGCACCGTCTGTATCAGATGTTCAAGGATGGCAAGTTGGCATTCCCCGCGATTAACGTCAATGACTCCGTTACCAAGTCAAAATTCGACAATCTGTACGGTTGCCGCGAATCGCTGGTCGATGGCATCAAGCGCGCTACCGACGTGATGATCGCCGGTAAGGTCGCAGTGGTCGCCGGTTATGGCGATGTGGGCAAAGGTTCGGCTCAGGCACTGCGCGCCTTGTCGGCGCAAGTCTGGATCACCGAAATCGACCCGATCTGCGCCTTGCAGGCAGCCATGGAAGGCTATCGCGTCGTGACGATGGACTACGCGGCAGAACACGCTGATATCTTCGTTACCGCAACGGGCAATTATCATGTGATTACGCACGCGCACATGGCAAAAATGAAGAACCAGGCAATCGTCTGCAATATCGGCCATTTCGACAACGAAATCGAAGTCGCTGCATTGAAACAGTACACGTGGGAAAACATCAAGCCACAAGTCGACCATATCATTTTCCCGGACGGCAAACGCATCATCCTGCTGGCCGAAGGTCGTCTGGTCAACCTGGGTTGCGGAACGGGTCACCCATCCTATGTGATGAGCTCGTCGTTTGCCAATCAGGTGATTGCGCAGATCGAATTGTTCTGCAACACGAAGAACTATCCGATTGGCGTGTACACGTTGCCGAAGCACCTCGATGAAAAAGTTGCGCGCCTGCAGTTGCGCACCTTGAACGCAAAACTCACCGAGTTGACACCGGAACAAGCCAGCTACATCGGCGTGCAACAAACCGGACCGTACAAGCCCGAGCACTACCGGTACTAAAGCTTGTTCGCTGTTGTTTGACAGACCGTTTCGTGTCGGCCAGCCGGCCGGAGCGAAGCGGTCTTTTTTCTGGATCGGAACCTTTCATGCGTCTTCTCATCACGTGGATCATCAATGCGGTCGCGCTCCTGGCGCTGCCTTATTTCATGCAATCGGTGCGGGTCGAGAGCTTCGGCACGGCGCTTGTCGCCGCGCTGGTGCTCGGGCTCGTCAACACCCTGATTCGGCCGCTGCTGCTGCTGCTGACCTTGCCGGTCACGGTCCTGACGCTGGGTTTGTTCATCTTCGTGGTCAACGGCTTGATGTTCTGGGCAGTGGCCAACCTGGTCGGCGGCTTTCGGGTCGAGGGCTTTGGCTCGGCGATTCTGGCGGCGATCCTGTACAGCATCCTGTCATGGGTCTTGTCCTCTTTGCTGCTCGATAAATAATGTCCCATTCCGATTTCAGCATTGAGTTTTATCCGCCCAAAACAGCCGAGGGTGCAGAGAAATTGCGCGTCACGCGCGTGCGACTGGCGGCGCTCAATCCAAAGTATTTTTCCGTGACATTTGGCGCCGGTGGCAGTACCCAGCAAGGTACGCTCGATACGGTGCTGGAAATTCGGCGCGAAGGGCATCAGGCCGCGCCGCATATTTCCTGCCTCGGCAGTTCGCGCGATCGATTGCGCGCCGCGCTCGACGAATACCGCAGCAACGGCATCCGTCGACTGGTGGCGTTGCGCGGCGATCTGCCGAGCGGTTATGGCGCGGTCGATTTTTCGTCCGGCGAATTTCGCTATGCCAACGAGTTGGTCGAATTCATCCGTGCCGAATCCGGCGACTGGTTTCATATCGAAGTGGCGGCCTACCCGGAAATGCACCCTCAGGCCAAGTCGCCACTTGATGATGTGCAAAGCTTCGCACGCAAGGTGCAGGCTGGCGCCGACGGCGCCATCACCCAATATTTCTACAACGCCGATGCCTACTTTCGCTTTGTCGATGAAGCGCGCAAGCTCGGCGTGCAAGTGCCGATCGCGGCCGGGGTGATGCCTATTACGAATACCATGCAGTTGCTGCGGTTCTCAGAGATGTGCGGCGCTGAAATCCCGCGTTGGGTGCGTCTGAAATTACTCAGTTACGGCGACGATATCGAGTCGATTCGTGCCTTTGGGCTCGATGTTGTTACCGCCTTGTGCGAACGACTGCTGGCCGGTGGTGCGCCAGGCCTGCACTTCTATTCGCTCAATCAGGCGGCGCCGACCATGGCGATCTGCCAGCGCCTCAAACTGCAGGGCTAATACCGGCCGCTTTCGGTAATCACTGCCTGCAGCGGGATATCGTGCGGCTCGGCGTCGAATTCGACCCTGGCGCAATCGAAGGCAATGCCAAGCGTGGCAGCCGCGGGCATTGCTGCCAGCGTGCGATCGTACAGTCCGCCGCCGTAGCCCAGTCGGACCCGTTGCGCATTGACCCCCAGGCAAGGAATCAGAATCAGATCGGGCGTCACGTTGCGCACCGGATCGGCCGGGATGGCGACGCCGAACTGGTCGCGCGTCATCGGCTGGCCCGGCGTCCACGCGACGAATGTCAGTGGTGCATCGGTCGACGTGACCAGTGGCAATGCCAGCGTCACACCGCGTCGCGCCAGTTCCTGCCATGTCGCACGCAGATCGGGTTCGCCACGAATTGGCCAGAACGTTGCCACAACGTCGGCGCTGCAATCCCGCAGCTGTCGGCCAATTGCCTCCGTGGCATCGCGGCGCTGGTTTGGCGACAACCCATTGCGGGTTGCCAGCAAGGTGTTGCGCAAGATTGCCTTGCGACGTGCCAACTGCGCTGCAAGCCGCGCGGATTCACATGCTATGCTTGAATCAGAGTGTGTCATGGCAGTTCAAATTGGTGAAAAGGTCGACCCGTAATGTTCTCGAAGAAATGGATTGTCGGCATGATGTTTGCCGTCGCCGCGGTGGTATTGTGCGAACCCGCCGCACTGGCCCAGAAACGCCCTTCCAGTTTCGTCAATGACGATGATGTGTTTCTCGCCCTGCGCGACGCATCCCGTCGCGATGACGCCGCCGCTGCCGCCGAACTGGCCGATCGGCTGCCCAATTATGCCATCCCTTCCTACGTTGACTATTTTCGTCTGAAGCCCCGTATCAGCATCGCGCCGGAGGGCGAAGTGCGCGACTTTTTGCGGCGTTACGAGGGTACCGCGATTGCCGACCGGTTACGCAACGACTGGTTGCTTGAGCTGGGACGCCGCGGCGATTTCGTCACCTTCGACGAGCAATATCCGCAATTCGCACTCGACGATGATCTGCAATTGAAATGCTATGCGCTGGTGTCGCGCATCAACAAGGGCGTGCAGGTCGCTGCGGCGGCGCGCACGCTGCTGGTGTCCCCCAAAGACTATGGCAATGCCTGCATGACACTGATTGCCACGCTGGTGCAGAGCGGCCAGTTTTCAACCGAAGACGTGTGGGCCCAGTTGCGCCTGGCAGCCGAAACCAATCAGGTCATTGTTGCGCGCCGGCTGGCCAATCTGGCGGGCGCCAGCGACAGCCAGGTCGTGCAGGCGATCGAAAAAGGTCCATTGGTGCTGGCGCAACGGGTGCCGGACAATCCGACCGCGCACCAGCTTTTCATCATCGCGGCTGGTCGCGTCGCCCGCACCAGCCCGGAACAGGCCGCCAGCGCCGTGAGCAATGTCGAGGCGCGCCTCACGCCGGCCGAGCGGGCGCTCGCGTGGGCACAGATCGCGCTGCAGGCATCGCTCAAGCTGATGCCCGAAGCGACCGCGCAATACTGGAGTCGCACCGACGGCGTGGCGTTGTCGGCCGAGGGGTATCAATGGCGCGCGCGCATGGCGTTACGCAACGGCGACTGGAAGCTGGTCCGCCAGGCCATCGATGCGATGCCGCCAGCGATGGCCGCCGAACCCACCTGGGTGTATTGGCGCGGCCGCGCGCTCAAGGCCGCTGGCGACGGCGAGGAGTCGCAACGACTGTTTCAGTCGATTTCCGACCAGACCAATTTCTACGGCCAGCTGGCGCTCGAAGAACAGGGCGAACAGATCAGCATTCCGGTTGCCGGCGTACCGCTGGCAGCAACCGAAATCAGTGCGATGGCCGGCAATCAGGGCTTGCGCCGCGCCCTGAAATTTTTTGATCTGAACCTGCGCTTTGAAGCCGTGCGGGAATGGAACTGGGAATTGCGCCGGATGAGCGAGCGCGAGCATCTTGCCGCCGCCGAATTCGCGCGGCAGAACGATATCCTCGACCGCATGGTGAATACCTCCGACCGCACCAGAACAGAACGTGATTTCACACAGCGCTTTCCTTCGCCGTTCCGCGATTACATGGTTGCCCGAACCACGGCGCTGGGCCTGGACATGGCATGGGTGTACGGCTTGATCCGGCAGGAATCCCGCTTCATCATGAATGCGCGTTCACACGTCGGTGCGACCGGGTTGATGCAACTGATGCCGGGCACGGCGCGCTTCGTCGCTGCCAAAATCGGCATGGCCAATTTCAATCCAAGTCAGGTCAACGATGTCGGCACCAATCTCGAGCTGGGCGCAAATTATCTGAACATGGTGCTGCGCGATCTGGATGGTTCGCAGGCGCTGGCGACGGCTGCCTATAACGCCGGACCGGGCCGGCCACGCAGCTGGCGCGCCAGCTTGACGCGCACGGTCGAAGGAGCTGTTTTCGCTGAAACGATTCCTTTTGCGGAAACCCGTGGCTACGTCAAGAACGTGCTGTCGAATGCGACGTACTATGCTGCCCTGTTCGAGAACAAGCCACAGTCCCTGAAGGCGCGCCTCGGTACCGTCGCGCCAAAAGGATTCACACCCACTGAACTGCCTTGATGACGAGGACTGACTTGACCCCGATGCGCATGACTCACCCGACCGTGCTGGTACTTGGCGGTACCGGTTTTATTGGCTCCCGAATCATTGCGCAACTGGTTGCGCAAGGACATCGGGTTATCGTGCCGACGCGGCGTTACCAGCGGGCCCGACATCTCGCGATGTTGCCGACCGTTGATATCGCCGTCGCCGATATCCATGACGATGCCGACCTGGCCACGCTGGTGCGACGCGCCGACGCCGTGATCAATCTGGTCGGCGTGTTGCATTCGCGCCCGGCCGAAGGTGATGCCCCGTACGGGCCGGATTTTGCGCGAGCCCATGTCGATTTGCCGAAACGGGTAGTGGCGGCATGCGTTGCCTTCGGGGCAGATCGCTATCTGCACATGAGCGCGCTGGGCGCGAGCGCCGATGCGCCGTCAATGTATCTGCGTTCGAAGGCCGCCGGCGAGGCTGCGGCGCTGTCGACCGGCACCCTGGCGGTCACCGTGTTTCGGCCATCGGTGGTGTTTGGCGAAGGCGACGCATTCCTGAACATGTTCGCGCGCCTGCAACGCTGGTTTCCGCTGTTGCCGCTGGGCGGCGCGGATGCCCGCTTTCAGCCGGTGTATGTCGGCGATGTGGCGCAGGCGTTCGTCAATGCGCTGGACAATCAGGAGACGGTCGGGAAGACCTACGAACTGGCCGGGCCGCGCGTCTATCGCTTGCGTGATCTGGTCAGGCTGGCCGGGCAATACGCCGGTCATGCGCGTCCGGTCATTGGCTTGCCGGAACCGTTGGCGCGCCTGCAGGCGCTGATGCTGGAATTTGCCCCCGGCGGACCGGTCATGAGTCGCGATAATCTTGATTCGATGAAGCGCGACAATATCGCCAGCGGGCCGATGTCGCCGGAACTGGGCGTGACGCCCACCGCGCTGGAAATCATCGCACCGCAGTACCTGGCGACGGCCGACAGAGGCAGTCATTTTGACCAGTACCGCGTCAGAGCCAAACGCTGAAGTCCTGCCTATTTAACCCGGAGCGGAACCACCATGCAAGCCACCGAACTTGACCCGACCTTGTCGCAAACGCTGGAAGATGCCGGCAAGACGCCGCTGACGCTGGTCATTGCCAATAAACGCTATTCCTCCTGGTCGATGCGGCCGTGGCTGGTACTGAAAGCCTTTGGGATCGCCTTCAAGGAGATTCGGATCGGGCTTGGCCGCGATGACACCTCGCTGCAGATTTCGATGTATTCGGCGGCCGGACGCGTGCCGGTGCTGCTGGCCGGCGAGATCGCGGTGTGGGATTCGCTGGCGATTTGCGAATATCTGGCCGAACAGTTTCCCGAAAAATCGATGTGGCCCAGCGATGTCGCGGCGCGGGCGATGGCACGCTGCATTTGCGCCGAGATGCACTCCGGCTTCACCGGCATGCGCAGTGCGATGTGGATGAATATCGGTGCAGATTTTCGGGGCAAGGGACATACCGTCGAAGCCCAGAGCGATATCGGCCGCATCAGCGAAATCTGGGAAACCTGCCTGGCCCATTTTGGCCATCATCAATTTTTGTTCGGCGAATTTTCCATCGCCGATGCGTACTTCGCGCCGGTGGTCACGCGCATGCAGACCTATGGCGTATCGCTGGCGCCGGCGTTGCAGGCGTATGTGGAACGCGTCACCGCGCATCCGGCCGTAGCGCAATGGATCAGCGAGGCGATTGCCGAGCCGGAGCGGGTTGAAAGATATGACGTCTACCCGGACCCTCCGGCGCGCTGAACAGTGACCATGAGGATTTATACGGTCGGTGGCGCGGTGCGTGATGCGTTGCTGGGATTGCCGGTCAAGGATCGCGATTATGTAGTGGTCGGAGCCACGCCCGATGAGATGGTGGCGCAGGGTTTCACGCCGGTCGGCAAGGATTTTCCGGTGTTTCTTCATCCGCAGACGCACGCCGAGTATGCGCTGGCCCGCACCGAGCGCAAAACCGCGCCGGGCTACAAGGGCTTTGTGTTCCACGCGGCCACCGACGTGACGCTGGAACAGGATTTGGCGCGGCGCGACCTGACCATCAATGCCATTGCGCAGGACGAGTCCGGCGCGCTGACGGATCCATTCGATGGGCGTGGTGACCTTGAGCGCAAGCTGTTTCGACACGTGTCGGAGGCATTCGCGGAAGATCCGGTGCGCATTCTGCGGGTGGCGCGCTTCGCCGCCCGCTTTGCCGGATTTGTGGTGGCGCCGGAGACCAATGCGCTGATGCAGCGCATGGTGGCCGCCGGTGAAGTCGATGCGCTGGTGCCGGAACGGGTCTGGCAGGAACTGGCACGCGGATTGATGGAGGCGCAACCCTCGCGCATGTTCGCTGTGCTGCGCGACTGCGGCGCGTTGGCCCGCCTCCTGCCGGAGCTTGACTGTCTGTGGGGCGTGCCGCAGCCTGCCAAATATCACCCGGAAATCGACACCGGCGTGCATGTCATGATGGTCCTCGATTACGCGGCGCAGCAAGATCTTTCGCTGCCAATCCGGCTGGCGGCACTGTTGCACGATCTCGGCAAAGGCACCACGCCGGCGGCCGAATGGCCCGCCCATGATGGTCACGAAGGGCGCAGCGTGAAGCTGGTCGAACGGATCGCCGAGCGCCTGAAAATCCCGAATGACTGTCGCGACCTGGCAGTGATGGTCGCGCGCGAGCACGGCAATGTCGGGCGTGCGCTGGAATTGCGTGCAGCCACCATCGTCAATCTGATCGAACGCTGCGACGGCTTGCGCAAGCCGCAACGATTCATGGACATGCTGCGCGCGGCCGAATGCGACCACCGCGGTCGCACCGGTTTCGACGCTGTCCCGTTTCCGCAGGCCGCCTGGCTGGCCGCTGCCCTGCGCACCGTTCAGGCAGTGAATGCCGGCGAGATTGCGCTGCGTCTGCAGGATCAGCCGACTCGTATCCCTGATGCCATTCGCGCAGCGCGGGTGTCGGCCCTGGATGCGCTCCTGCATGGTCGTTCCAGCAAGGTTTTTGACCCAAAGTAAGCGATGTTTTTCGGGTGGATTTAACACTCGGTATCAATGGTGGCGAAATTGCGACGCTTCAGCGGTGCGTTGCAGCGAAATAGCATTCGGCGTTCTGGCAGGGATCGTATTCATGGCCTACAATGCATTGGTGCGCTGCACAACAGCGCCCGCTATTTTCATAGGAAGTGCCATGAATCTCACCGCGACCGAACCCTCGGTTTCAAACGCCGGCAACAACGCTGGTGCACCAGGCTCACAGGAACATCAGGACTTGCGCGCCAGCGTGCGCGTCAAGGAACTGTCCGAACGTGATCGTCGGCGCATGTTGATGCACTTCCTCGCGTTAGCCGATAGTGACCGCTTGCTGCGCTTCGGCAGCGCACTGCCGGATGAGCTGATTACCAAATATGTGCAGAAGATCGATTTCGCGCGCGACACGCTGTTTGGTGTCTACGACAACGCGCTCAAGCTGATTGCAGTCGGACATCTTGGCTTCTCGTCGCGCGACGCATTGCCGATGCATGCCGATGTGACCAACAAGGAGCGCGTGGCCGAATTCGGTGTATCGGTTTCCTCCAGCGCCCGCAATATGGGGATAGGCACGAAATTGTTCGAACGCGCTGCCACGCATTGTCGCAACGCCGATGTCGATACCCTGTACATGCACTGCCTCTCTTCCAATCAGACCATGATGCGCATTGCGCGCAAGGCTGGCATGGAAATCGAGCGCTCCCATGGCGAAGCCGATGCGTATCTTAAATTGCTCCCGGCCAGCGCAACCAGTGTCATGCGCGAAGCCGTCGATGAGCAGGTGGCGCAACTCGATTACACGCTCAAGGCCAACACCCGTGCCGCCGTCAGATGGCTGGGCAATTTCCCCGGATTCAAATAATTCCTAAACCAGCGGCAATGCCGTCGTGTCCTTGATGCGTTGCAGTGCAAAGCTTGACTTTACGTCAAGCACTGCTGGATGGCGCAACAGCGTTTCCATCATGAAGCGCGAAAAATGTTCCATGTCCTCGACGTGCACGCGCAGCAAATAGTCCATCTCGCCGGTCATTGCGTAGCACGCCACGACTTCCTGCCAGTGGTCGACGGAACCGGCGAAATCGGCGCGCGGTGATTTCGATCCCGGCGCGTCGCCATGTTTTTCCAGCCGCACATTCACATACGCCAGCAGGCCAAGGCCGATTTTTTCGGGGGCGAGCAAGGCCACGTACTGTCGAATCACGCCGGCGTCTTCCAGTCGCTTGATGCGTCGCAAACACGGCGATGGGGACAGGCTGACCCGCTCGGCTACCTCCTGATTCGACAGGCGTCCATCGGTCTGCAAAATGGCGAGGATCTTGCGATCGGTCTTGTCCAGTTCAATTTTCGGCATAAATCACCTTTTCGTTCGCGGTTCCCGCAATCTTATTGCTGTATTGCGTGAGGATAGGGATTTATTTGCAATTTTCTGCGGCCTGCTCACGCCTATACTCTCTCGATAATTTACCGACAGGAGACAGCATGGACTTCCAACCTTGGGATAACCCGATGGGCACCGACGGCTTCGAATTCATCGAGTACGCTGCGCCCGATCCGCAAGCGCTGGGCGCGCTGTTCGAGCAAATGGGTTTTTCGGCCATCGCGCGCCACCGCCACAAGGATGTCACGCTGTACCGGCAAGGCGAAATCAACTTCATCATCAATGGCGAGCAGGATTCCTTTGCACAGCGCTTTGCGCGCCAGCATGGTCCATCGATTTGCGCGATTGCCTTCCGCGTCGATGATGCCGCCTTTGCCTACAAACGCGCGCTGGAGCTGGGTGCCTGGGGGTTCGATAACAAGACCGGACCGATGGAATTGAACATCCCTGCGATCAAGGGGATCGGTGATTCGCTGATTTATTTTGTCGATCGCTGGCGCGGAAAATCCGCCGCCAAAGGTGTGCAACCTGGCGCCATTGGCGACATCAGTATTTACGATGTCGACTTCATTGCCATCCCCGGCGCGGTCGCCAATCCGGTCGGCAACGGCTTGACGTACATTGATCACCTGACCCACAACGTGCATCGCGGCCGCATGAAGGAATGGGCCGAATTCTACGAGAACCTGTTCGGTTTCCGCGAAGTGCGCTATTTCGACATCGAAGGCAAACTCACCGGCCTGAAATCGAAGGCGATGACTTCGCCGTGCGGCAAGATTCGCATCCCGATCAACGAATCGTCGGACGACAAATCGCAGATCGCCGAATACCTGGACCTGTATCACGGCGAAGGCATCCAACACATCGCGCTCGGTACCGACGATATCTACGGCACGATCGAACGCATGAAAGCCACGGTGGCGTTCCAGAGCACCATCGCCACGTATTACGATCTGATCGACCGCCGCTTGCCTGGCCATGGCGAAAACGTCGATGAACTGCGCCGCCTGAACATTCTGGTAGATGGCACCAGCAGCGCGACCGAACGCGAGTTGCTGCTGCAGATTTTCACGCAGACTGTGATCGGCCCGATCTTCTTCGAAATCATTCAGCGCAAGGGCGACCAGGGCTTCGGCGAGGGTAACTTCCGTGCCCTGTTCGAGTCGATCGAGCTCGACCAGATCCGCCGTGGCGTGCTGAAGGACGACAGGGCGGTGCTGTGATGGGCGCGATGGAAAGTCCGGCCGGACAAGCTGAATTTCTGAAAACGCTGGAAGAGAAATCCAGCGGTGGCAAACTGCGCGGCGACTATTCGCGTGCCGATGCGCAGTATGTCGTCAAGCAGCAGTGGGACGGCTACACCGACGCGCAGCATGAATTGTGGCGGCGCCTGTACGAGCGGCAGGCCCGCCTGCTGCCCGGCCTGGCCTGCGAGGTGTTCATCGACAGCCTGAAAAAAATGGATGCCTCGCGCGGGATTCCCGATCTGGAGAAGATCTCGGCGCAACTGGTGCAAGCCACCGGCTGGACCCTGGTCGCGGTACCGGGGCTGGTCCCTGACCTGACGTTCTTCGAGCATCTGGCCAATTGCCGTTTTCCGGTCACGGTCTGGTTGCGCGAGCCGGAAGAGTTCGACTACATCGTCGAGCCGGATATCTTTCATGATTTCTTTGGTCATGTGCCGCTGTTGTTCAACCCGATCTTTGCCAACCACATGCAGGAGTATGGCAAGGGCGGGCTGAAAGCCATGACGCTCGATGGCTTGACCGAGCTGGGACGGCTGTACTGGTACACCGTCGAATTCGGCCTGATGCATACGCCGCAGGGACTGCGCGCCTATGGCGCCGGCATCCTGTCGTCGGGCGGAGAAATCGTCCATTGCCTGACCAGCCCCGAACCGCATCGGCTCCCATTCAATGTCGAACGCGTCATGCGCACCCGCTACAAGATCGACTCGTATCAGGAAACCTATTTCGTCATCGACAGCTTTGAACAACTGTTCACCGATACCGCGCCGGACTTCACGCCAATCTACGCCCGTCTGCACAGCGTCGATGCCCTGCCGGCGAATGCCTTGCTGGCCGGTGAAACGGATCTGCCGCTGTAACGCGAACGTGTAAAATGCCCTGACGGAAACCCGTGTGCCCACGAAGCGCGCTGGTGTTCCATGACCCCAATCGAATGCGACGATAACGCATCCACCGCACCACCCAAGAATACAATTTTTGGCACGGAGACAAGCATGAACGCACCCCTGAAACCAGATCAGTCGCTGGCACCCGAACAGCCGTCCGGCGCCATTTCACTCGACGACAAATACACGCTGGAGCGCGGACGCGCGTTCATCACCGGCACACAGGCGATGATCCGGTTGCCGATGTTGCAGCGCCAGCGCGATGTGCGCGCCGGCCTCAATACCGCCGGCTTTATCACCGGCTACCGCGGTTCGCCGCTGGGCAGCGTCGACATGACCGCCGCCAAGGCCAAGAAGCATCTCGACGCGCACCACGTGAAATTCCATCCGGGCATGAACGAAGACCTCGCCGCGACCAGTGTCTGGGGCACGCAGCAGGTCAATCTGTTTCCGGGCGCGCAGTACGACGGCGTGTTCGGCATGTGGTACGGAAAGGGGCCGGGCGTTGATCGCTGCGGCGACGTGTTCAAGCATGCCAACATGGCCGGTACCTCGAAGCACGGTGGTGTGCTGGTGCTGGCAGGGGACGATCATGCGGCCAAATCCTCGACCACCGCGCATCAGAGCGAACACATCCTCAATGCCTGCGGGATCCCGGTGCTGTATCCGTCGTCGGTGCAGGAATATCTCGATTACGGTCTGCATGGCTGGGCGATGAGCCGTTACACCGGCTTGTGGGTGTCCATGAAATGCGTGACCGATATTGTCGAGTCCGGCGCCTCGGTCGACCTGGATCCGGAGCGCGTGCAGATCGTCATCCCGACCGATCTGGACCTGCCCGCCGATGGCCTGAATATCCGCTGGCCGGATGCCGTGCTGGATCAGGAAGCACGGATGAACAACTTCAAGTGGTATGCCGCGTTGGCCTACGCGCGCGCCAACAAGCTCAACAAGATCATCTGGGACAGCCCGCATGCGCGCATCGGCATCGTCACCGCCGGCAAGTCGTATCTCGACACCCGCCAGGCGCTGGCCGATCTGGGCATTGATGAAACCGTCGCACGCGATATCGGCATCCGGCTGTTCAAGGTCGGCATGACCTGGCCGCTCGAAGCGCAGGGCGTGCGCGAATTCGCGCAGGGACTGGAAGAAATTCTGGTGGTCGAGGAAAAGCGTCAGGTCATCGAATATCAGTTGAAGGAAGAGCTGTACAACTGGCGTGATGACGTGCGGCCACGCGTGGTCGGCAAGTTTGACGACACCGGCGAGTGGAGCATGACGCCCGGCAAAGGTCATGGCGACTGGCTGCTGCCGGCGACCTACGAGCTCAACCCCGCGCAGATTGCCCGCGCAATTGCGACCCGTATCTCGAAATACTTCGCCGGCCATCCGGTCGAGCAGCGCGTCAAGGAACGCATCGCCTATCTGGAGGCGAAGGAATCGATCCTGAAGGTTGCCACCAAAGCCGACCCGGCCAAGGACCGCATTCCGCATTTCTGTTCCGGCTGTCCGCATAACACCTCGACCAAGGTGCCCGAAGGCAGCCGCGCGCTGGCCGGCATCGGTTGTCACTACATGGTGCTGTGGATGGATCGCGAGACCTCGACCTTCACGCACATGGGCGCCGAAGGCACCACCTGGATCGGTCATGCGCCGTTCACCAGCGAACAGCATGTGTTCACCAATCTGGGCGACGGCACGTACTACCATTCCGGCCTGCTGGCGATTCGCGCGTCGGTCGCCGCCAAGGTCAACATGACCTACAAGATTCTGTACAACGATGCGGTCGCCATGACCGGCGGCCAGACCGTGGACGGTCCGATCGACCCTGCCATGATTTCACGCCAGATTGCGGCCGAAGGCGTCACGCCAATCATTGTCGTCACCGACGAACCCGACAAATATCCGGCCGGCTATCCGTGGGCCGAAGGCGTTACGGTGCGGCATCGCAGCGAGCTCGATGCCGTGCAGCGCGAACTGCGCGAGTGCAAGGGCATCTCGGCGATGATTTACGACCAGACCTGCGCCTCCGAAAAACGGCGTCGGCGGAAGCGCAACGAGTATCCGGACCCGGCCAAACGCGCCGTCATCAACGAGGCCGTATGCGAAGGTTGCGGGGATTGCAGCGTGCAATCGAACTGCTTGTCGGTCGAGCCGCTGGAAACCGAATTCGGCCGCAAGCGCCAGATCAATCAATCGTCCTGCAACAAGGATTTTTCCTGCGTGACCGGGTTCTGCCCGAGTTTCGTGACCGTCGAAGGCGGCAAGCTGAAGAAGCCAAAGAAAGTCGCTGCGGCCGATCCGAAAGTGCCGGCGATGGTGCTGCCGCATCCGCTGCTGCCGACCACCGCCACGCCGTACGGCATTCTGGTGGCCGGTATCGGCGGCACCGGCGTGGTCACCGTCGGCCAGATCCTTGCGATGGCGGCGCACGTCGAGGGCAAAGGCTGTTCGGTGCTCGACATGAGCGGCCTGGCGCAAAAAGGCGGTCCGGTGATGTCGCATGTGCGGCTGGCCGATTCGCCCGACGACATTCATTCGACCCGCGTCGGCACCGGCGCCTCGGATCTGGTGATCGGTTGCGACGTGATCGTGGCCGCCAGTCGCGATGCGTTGTCACGCATGGGCGAGGGGCGTACCTTCGCGGCGATCAATTCGACCAGCACGCCGACGGCGGCCTTCGTCAAGAACCCCGACTGGCAGTATCCGGGCGCAGCGGCAGAAGCCGAGCTGCGCACGGCCTGCGGCGCCGAGCGGGTCGATTTCATCGATGCCGGCAAGATCGCCACTGCGCTCATGGGCGACAACATCGCCACCAACATGTTCATGCTGGGCTACGCGTGGCAAAAGGGCTGGGTGCCACTGACGGAGGCGGCGCTGATGAAAGCCATCGAACTCAATGGCGTGTCGATCGATTTCAACAAGCAGTCATTCGTGTGGGGCCGCACGGCGGCGCACGATCTGGCCGCAGTCGAAAAGATCGCCAGGGTTGGCGACAGTCCGGCCCAAATCATCGAGTTCAAGCGTGCGCCAAATCTGGAGGACGTCATCGCCCGCCGGGTGGCTTTCCTGACCGACTACCAAAATGCCGGCTATGCGTTGCAGTATCGTGAATTCGTCGAGCAGGTACGGCGTGCCGAAACGGCCGTGGCAGATGCTGCCAAGCCGTTGCGGCTCACCGAGGCGGTGGCGAAGTATCTGTTCAAGGTGATGGCCTACAAGGACGAGTACGAAGTCGCGCGCCTGTACACCAATCGTGCGTTCAGTGACAAGATCGCCGGCATGTTCGAAGGCGATTACAAGATCAAATTCCACCTCGCGCCGCCGCTGCTGGCAAAGAAGGACGCGAAAGGTCATCTGATCAAGCAGGAGTTTGGCGGCTGGATGATGAAAGCGTTTGCGGTGCTGGCGAAATTCAAGGGTTTGCGCGGCACGCCGCTGGATGTCTTCGGTTATACCGACGAACGCAAGATGGAGCGCAATCTGATCGTCACGTATCGTCAAACGATTGCGACGCTGTTGCCAACGCTAACGCCGGACAATCTGGCTGCGGTGACTGCGATTGCCAGCATCCCGGAAGATATCCGCGGCTACGGGCACGTCAAGGAGCGCCATTTTGCAGCAGCCAAGGCAAAAGAGCAGGCACTGCTGGCAGGCCTTCATGCACCGGTAATTACGGAGCTGGCGCGCGGCAAGCATGCGGCATAGGGCGTGATCGACAAACGCGGACGACTGTCGCTCGGCCCGGCTGAGAGATAGTTGTCCGCGCAATGTGGACAGACCCCAGGCCGGGATGATGCATCCGGCCTGTTCACGGCGCTGCGCGCCCGTCCGTTTTGTCAGGGGATGGTACGCAGCGCAGCGATCGTTGCTGCATCCATCTCGATGACCACCGACGTGTAGTTGTCAATCGGCGCAAGCACGGCTTCGCGCGGTCCGAATTTCCATTCATCGCTGGCATAAAAGGCATCCTGGCTGCGGGTGCGGTGCGCCAGGCTGTCATACGCGCGCAGCAGATAATAGCTGTCGCTATCATGTGGTGACGGTCCGCAGGCGACGACATCGACCTGCCATTTTCTCAGCAACGGTAACGACTGCGTGAGCATCAGTTGATGGAATTCATCGCGCGTGCCGCATTCGAGATTGTAGGCACGGATCTCGACAAACCTAGACATCGGCATGGCCCCGCTGGACGTATTGCGCATAGCCGTTTGCGCGCAGCAGGCAGGCCGGACAGGTGTCGCAACCGAAGCCCCAGTCGTGCAGGAGGCCGCGCTCGCCGAGATAGCAGGTGTGGGTGTCGGCACGAATCAAATCCACCAGCTCGGCGCCGCCGAACGACTCGGCCAGTGCCCAGGTGTCGGCCTTGTCGAGCCACATCAGCGGCGTCTCGACCTTCAGGCGCGTTGCCATGCCCAGGTTGAGCATGACCTGCAACGCCTTCATCGTATCGTCGCGACAATCCGGATAGCCGGAAAAATCCGTTTCGCACATGCCGCCGACCAGGACATCCAGTCCGCGCCGGTAGGCCAGCGTTGCCGCGACTGTCATGAACAGCAGATTGCGACCTGGCACGAAGGTGTTCGGCAAGCCATTTTCGAGCATCTTGATCTCGACGTTCTGCGTCAGCGCGGTGTCGGAAATGTTGGCGATTAGCGAGAGGTCAATCACGTGGTCCTCGCCGAGCTTGCGGTCCCAGTCGGGCGACAGCGCTCGCACCTTGCGCAGCACGCCGGGTCGCACGGTCATTTCGATGGCGTGGCGTTGCCGGTAGTCGAAGCCAATGGTTTCGACCCGTGCGTAATGCTCCAGCGCCCATGCGACGCATGTGGTGGAGTCCTGGCCGCCGCTGAAGAGGACGAGTGCGCCGGTAGAAATGGTCATGGAAGGGGGTCCTTGTTGCGTGGCACCTGATCAGTGCCGGAATTGGCATCTCTGGCAAGGGATTATAAGGCGACGCCCCGCGGTATCGCGCAGCAATTGTGCGGCGCACCCGCCGGCAACGGTGTCCGATCCCGCCGCGCAGGAGGTTGTCAGCCATTGCCGTCACGCCGGTCCAGTGGCGACACAATAGCGCCGCGGGTTTCGTCCGGCGCCCGCAGGTAGATCATGGTCGTCGCCACGTCGGCATGGCCGAGTAGTGTTTGCACCGTGCGCAGGTCGACGCCGGCCTCAAGAAGATGCGCGGCAAAGGTATGCCGCAAGACGTGCTTGGAGGCGGACTTGGTCAGCCCGGCGGCGAGAAAGGCGCGCTTGATTGCCCGGTGCACGCCTTGCTCGTACAGGTGATGGCGTCGCAGTATGCCGCTGCGGGGATCGATTGATTCGCGCTCTGCCGGAAATAGCCAGAACCATTCCCATTGTGTTCCCGCCTGGGGGTCCCTGGCTGCCACGGCATGCGGCAGCATGACGCCGTTGCGTTGATGGTTACGATCTTCCTCATAAGCGTGCCGGGCAGAGGTGATTTGCTGGCGCAATGGCTGTGTCAGCGCCGCCGGCAGCAATGTCACGCGATCCCGCTCACCCTTGCCATGACGTACGACGATCGCGCTGCTTTCGAAATCAATATCCCGGATACGCAGTTGCGCGCACTCAATCAGGCGCATGCCGGCGCCGTACAGCAGCCTGGCAAACAGGGCATTGAGCCCCTGCATGTTGGCGAATACGCGATCGATTTCCGATGGCGTCAACACCGTAGGCGGTTGTGAAAGCCGGGGCGGAGGCGGAGTGACAGCGATCAGGCCCGGGTCAAGCTGCAATACTTGCGTGTACAGGAACCGCAGGGCCCGCACTACCTGGTTCCTGGCCGCACCGGTCATCTGGCGCTTGTCCGCAAGATGCGCAAGGAACGCGCCGATCTCGGGTCCGCCCAACTCCTTCGGGTGGCGCGGATGATGAAAGCGCATGAACAGTTTTGTCCAGTAGATACACTCCCGCTCGGTTCGCGGGCTGCAGGCGCCATTGCGCATGCATTGTTTGATCTGTTCAAGCAATGGTGGCGGAATGATGCGGTTGGGGCGGGAGAAGTCTGTCACGGTCAGCTGGCACTGTTTATATGTACAGTATCTTGTCAGTTGAAACGGTGATGCAGGTTGCGATGTATCAAGTGGACACGCATTTCGCGCGTGCTGGCATTGTGCGTAATGCTTGATTTGCCACAACGGATCCGTTGGCGATTTGCAATTCCGGTCGACGGTTAACGGTGGTAATCTTCGTCGTAATTTGTCGCCTTCCCGACGCGCCCGCCGTTTGCGCGAACTCATTGCCCTGCCCCGTACGAAAGTGATTCTTCAGTGACCGAGCCTGCTGCCCCCGATGCAAACCGGCGCGAACATGAGCGCAAGCTGTTTCGCAGCAAGGGCCATCTGATCCTGTTCGGTGAGGCGGTGCGCGAAGTGCGTACCTTCGACCTGAGCATCGCCGGCGTGGGCGTCATTGCAAGCAGCAATCTCCAGCCGGAAACGCCGTGTCTGGTTCGGCTTGTCATCCCGGTCAAGACCGGCGGCAGCAATCTGTTCGAAATCCCCGCCCGCGTCATCCATGCCGTCTTCAGCAGCGGTGAAGACGGTTTCAAGGTCGGCCTGCGATTCGTCAGCCTGACTCCCGAGATCGCCCAGGCAATCTTGCGTTACCTGAATTCCTGACGTCATTCAGTCGGCCGAATCATCACCCCACCAACGGAGCATGCAATGGACCTGATCGACGCAATTGCCAAGGACAAGGAATTCCGGAACAAATTTGCGGCCGCCATCGCTGCCAAAGTCCAGCTCGATGCGGCAACCATTGCCAAGACAGATCGCTGCGTCCTGGGCAACTGGCTGCACGGGGAAGCCACCAGGACGTGCATGTTTCTCAAGTCCTACAAGCCGTGCCTTGAAGCACATGCCGCCTTCCATGTGCAGGCGGCCAAAGTGGTGCGCGAAATCAATGGCGCGGAATACGTCGATGCGCAGGCGATGCTGGCCGGAAGCGGAGCATTCGCGAAATCGTTCGGGGTGCTTGAGGCCGCCGTCCTGCTGCTGAAAAAAGAAGCGAAAATGTAATGGCCGATGCGCGTTTGACGACGCCCGCCGGACTGCCGCCGCGCCGCAGGCTGCCGGCGCGATTTGCGGCGATTGTCACGCCGGCGATTCTGTCGGTCTTCATGACCTGCATCGTGTCGCTGGTGAGTACCCTGCAGGCGATTGGCCCGGGCGCGGGATTCACCGGAAAATGGCTGACGGCGTGGGGTATTTCCTGGCTGGTTGCCTTCCCAACACTGATGATCGCGCTGCCGCTGGTGCGCCGCCTCACCGCCGCATTGGTCGACCAACGCTAAGGCTTTTGGCGGCCTGCTGGCAGCAACCATTCGCCGGCATTCGGGGTTAGACTCTGCGCACTTCAATTTGCATTTGCGTGCCATGCGTGTTCGCCGCCATCTCAACAACATCTCTGTCAATCTGGCGTTCTGGTTTTGCCTGTCGTCCATCCTGCTGACCTGCATCCTTTCCGAGATCATCGGCCGCGTGGCAAGTGATTCCGTCAATGTCCAGTTGCGCGAAAAGCTTGCCGACATCGCCTTCCAGACCACCGACAAACTCGATCAGGGCCTGTTCGAACGTTACCGCGAGGTGCAACTAATGGCCAGCCGATACCGTGTCGGCGAACCCGCGATGTCGCTGGCGACGATGCAGTCGATGATCGATCAGGCGCAAGATACCTACAGCGACTATGCGTGGATCGGCGTGGCCAATGTGAATGGCACGGTGATCGCCTCGACCAAGGGTATTCTGGCCGGCGCCAACGTCGCTGCGCGTCCATGGTTTTCCAACGCGATGCGGGGCGCATCGAATGTGATGGACTTGCACGAAGCGAAAATGCTGGCCACCAAACTCGCTCCCGCCCCATCTGGCGAGCCGCTGCGCTTCGTCGATGTCGCGTTTCCGCTGGTCGCCCCGAATGGTGCGCTTGAGGGCGTTCTGGGCGCGCACCTGTCGTGGGAATGGGCGCGCAAAATCGAACAATCGGTGATTACGCCGTCGATGCGCCGCAGCCACATCGAGGCCATGATTCTCGACAGTAGTGGCAAGGTGTTGCTTGGCCCGCCATCCGTGCAGGGCAGTACGCTGCGTCTGCCCGGTTTGGCGGCGGTCGAACGGGCTGGCGTGAGCTCGGCCGTCGAGCACTGGCCAGACCAGCGTGATTATCTGGTCGGCTACAGCAAATCGCGCGGCCACCCACCCTTTCCCGGCTTTGGCTGGACCGTACTGGTGCGCCAGGACGCCGTCGAAGCGTTTGCGCCGGTGCGCCTGATCCAGCAGAAGGTGTTGTGGACAGGTGGCTTGATCGCGCTCCTGTTTTCCCTGATCGGGATCGTCAATGCCCGTCGCATTTCGCGCCCGCTGGTGACACTGGCGCGTGAGGTGCTGCGCTTTCGCACGGGCGAAACGACGCGTCTGGAAGTGCCGGCCGGCGCCTATCGCGAGATCACCGAGCTGTCGATCTCCTTCATCGTGCTGGTGCGCGACCTGGAACAGAACGAGGCCGCCCTGCAAGGGCTGAACGCGTCGCTGGAGCAGCGGGTGTCCCGGCGCACCGCCGAGCTGGCCGCCAGCGAGGACCGGTTGCGGCAGATTCTGGAGCATTCGCATGATGCGTTCATTGCCATCGGCGGCCAGGGCGAGGTCACCGACTGGAACCGCGAGGCCGAGCAGACCTTTGGCTGGAGCGCCACCGAAGCGGCAGGGCGCAATCTGGCAGAACTGATCATTCCGCCGGCGATGCGCGGCGCGCATGCGGCGGGCTTTGCACAGTTCCTGCAGACCGGACAGGGACCGGCGCTGAATACCCGCATCGAGGTGGTTGGGATGCACCGCGACGGACACGCGATTCCGATCGAAATCTCGATCGCCGGTTTTCATAATGGCAGCGGCTACGTCGCCAACGCCTTCCTGCGCGATATCACCGAGCGCAAGGCCGCCGAACAAACCATCCGTGACAGCGAGCAGCGCCTGCAAGCGATTACCGACCACTTGCCGGTCCTGATTTCGTACATCGATCAGCAGCATGTGTTTCGCTTTGCCAATGCCAATTTCAAGGCATGGCTGGGCCTGGAGCCAGACCTTGTCCTCGGCCAGCATTGCCGCGCGATTCTGGGCGAGGCCTTGTACGAACAGCGCCGGCCGAACATCGAACGGGCGCTGCGTGGCGAGCAGATCACGTTCGACATTGCCTCGACGGTGCTGGGCGTCGAACGTCACATGCACACGATCTATGTTCCTGCGGTCAACAGCAACGGCGTGATCGGCGGCATCTATACGCTCACGTCGGATGTGTCCGAACTCAAGGCGGCTGAACAACGCATGGCCGTGCTGGCCCGTCACGACACCCTGACCGGTTTGCCGAATCGCTATCAGCTGGATGAAAAGCTGTTCGAGGCGGTGCGCCGCTGCCAGCGTTCCGGCCTGTCGATGGCAGTGATGTTTCTCGATATCGATCACTTCAAACAAATCAACGATACCCGCGGCCACGCGAGCGGCGATGCGGTGCTGCAGGAATTTGGCCGCCGCCTGCAAAAGAGTGTGCGTGTCACCGATACCGTGGCGCGGTTGGCGGGCGATGAATTCATTGTCGTGCTCGAAGGCCTGCACACCGCACAGGAAGCCGAGGCGGTGGCCGGCAAGATGCTGCACAGCGTCGCGGCGCCCGTGGAGGTTGGCGACACGCCGTTACACATCACAACCAGCATCGGCATTGCCTACACCGATGGCAGTTATCTGAATCCGGCCGACCTGATGGCGCACGCCGATGCCGCCCTGTACGAGGCCAAGGCGCAGGGGCGCAACCGCTATTTCTGCGCCTATCTGTCCGACAGCCGGACCGCGCTGCCGGTGGGATAGACGAAAAAAAGACGCCGGTGCATGCCGGCGTCTTTCTGGTTGCTGCAGGCGATCCGAACGGATCGTGCTGCGTCGGAGCAATTACTTCGGCATCAACACGGTGTCGATCACATTGATGACGCCATTCGATTGCACCACATCGTAGGTGCTGATGCTGGCCGTATTGCCACTGTCGTCCATGACGACGATGTTGTGCATGCCGTTCATGGCGAAGCTCAGCTTGCCGCCGCTGGCCGTGATCAGTTGCGCCTTGCCGCCGTCTTTTTTGATCAACTGGTCGAGTGCCTTGAAGTCATATTTGCCGGGCACCACGTGATAGGTCAGGATCTTGGTCAGCGTGGCCTTGTTTTCCGGCTTGACGAGGGTCTCGACGGTGCCGGGCGGCAGCTTGTTGAAGGCCGCGTTGGTGGGTGCGAAGACGGTGAACGGGCCTTTGCCCTTGAGCGTCTCGACCAGGCCGGCGGCCTTGACTGCGGCCACCAGCGTGGTGTGGTCGGCCGAATTGACGGCGTTGTCGACGATATCTTTGGTGGGCATCATGGCCTGGCCGCCGACCATGATGTCGGCCGCGAGGGCGACATTGGCAACCAGAATGGCCGCCGAGAGAACCAGTGCATGTTTGATTTTGCGCATCATATTTCCTTTGAGTTGGGAGGGTTGTAGCCGATTGCCCAACTAAATACGGCGCCGCCCGCCAATCGGATTCAGGGATTGTGTTTTCCTCCGGTTTTCTACACACTTGCATGCATTAAATTGACATGTGATCGAACCACCCTGACATCGACGAAACCCCAATGAGACCCTGAACATCATGCCTGGACATCACGCCATTCTCGCCCTTGATATCGCCGGTAATCCCTTTGCCTGGCTCTCGCCGCAGGAAGCGGTGCACTATTACGCGGTCAACAAGGTGGCGTGGGAGCTGGGGGATGAGGCGATGCTGTTTCGGGGCGGATATTCGAAGGGCGGGGTCCAGTCACTGCTGGAAATCAAGCCGATCATCGCGGTAGCCGGCAGCGAAATCATGGCGAAAATGCTCAAGCCACTGCCGCTGGGCGACAACAACGACCTGCTCTTCAAGCGCGATCACTACACCTGTGCGTTCTGTGCCCAGCGCTTTCAGCGGCAACAGTTGTCGCGCGACCATGTCGTGCCGCGCTCGCGTGGCGGCGCCGACAGCTGGACCAACTGCGTGACCGCCTGCCGCAAGTGCAATGGCGAAAAGGGCTCCCGGCTGGTGGCCAATTTCCGACCGCTGGTGTACGTGCCTTACGCGGTGTGCCGGTTCGAACACTTCCTGTTGTCCGGCCGTCATGTGCTGGCCGACCAGCACGACTATCTGGCGGCGTCGCTGCCCAAGCACAGCCGGATGCTGTAGACCATTTCCACAGAGAGACCGGATGCGCCGAATTACGATCTCCGTCGAAGAATCGCTGGCCGAACAGTTTGACAAGCTGATCGAAACGCGCGGCTACGCCAATCGATCCGAAGCCTTTCGCGACCTGCTGCGCAACCACATTGAGTCCGAGCGCAAATCGCACGGCGGCGCATTGCATTGCATCGCCACCGTCAGTTACATCTACAACCATCACGAACGCGAACTGTCGAGCCGGCTGGCCTCGGCGCAGCACGATCACCACGACCTGTGCGTGACCACCACGCATGTCCATCTCGACCACGACAATTGTCTGGAAACCGTGGTCCTGCGCGGCCGCGTCAATGCCGTCAGCGCCTTTGCCGACAGCCTGGTTGCGCAGAGCGGCGTACGGCACGGGAATATCCATATCGTGCCGGTGCAGCGCGAGGCGGCGACTGGTGGCCGGCATCCGCATGTGCATCTGATGCCGCGGACCTAGAACGTCGTATTCAGCGTCACCCGGTACGAACGCGATTCAATCGGATGAAAGTGCACGTCGTTGACACCCCCGGCGGCCTCGCCCGGCAGGCGCGAGGCGTAGTAATAATCAATCGCGGCATCGCGCCGGTTGGTCAGGTTATATCCTTCAAGTTCGATTTTCGTGCTCGGGCTGAGTTTGATGCCGACGCGGCCGTTGAGTGTGACAGTGCTGGCCGAGCGCACCGAATCGTCTTCGATCAACGGGCGCGGCCCGAAGTAACGCAGCTGCAGCGCGCCGAAGTATGGGCCCAGGTTATCGACCGCCAGCGCCAGCGAGGCGACGCCCTCGACCGCGCCTGGCACGCGTTGTCCAACCAGGTCGACATCGCGAAAACGCGCGCGCGCAAACGCCACATCGGCATCGATGGTCAGCCAGCGCGTGGCGCGGTAGTAGTTCGAGAATTCGAAGCCGGTGCGGCGCGTCGCGCGTCCGGCTTCGGTGGTGCCGGCGTCGCCGGCGAAGGTCAGTTCGGAATCGAAATCGAGCCGGTAGAACGACAGCGCGCTTTGCAGGCCTGGCACGATTTCCGATCGCAGACCCACTTCCAGTCCGCGTGATCGCACCAGCGGCGGCACGCGGCGTGCCGCTGCGCCAGTCTTCGGATCGACGCTGATGGTGGCGCCGCGCGCGTCATTGCTGTGAAAGCCGCTGCCGATGTTGAAGTAATACTCGGTCTTGTCCCAGGGGCCGAACACCAGATTGAGTTTCGGGCTGATTGTGTGATCGTTGGCAGTGCCGGAATTTTCCGGCGTGACTTTGCTGTTCACATCGAACCGGTAAAAGTCGGAACGCAGGCCGGCGATGGTGCGGAACCTGTCGGTCCAGCGCGTCGTGTTCTCAAAGAATGCACTCGCGCTGGTTTCGACGATATGGTCGTCGCGCGTGGTCGACAGGCGCCGCTGCGCGCGTGTGCTGTCGAGGCCGTTGTGGATATTGTCGTTCTGGAACTGCAGGCCGACCCGGCTTTCCGCTTCGCGCCCGAGCCATTGAGTGCGCCATGTGTGGGCAGCGTTGATGGCCGTGGTGATGCGTCGATCCGGCTGCGAGAACTGGTCGCCGTTGATCGGGTCATCGAGAAAATACGTGAAATTGGAATACAGGTCGAGCCGGTTGTTGATCGCATAGGCATTGATGGTGGTCGAACTTGTCTCACTGTTGCGATGCCACTCGCCCGACAGGCTGTATCGGTGCGCGCTGCCGCCATCGGTCTGATCGATCGCATCGAAGCGGCCGACGCTGCCATCGACGACGGCACGCTGCGGGATTTGATCCGTCGAATGCCAGCTGCCGTGATACGCCATGGCGCCGAGATTGAACCCGCTGGCGGCGCTGCCTTCGCTATAGCGCAGCACGCCGTTGACCTTGCGGTAATCGTCGCCGACGCGGAACGGACCGTCATTGTGAAACAGCTCCAGCGCATACAACAGGTGAACATTGCCGAACGCCGGTGAATTGGCCAGCAGTGCCCGGCGATAGCCGCTGCCGCCCACGCCGATGCTGGCCAGTCCCTCTGGCAGGACATCGGCATAGCGCACGCTCACCGCGCCAGCGGAGGCGAAGTCGCCTTCCTCGGCGTAATACGGCCCCTTGCGGTATTCGAGACGGGTGGCCAGCTCCGGAATCATGAAATTCAGGTCGGTCCAGCCCTGGCCGTGCGCGTGGCTGCGCTGATTGATCAGCATGCCGTCGACTGTCGTACGCAGGTCGGTGCCGTGATCCAGATTGAAGCCGCGCAGATAGAACTGATTGGCCTTGCCCTCGCCGCTGTGCTGGCTGACGATCAAGCCCGGCGTGGCCTCCAGCAGTTCACCGGGACGGTACACGGTGCGCGCTTCCAGCTGCTTTCGGGTGACCACGCCGGCATTGGCCGACTCGGCGATGCCAATTTGGCTCAGGCGTGAGCTTTCGACGATTACCTGTTCCAGCGTGGCCTCCTGCTGAGCCTGCGCATTGCTGCTGGTGGCAATCACGCCGGCGAGCGCGATGGTCAGCAGCGGGTGGCGCATTGACAGGTGGCGGAGCGGGGGAGTTGTGCGCATGATGGTTCGGGCAGGTTGGATTGGCGACGGTGCGCGTGTAAGACGAATAAATAATTCATCTTACAAGATACGCGCGCACGCCTGCCCCGGATTCAGCCCGTTTCACAGCGAGTGTTTCGGCAACGACACAGACTGCTGTATCAGGCGCCGTCCGGCTTGCCGATTTTTTCCAGCGTCTGCTCGATGAAATCCCCGTCAGCGTCGGTAAAGCGCAGTCGCACCGGATACCATTCCAGCGATGGCGCCAGCCAGATGTCGAGCTGCTGGCCCTTTGAGTCCGGCGGCGTCGCACGGGTGATATGGATGGTGCGCTGGACCCCGAGCGGCGTCGTCAGGGTTTCGGCGCGCGCCACCTTGAAGGTCCACGGCTCGGCATCGCGGGCGCCGGCGACAAACAATTCCCAGACCGACTCCGGCTTGAATGCCGCCGCATTGGCGCGCGCAATGGCGATCAATTGCCAGATGGCGCTGCTGCGGTCCTGTTCGCCACCAAGTAGCGGAAAGGTCGGTGCGGCGGCATCGGCAAAGTTGATCGTCATGCCGGTGCGGTTGAAGGTGGTGGTGGTGGCTTCCTTGCGCCAGCGCTTTTCGGTAAACGCGGCGGGCGCCAGGCCGAAGGCATCGATCGTGCCGTTGCTCCTGGCTTCATTGATCTTGCCGACCAGCGCGGAGCGGGTTTCGGTGGCGATGGCGTATTTGTCGCCGCCGTTGAGCCACTTCAGGGTGGACTCGCCACTGAGTGCCAGTCCGCTCTGCTGGGCCCGCACCGAGTAGCGCAGGTCAGCCGATGGCGGCAACTTGAAGGTGCGTTTTGGGGCGGCATGCTGGGCGCTGGCCGACAGGCAGCTGGCCAGCAGCACCGCAGCAACGGTGAGGGTGCGTAACGAGGTAAAAGACATGAGACTCCGTTCGTGAATGGAAAGTTATTGGGCCGCCAGCGGCGTGATGGATGACATCGACATGTCGAGGTAATCGCCATTGGTCTCGGTTTGGCGCAACTTGACCGGATACCATTGCCGCGACGGCGCCAGCCAGATATCGACCTGGGTGTCGTAGGAGCCCGGCCGCGGCATGCGCAGCAAGTGCCAGGCCGTCAGGTTGTCGCCGCCGGCGTGGATCTGCTCTTCGCCGACCACGCGGATGCGCCAGGTTTCGGCGTCGCGCACGCCGGCAACGAAGATGTCGAATTCGCTGTCGGTGCTGAACTGGCTGGGGTCGCCACGACCGATGGCAGCCAGTTGCCAGATGATGCTGGCGCGATCCTGTTCACCGCCGGCACGCGGGTACGACGCGGTCGACGCCGAGAAGCTGATGCGCCCGGCCTCGCGCTGAAAATGGGTATTCGTTTCGGCCTTGCGGAAGCGCTTCTCGCTGTATCGCAGCGGCGTAATGCCATCCTGCTCGATGCTGCCGACGCTGCGAAAGGTCAGCACGGAAAAGAAGAGCACGCCGGCTTCGCCATCGATTACGTAGTTGTCGCCGCTGCTGCGGAATCCGATCTTGCCGCTGCCATAGACCAGCTTGCCATTGCGCAGCGCCTCGACGTCGTACTTCAGTTCCGCGGATGGTGGCGCCTGGGTTTTCAGCACGCGGGGTGGCGGCGCTTGTGGCGTTTCCGGCGCTGGCTCGGGCACCGGTTCCGGCGTCGGCGTTGGCTCCGCCATGGCCACCCCAGGTGCGCCCTGCGGTTCGGACTCGACGGGTTGTGCCGGCGCCGGCGGCGCGGCCGATTGCGCCACCGCAGGGCGCGGCGCGCGCGGCTGGCGCGGCACCGGCTTCGGCTTCGGCGCGGCCGGTTTTGGCGGCGGAGGTGGCGGCGCAGGCACGGCTGGCGGCTCCAGTGTCGTCAGCAGCACCGTCTCGGTTTTCTGATGCGGCCCGGCCGGACCAAGGCGGCCGGTGGCCCAGTCGAGCAGCAGCAAATGCAGCAGCAGCGACGCGATCAGCACCGCCAGCGGACGGAGCCAGCGTCTGCTTGAGTTGTCAGGGCGTGCCGGTGTAATCATGCCCGCAGTGTAAACGCTGCCGGCGCGGTCGTGCTCGCGGCGTAACAGGGTGAATCAATTGACCGCGAATGGCGTGCTCCATTTGACCGTCTGTTTGTCGCGGTTCTCTGCTAACCTGTACTTTCACTCTTGGGGAGATTCGCATGAACAAGCCTACGATGCCGGGTGCAGTCACCGACACCCTCGAATTCATGAAAAATCTGTGGGGCGGCTCATCGATGGCCGGCATGAACTTGCCCGGCATGGTGATGCCAACCCTGTCGCTGGAAGAAATCGACAAGCAGATTGCCGATCTGAAAGCTGTCGAGAGCTGGTTGACGCTGAACATGAACATGCTGCACGGAACCATCAAGGCACTCGAAGTCCAGAGTGCGACGATTTCTGCGCTGCAGTCGATGAGCGCCAACTTCACCGCGGCCATGCAGCCGACCGAGTCAAAGACGGCCGACAGTCAGGCCGCGTTCAAGTCACGCTTTGCGCAGCCTGCCGAGGTCAAGCCGGAACCCGAACCAAAGCCCGCCAGCGAGCCGGCAGCGAGCGCGGCGGAGCCAGCCCCAGAGATACCGCCGATGGTCAACCCGGCCGCGTGGTGGAGTCTGCTGCAGGAGCAGTTCAACCAGGCCGTCGCCAGCGCCATTCCGGTGCCACAGCCGGCCACGGCGAGCGCCGCCAAGCCGGCCGCCAACGCCTCTGCCAAACCGAAAAAAGCTGCAGCACCGGCCAAACGCAAGACCGTGCGCAAGGCTGCCGCCCCGGTAAAAAACGGCACGCCCTGAGCCGGCCGCCTAGCCTGGCCGCGCGGGCGCTGCGGCCTGGGTCAGTCGCAGGCTTGGCGCGACCAGCACGGCCAGCACGCTGAACGCCACCGCCAGATAGCCAACCAGATTGTAATGTTCGATCTGGCCGGTGGGCGAGCGGTGGATGATCAGCCCGGCCACCAGCGACGCCAGTCCGGCGAACGCCATCTGAACCGACGACACCAGGCTCATGAAGGTGCCGCGCACTTGTGGCGCTGCGACCGCGCTGATCATCGCCATGGCCGGCACCATGCGTCCCGGCACGAGGATGAAAAAGATCGTCGAGTTGATCAGCACCAGCCACCACGCGATCGGCACCAGATGCGTGGTGATCAGGATGGGCACCAGCGAGATCAGGGCGACGCGGCGGAAGATGATCATCTTGCCGTGCTGGTCGGCCATGCGGCCAATCATTTGCGAGGTGAAGAAGGTCGCCGCGCCACCGCACAGATAGACCAGCGTGATGAACGACTCCGGCAGTCCGACGTTGCTGGTCATGTACAGCGCGATGTAGGGAATGACGGTAAAGCCCCCCATCATCATCATCGCCATGAAGGCGAATGCCTTCAGATGTTCGGGATCCTTGGCGACAACAAATATCTGCCGGAAAATCGAGCCCTCGCGCGGCCGGTTCATGTGACCGGTCAGGTTGGGCAGGAGCTTGTAGCCGATCACAAAGATGATCGACGACAACGCAACAATGAAGAAGAACGGTGCACGCCAACCCAGCGCCGGAATGTGATTGGCCAGCACCAGCCCGAGTGGAACGCCGGCCACGGTCGACAGCGAAAATGCCGCCATCACGGTACCCATCGCCTTGCCACGCCGCTCGAACGGAATCACATCGGCCACCATGGTGCTGACCATCGCACCAAGAATGCCGCCGAACGCACCGGCCATCGCGCGCGCAATCAATAGTTGCGGAAACGTCTGTGCCAGGCCGCAGCACAACGTCGCCAGCATGAACAGCACATACAGCGTCAGCATCAATTTGCGACGATCGAAGCGGTCGATATAGGTGGCCGCGAGCAATCCCGAGATCGCCGCCGTAAAGGTATACGACGACAACAACAGCCCGAACTGATGGGTGTCGATATGCAAGACCCGGATCAGTTGCGGACCGAGCGGCATCATGATCATGAAGTCGAGGATGTGGGTGAACTGGATGCCTGCGACGGTGAGCAGGAACAGCCATTCATTGCGCGGCAACAGGCGGGTGGGAGCGTGGGTCAAGGGGTGGCGCACAGGTTGGGAAGAGAGCGCAGATGGTAGCAGCAGCGCGGTCTTTTTGCTGGCCGGGTTGTTCAGCGGCGAGGGCCGCGCGGCATTACGCCGCGTCAGCCCTGCCCGGCCCGTTTCAACAGCCGCATCAGGCTGCCCAGCACGGGCAGTTTTTCATACAGCTCTTCGGCCGCGTCCCAGTAGTCGCGATGCAGGGTGACTGCGCCGGCGGCATCGAAACGCAAGTGCGTGGCGCCGTGAATGCATTGCTCGTCGCGCGAAAAACGCTTCATGCGGAACAGGAAATCCCAGGTCAGAAAGGCCTGGTCGTCTTGCAGCACCTGCGTCGTGATGACGAAGCGCGGCGCCTCCACCTGCACGAACATGTGGGAGAAAATCCGCTCGATGGCGGGCACGCCGTGCACCGCGTTGAACGGGTCCTTGAAGCTGGCATCGACGCTGTAGATCTGCGCCAGCTGGGTGCTTGAGGCAGGCGTCAGCGTTTCAAAGAATGTCACGACGCGTTGCAGATCGGCAGCGTGCTTCATAGACCGGTAACCTTGCGAATCAATGGGAAGTACCAGCGATACGGCAACAGTCGTGCCAGTCGCAGCAGGTTGGTAAAGCGCTTCGGAAAATGAATGTGGAACTGCCCCGCCTCGAGACCGGATACCAGGTTCGTGGCGGCGGTCTCGGCACTGATCAGGGCCGGCATCGTGAACGTGTTGCCGGCTGTCAGCGGCGTTTTCACAAAACCGGGATTGATCAGATACACCGCCACGCCGCGTGGATGCAGGTCGAGGTACAGCGACTCGGCCAGATTGATCAGCGCCGCTTTGGTCGGGCCGTAGACCAGCGCCATCGGCAGTCCGGTGAAGCCGGCCACGGATGCCACGATGCCGATCCCGCCGCTACCCCGCGCCAACAGATCGGGCAGCACGGCAGCAAGACAATTGAAGACGCCGCGCAGGTTCAGATCGATCAGCTGGTTGGCCTTGTCCAGATCAAAACTGTCGGCACGCATTTCGTTGTAGCCGCCAGCCACTACCAGCACCAGATCAATGCCTTGCCATTGACGCAGGATCTGCTCATGGGCGGCGACCACCGTGGCATGGTCCGTGATGTCCAGTGGCACGGCCATTGCCGACGCGCGGCCAGCGGCAATGGCCTGCAGTGGCGCGAGATGGCGCGACGACAGCGCCACCCGCGCCCCCTTCTCGAGCAGCTGGCGCGCAGTTTCGGCGCCGATCCCGGTCGAGGCGCCGATTACCCAGACACGCTGACCGGTCCAGTCGCGGATCGCCGGATTCATCATGGCCGTTTGGTGAAGGACAGCGTCACATCACCGACGTGAAAGCCATACTTCGACATGGCTGCGCGATTGAGCATCACGCGCTGGTCCATCAGATACATCCAGTCTTCCATATCAACGTTGATGATCTTGCCGTCGACCGGCAGCGCCAGCACGTATTTCCAGCGCAGCGCGTTGCCTGCCACTACACCCTCGGCCTGGCCGATCACATCCGCCGCGGTGCCGGTATAGGTTGATGCGCCCGTTTTGGTGAGGGTCCAGATGCGCCTCTGGCGGGTGCCATCGGAGTAGGTGAAGTCTTCGTCAAGGGTGCCGACATCGCCCTTCCAGCTGCAGACGATGACCACGGCAAAGCGTTTGACGACAGCGCCGGAGCGGTCCTGGAACATGCCCTGCGCATCCAGCGTGCCGTTGAAATACTGCTGCAGGTCGAGGGCCGGCTTCTGGTCGGCATAGCGGCTTGGCTCGACCGCGCTGCAACCGGCCAGAATGGCCAGCGCGGCGGCGAGGATAAGTTTCAGAAAATGCATGGTGGTCTCCCGGTTTTAAATGTGGTGCAGCGGCGCGCGCCACAACAGCGCCGCAGCAATCAGTTTCAGTGCGCACGGCACCAGCGCATACGCCACGCTCAGTGCCGCGGCTCCGGCCGCATCCTGCACGCCGGGCACGTAGCCAAGTCGTGCCAGCAGCGGCAGCGAGACGCCGGCGGCCAGCGCCAGATTCATTTTGGTAGCCCAGCTCCAGGCGCCGAAATACACGCCCTCGCGCCGGCCGCTGTCGCCGGCCTTGCCAATGACGGCGGCCAGCAGCGCCGGCGGCAGCGCCAGATCGGCGCCCAGTGCGATGCCGGACAGCGCGCAGATCACACCAAACGCGACTCCGTCACCGCTGTGCAGGCCATAGGCCCAGACGAACGCGGCGACCGCCAGCAACATTGCGCCGAGCCAGGCACGCGCTTCGCCGAAGCGCTTTGCCAAGGCCACCCACAGCGGCATCGAGGCGGCGGCGGCGACGAAATACAGCACCAGGAACAGGCCCGCGTATTGGGCAAGTTGCAGTCGGTCGCTGGCAAAAAACAGAAACAGCGTGGCCGGGATTGCTGCCGCAATGCCGTTGACCAGAAAGACCGCGAACAGCCAGCGAAACAACCGGTTGCGAAACGGGTGCAGGAGCTCCGGCAGCAGCGTCGCCGACCAGCCGGTTTGCACCGGCGCAGACCGGCCCGGCAGCGGCGCCGAACGCGCCAGCAACAGCACCGCAACGGCGAGCAGCAGCAGGAATGCCAGCGTCAATCCCCACGGTCCCGCGACCGCAGGCAGGGCCGCGGCAATGACCACGCCAACCAGTCCGAAACCTTCGCGCGCGGCGGTCAGGCGGCTGCGCTGCGACTGCTGCTGGGTCAGCGCGGCGCCCCAGCCCTGATGGCTGATCGTGGCCAGGCTGAAGCCGACATACACCACCAGCAGCGCGGCCAGGAACCAGCCGATCACCGCGTGGCCCGACAAATCCGGCGGATGGAACAGCGCGATGAATCCGAGCGCCAGCAGCGGCACTGCGCCCAGCACGAAGCGGCGATACGCATCGGCGTGGCGACTGCGGTCGATCCACAAACCCAGCGCCGGATCGAGAAAGGCGTCGAACACGCGCGCCAGCAGCAGGACGATGCCGATCAGTGTCAGTGACAAGCCAAAGCGGGTCGCATACAGCTGCGGCACATAGACGTACACCGGCAATGCCACCATCGCCAGCGGCATGCCGAACAGGCCATAGGCCAGCAAGTCGGTGCGCGACAGCGCTGGCTGCGGGTGCCTCATTGGCGCGCCGGCGCGTCAGGCAAGAGCGCCTTGCGCAGATGCGGCGCAGTGGTCTTCGGGTCCAGCCAGATCGCGAAAAAGCCGCGCGCAAAGGCCGGATCGGCAATCTCGCCCAGGCGTTTGCCATCGAGATAAAAACGCGCCCCAAGGCCGGGCAGGAAGACGCCGGTGATGTGCGTTCCGGCCTGCACATCGGGGAACAGCGCGGCCATTTTCTCCAGCCATTCGGCGCGTTGCTGGGCGCTGCCAATTTGCAGCTTGTCGAGTTGATCGCGACTCGATTCGGCAATTTTCCTGCCGTTCAGTGCGCGCGCGTACTGCAGGTCCAGCGCCAGCGGCGCGGCCTCGGGTTGGGCGGCATCGTAGCCGCGCTTGCCGACCCACAGTTGGGCGTCGTAGATGTGCAAGCCGAACCAGCGGAAGGTGCCTTCGCCGGACAATCGCGCAGCCGGAATTTCCATCTCGATGTGGGCTGGCGCGGCCAGTGCCGACACCGCCAGCAGCAATCCGGACAGCAATCCGAGCAAGCGCAGGGGCAGCCGCGCAATCATGTTTTTTCGAGCGTGAACTGGGCCACGTCGATGCTGCCGGCGCGAAAGCCACCTTCGGAATAGGCCAGGTAGAACTCCCAGGTGCGCAGGAAGCGGTCGTCGAAACCCTGCGCCCTGACGCTCGGCATTTGCTCGTTGAAGGCGCTGCGCCATTCGGCCAGGGTGCGGGCGTAATCGAGCCCGAACTTGTACTCGTTGACGACCCGCAAGCCATGCTGCGCGGCGCGTTCGCGGAACACCTTGGGCGACGGCAGCATGCCGCCCGGGAAGATGGTTTGCTGGATGAAGTCGGTGCCCTTGCGGTAGCGTTCAAACAGCGCATCGTCGATCACGATGCTCTGGATGCAGGCGCGGCCGCCCGGCTTCAGATTGCGCGCGATGCAGTCGAAGTAGCTCGGCCAGTAGGCCTCGCCCACCGCCTCGAACATTTCGATCGAGGCGATGCCATCGAACGCGCCGCGGGTGTCGCGGTAGTCCTGCAGCAGCAATTCGACCTGATCGACCACGCCGGCCTCGGCCAGGCGCTGGCGCGCGAACTGCAACTGCTCGGTCGACAGGGTCAGGCCGGTGACGCGCGCGCCGTCTTCGCGCGCGGCGATCTCGGCAAAGCCGCCCCAGCCGCAGCCGATTTCGAGGATGCGGGCGTTGCTGCCGAGTTGCAGTTCGTCGAGGATGCGACGGTACTTGGCGCGCTGGCCGTCCTGCAACGAGCCGACATGGCCGTCGGCAAACAGCGCGCTCGAATAGGTCATCGATGGGTCCAGCCAGAGCTGGTAGAAGTCGTTGCCGATGTCGTAGTGCGCGTGAATGTTCTTGCGGCTGCCGGATTTCGAATTGCGGTTGAACAGATGCTTGATCCGGTACAGCAGGCTGCCCCACCAGGTGCCGTAAATCAGCGACTCGAACGCTTGCCGGTTGCGGATGAACACTTCAACCAGCAGCGGCAGGTTGTCGGTGCGCCATTGGCCGTTGACGAAGGTCTCCGCCACGCCGATGTCGCCCGACTTCAAGGCGGCCTGGCAGACTTCCCAGTTGTGCCAGGTCATCGTCGCGGGCGTCGAGGCATCGCCAAACCGGGCAGCCTGGCCGTCTGGAAATTCCACCACGATGGCGCCGTGGGTGATTCGACGCAGCAGTTGCACCACAAAGCGTGCCTGTGGCGGAAAGTCGGCGGTCGACAATTGGTCGTGCGGTGCATCAAAGGAACAGGTAGTGGTATTCATCGACTGAGCGGCTCGGAAGGTGGCAGGGGTTTGGAGATAAAAGGCACGCGTTTGACAAACAGTTTCAGTGCCTGCCAGTGAATCCGCACGACGACGCCGATCGTCATCAGCGGATAGGTAAAAAAGGCAGTCGCGACCGCGGTGTTTGATAACTTCGCTGCGGAACCGGAGATGCTGGTCAGCAGCAGCGGACCGCTGGCGTCGTCATGGTCGATGCAGGCCAGGGTGCGCTCGCTGGCGCCGCGCAAGGAGCGCATGAAGCGGAACCGGTAGCCGCCTTCGATCTTGCAAAATGGCGATACATGGAACTGCTTGCGCGCGCGCAGTTCGACGCCGTTGCCGATGGCGGCGCCGGTGTCGAGCAGGTAGCAGTGCTTCTCGCCGAAGGTGTTGCGCACTTCGCACACGACTGCCCGCAGTGTGCCGTCAATGCGATGGCAGAACCAGAACGCAACCGGGTTGAAGACATAGCCGAGCACCCGCGGGAACGCCTGCAACCAGATTTCGCCGTCGGCGTCGGTGATGCCTTCGGCGCGCAGCAGCCCGTCGATCCAGGGCAGCAGGGCTTGCTTGCCGTCGCCATGATCGCGATCGTGGAAGGACAACAGGTTGAAGCGATTGCGTGAGAACAGGCGCGGACCAAATGCCCCGGCGCCGAGTGTGCGCAGCGGCAGCCGCAAAAAATAGACGCCGTAGTCGAAGGCATTGGTGGTCGGTCGCAGGCGTCGGTGCCGCACTGTGCCAAAGCACAGTTGCGGCGCGACGACGGCGTTGTCGGTGCGGGTTTCCATGTCAGGCGGTGATGGCTTGCCGCGCGGCGATGGCGGCGATGGATTGCGCGACCTGCTGGCCGGATTTCAAGCCGTCTTCATGGAATCCGTACCCGGTCCAGGCGCCGGCGAACCAGGTGTTCTTGCGCCCCTGGATCGTTTTCAGCTGGGTTTGCGCAAGAATGGCGGGCGCATCGAAAACCGGATGGGCGTAGTCGAACTGGCCAAGGATGCTGGCCGGGTCGGGTTGGTCGATCGGGTTGAGCGAGACGATCACCGGGGTCTTGAAGGGCAGCGGTTGCAACTGGTTGATCAGGTAGTGCACGCAGACTTTCGGCGTGGCCGCATTGGCGCTCTGGTAATTCCACGCCGACCAGGTTTTGCGGTTCTTTGGCAGGCAGCTGGCATCGGTATGCAGTACCGCGCGATTGGGTTCGTAGCGCACGCTGCCGAGGATCAGGCGCTCGGTCGGGCTGGCGTCCTTGAGCAGTGACAGGCTCTGATCGCTGTGACTGGCCAGCACCACGTGATCGAACAGTTGCACGTTGTCGTCGGTCTCGACGGCGATTTGTGCCCCGCGCGAAATCGACCTGACCGGCGTGTGCAGCGCCTTCTTGTCGATGCCGGCCAGCAGCTTGTCGACATACTGGCGCGCGCCGCCCTGCACGGTTTGCCATTGCGGCCGGTCATTGACCTGCAACAGCCCATGGTTGTGACAAAAGCGCACGAACGTGGAAAACGGAAAGGCGAGCATCTGGTCGGTCGGACAGGACCAGATGCAGCCAGCCATCGGCAACAGATACCATGCGCGGAACTGCTCGCTGTAATTGTTCTGATCGAGAAAAGCCCCCAGCGACACGGTGCTGCCTAGATCCTCGCCCGACAGCGCCATCGCAGTGGCTTGCTGATTGAAGCGCAAGATATCGCGCAACATCAGCAAAAAGCGCGGGCTGAGCAGGTTGCGGCGCTGCGCGAAGACGGCGTCGAGATTGCCGCCGGCCCATTCAAGATTGCGCTTGCCGAGTGGCAGCTTGACCGAAAACGACATGTCGGTCGTCACCGTCTTGACCTGCAATTCACGGAACAGCTCGACGAGGTGCGGATAGGTCTTGTGATTGAACACCAGAAAACCGGTGTCGACGCCATACGTGTGACCTTCCATCGTCACGTCGACCGTGTGCGTATGTCCGCCAAAATAATCGTTGGCTTCGAACAGGGTCACGTCCTGACCCGCCTGCGACAGCCGGTAGGCACACGAGAGACCGGCGATACCGGCTCCGACAACAGCGATTTTCATGAATGCAGCTCCCGCCAGGATGGTTGATGCAAGCTGATACGCCCGGCTTGTTCGAATGGATTCAGCGCAGGCATCATGGCTTCTGGCTTAATGCCTTTTCGATGGCGGCTACGAACGCCGGGTTTTCCGGCTCGACCTCGCTGGGGAAACTCTGCACCAGCGTGCCGCTGCGATCAATGAGGTACTTGTGAAAATTCCATTTCGGCGGTTTGCCGGTCGCCTTGAGCAGGGCTGCATACAGGGGATTCGGGTTCGGACCGGACACCACTGACTTGGCGAACATGGGAAATTTCACGCCATACGTGTTGAAGCAAAACTCGGCGATCTCCTTGCCCGAGCCGGGTTCCTGCTTGCCAAAATCGTTCGACGGAAAGCCCAGCACGACCAGGCCGCGGGATTGATATTTCGCATGCAGTGTCTCCAGTCCCTGGTACTGGCTGGTAAAGCCGCAATAACTGGCCGTGTTGACCACCAATGTGACGCGGCCCGCATACTGGCAAAGATTTTGTGGTGCTTCGTCCTGCAAGCGATTGAACTGCTGCTGCAACAATGCCGGGCAGGACGGCGACTGCGCCATCGCACTGTGATGCCATCCCGTCAGGACCGCCGCGCAAACCAGCGTTGCAGTCAAAAGTTGCTTTAGGTTCATGTTTGTATACTCACTGGTATTATTCTGTACTTCGAAGTCTATACGATTTTTTGCAAACTGCCGCTTTTTCGCAGGACCGGATATTGCGGCTGATCTTACGGGTAAAGGAAAGTCTTATGCAGACCGTTTTCGGTGACTGGTTAATTTCGTGATGCGCCGACTGGTGCTGATTCTGGGCGACCAGCTGTCCCTGGCCAATCCGGCCCTCGACGGATTCGATCCGCAACAGGACGCCATCGTGATGATCGAAGCCGCCAGTGAAGGCATGGCGGTGTGGTCGCACAAGGCGCGTATCGTGTTGTTTCTTTCTGCGATGCGGCATTTCGCTCTGGAAATCGGCGCACGCGGCTGGCCGTTTATTTATCTGAAGCTGGACGATCCGCTGGCCGGCGACTTCGCAACGCGGCTGCAGCTGGTGCTGGCCGAGCATCAGCCGCTCGCGCTGGTCGTTGCCGAGCCCGGCGAATGGCGCATGGAGCAGATTCTGCGCGACACCTGCACGGCGACCGAGACACCGCTGCGGATACTCGATGACACGCATTTCCTGTGCAGCCGTATCGAGTTTGCGGTCTGGGCCAAGGCGAAAAAAGAGTTGCGCATGGAATTTTTTTATCGGGTCATGCGCAAGAAACATGGCGTTTTGATGGATGACGGCCAGCCTGCCGGCGGTGAGTGGAACTACGATGCCGAAAATCGGAGCGGCTTTCCGAAGCGCACCGGACCCGGCGCGATCCCGGCGCCGGCGCACTGCTTGCCGGATGCGCTGACGCGGGAAGTGATCGCATTGGTGGAAGCGGAGTTTTCCGATCATCCCGGGTCAACCGCCGATTTCATCTGGCCGGTTGACCGGGCCCAGGCACTGGTTGCGCTGGAACGCTTCATCGAGACCCGGCTGGTCGGTTTCGGCGCCTGGCAGGATGCGATGTGGACTGACACGCCATTTGGCTGGCACGCCCTGCTGTCGACCAGTCTGAACCTGCACTTGCTGTCGCCGGCGGAAGTCATTGGCGCGGCCGAAACGGCCTATCGCGACGGACGCGTCGCGCTTGCCAGCGCCGAAGGCTTCATTCGGCAAATTCTTGGCTGGCGTGAGTTCATCCGGGGCGTGTACTGGCTTGATATGCCCGCCATGAAACAGGCCAATCATTATGATCACCAGCGCCCGCTGCCGGCTTTCTACTGGACCGGCCAGACCGGCATGGCATGCATCAAGGCCGCGGTCATGCAAACGCTGCAGTTCGGTTATGCCCATCATATCCAGCGTCTGATGGTGACCGGAAACTTCGCCTTGCTGGCCCAACTCGCGCCGCGCGAAGTCACCGACTGGTACCTCGCAGTGTACGTCGATGCGGTCGAATGGGTGGAGCTGCCGAACACCGCCGGCATGGCACTGCATGCACTGGGCAAGCGGTTCACCAGCAAGCCGTACATTGCCAGCGGCGCCTACATTCACCGGCAGAGCAACTACTGCCAGGGTTGCAAATATGATCCGGCGCAACGGACCGGACCGGCGGCCTGTCCCTTCACGACGTTGTACTGGAATTTCCTCGATCAGCACGAAGCCGAATTGGCGGGTAACCCGCGCACCGCATTGATGGCGAAAAATGTCACGCGATTGTCACCCGATGAACGCGCAAGTATCCGTACACTGGCGGCGCAAATGCTGTCTGCGCCAGACGCACTGTGAACGCTGGCGCACAGACCCGGGATGAAAGTTCATGCTGTCATGATGGGCAACTGCACGGCGTTGGTGCACTTCAGGATTAAAAAGTGGTTGATGGTAGGATGCGGCCACAATTTTACTGATTCGAACCGATGCCAAACAAGCACAACGCCGACCGCCGTCATCACATCCCGAAGATGTCATTCAAGGTTCAAAACTGGCCGGACTATGAGGCCGGTTTACGGCGACGCGGCAGCTTGACGTTGTGGATAGAAGAGGCGGTACTGGATCGGTGGCAAAGCGTCGGGCCGCTCGGTCAGGCACGCTATATGGAGATCGCCATCGAGACGAGTTTGATGCTGCGCGCAGCCTTCAAAATGGCGCTTCGGCAAACCGAAGGATTGATGAGTTCGGTGTTGGCGTTGATGAACCTGACGATCACAGCGCCGGGGCGTTGGTGCACTTCAGGATTAAAAAGTGGTTGATGGTAGGATGCGGCCACAATTTTACTGATTCGAACCGATGCCAAACAAGCACAACGCCGA